>CAVFCB010000037.1:0-16483 GCA_963620895.1 Bacteroidaceae bacterium | reverse complement strand
ACGTTCGCTCCCGCGCGTTCCCGTGCGGCGATTTTTCTTTTGCGGGAACGCCGTCGCACGCTTAAATTTCCCGAACTTATGGGTAAAACGCTTTTTCAGAAAGTCTGGGACGCGCACACGGTCGCGACGCTCCCGAACGGGCAAACGCAACTCTTCGTCGCCGTGCATTACATTCACGAAGTGACTTCGCCGCAGGCGTTCGGAATGTTGCGCGACATGAAACTTCCCGTTGCACACCCCGAGCGCACGTTCGCGACGGTCGATCACGTTGTCCCGACAACGAGCATCGCCGAGCCGTTCCCGGACAAAATCGCGCAGGAAATGATTTCCGAGCTTCGCAAAAATTGCCGCGAAAACGGTATTCGCTTTTTCGATACAAACACCGGCGCGCAGGGCATCGTTCATATCGTCGGTCCCGAACAAGGCATCACGCAACCGGGGCGGACAATTGCGTGCGGCGATTCGCACACGGCGACGCACGGCGCGTTCGGCGCAGTCGCGTTCGGCATCGGCACGTCGCAGGTGCGCAACGTGCTCGCAACGCAGACGCTCGCGTTTTCTCCGCTCAAAGTGCGCCGCATCAACGTGAACGGCAAACTCGCTCCCGGCGTCACGGCAAAAGACGTTGCGCTCCACCTCATCGGACTGCTCGGCGTTGACGGCGGAATCGGTTTCGCGCACGAATACGGCGGAAGCGTGTTCGACGCGTTTTCAATGGATGAGCGCATGACGGTTTGCAACATGGCGATTGAAGGCGGCGCGCGCGTCGGCTACGTCAATCCCGACGAGACGACGTTCGCCTATCTCAAAGGACGTCCGTTCGCGCCGCAGGGCGCCGAGTGGGACGCCGCCGTTGCCCGCTGGAAATCGTTTGCGAGCGATCCCGACTGCACTTACGACGATGTCGTGAACGTCGATGCCGCCGACATCGCGCCGACCGTGACGTGGGGCATTACGCCTGCGCAGTGCGTTCCCGTGGATGCGGCGTTCCCGCGTCCGGAAACGCTCGCTCCCGCCGATGCCGCGACTGCCGAAGAGGCTTACCGCTACACGCGATTCACGCCGGGCGCTCCCGTCGCGGGAACGAAGATCGACGTCGCATTCATCGGTTCGTGCACCAACGGACGACTCTCGGATTTCGCGCAGGTCGCGAAATATCTCAAAGGGAAAAAAGTTGCTCCGGGCGTGAAAGCACTCGCCGTTCCCGGTTCGCAAATCGTCGCCGCGCAGTGCGAAAAACTCGGCATCGCCGAAATTTTCCGCGAAGCGGGTTTCGAATGGCGGCTCGCGGGTTGCTCGATGTGCCTTGCGATGAATCCGGACAAGCTCGTCGGCGATCAGGTTTGCGCAAGTTCGTCGAATCGCAACTTCAAGGGACGCCAAGGTTCTCCGACGGGGCGCACGTTGCTGATGTCGCCGCTGATGGTCGCCGCCGCCGCCGTGACGGGCGCGGTCGCCGACTGCCGCAAAGTCTTTGCGCTCTAAGGAAAAAACCGCGATGGAAATCGCCGAGCGCATTAAAGCGGCACGCGATGCCGTGTTGTCCGTTGTTCCGTTTTTCGAAGAAAAATTTTCCAAAGTCGAAAGCCGTTGGAAGCGCGACGACACGCGCGTGACGGCGGCGGATCTCGCCATTTCGAAGCGCATCTGCGAATTTCTCGCGGCGGCGTTCCCGCAGGACGATTTTTGCTCGGAAGAAGATTTGCCCGCTCCCGGCGAACCCGCGCGGGAACTGCGTTCCCGCTTCGCGTGGGTGCTTGATCCGATCGACGGCACAAATAATTTTGCGCGCGGAATTCCGCTCTGCGCCGTCTCGCTCGCGTTGCTCGAAAACGGTTTTCCCGTGTACGGAATTCTCTACGATCACGCGCAGCGGGCGCTGCTCGAAGGCGGGAAGACCGTGCCGCTCTCGCACGACGGCGTTCCCGCGAAGCCGAGCAATCCCGAATACGATCGCCACAGCATCATCAGTTTTCATTTTCCGCTGAAAAAAGAAGAGATGCGCGAGCTCGAACCGTTCACGACCGTGAACGCCGTGCGTTGCCAAGGTTCCGCCGCGCTCAATCTCGCTTACAACGCGTTCGGCGCAATCGACGGGAGCGTCGATTACAACACGAAAATCTGGGATATCGCCGCCGCCGTCGCGATGCTCGAAGCCGCCGGGCGCGAAATTGTTTTTCGCGATGCGCCCGCGTTCCCGCTGCGCGAAGTTTCCTCGGAAATGCCGCGCCTGCGCTGGGTCGCGGGAACGCCGGCATTTCTCGCCCGCGCCCGCGAAATCGGTCTGATCTGATTTTTCGCCTGCGGAAAAAATACCGAATGCGCACAGACGGGAACGTCTCCGCACTCGGCTTTTGCGGTTTCTCAAAAAAGCGTTCCCGCGGCGGCGTCGCTTGCGTTGCGGAGCGAAACGGAGTAGCATCTCGCGCCTTATGAATCTTCACATCAATCCGGGAACGCGAAGGATGATCTGCCTTGTCGGCTCTATGGCGGCGGGCGGCATCGTTCCCGCGCTGTTGCCGGAAAGTTGTCGCGAGTTTTTCGACAACAAGACCGGGCTCGCGGGCAATTTCGTGCCTCCGATGATTATGCTGATGTTGCTCTTCGCGTTCATCGATGTGAAATTTTCCCGCGAGAGCGTCGGTTGGAGCCACTTGCGCATTTTGCTTTTTCTCGCCGGATTTTCCGCCGTTGCGTATTACGCGACGTTTGCGATTACGGGAAATTCGGATTTCGCGCTCATCGCGTTTCTTCTCGGAATTTCGCCGACGGCGAACGCCGCTCCCGTGATTACGAGTTTGCTGAATCGGCGCGAGGATTACGTGACGCTGAGCGTCGTCGCCACCAATCTTTTTGTGGCGGTTGCGTTGGCGCCGCTTGCCACGCTCGTTGTCGGCGGCAGCATTCATATTGAAACTGCGGCAATGGCGTGGAAAACGATGTTGCTCATCGGCACGCCGTTCGTCACGGCGCTGATTTTCCGCAATTTCATTCCGCGTGCGGCGGCATTTGTGCGGCGTTGGAAAATTTTCTCGTTTTATTTGTGGATGCTGATGCTGTTCACGGTTTGCGCGCAAAGCTCCGCTTACATTTTGAAACAGGATTTGCCGTCAACGCTGTTGCTGGAAATTTTTGCGCTCACGCTTGTGATGTGCGCGCTGAACTTCGTCGGCGGATTTTGCCTCGGCGAGCCGAAATTCCGCCGCGAGTGTTCGCAGTCGGTCGGACAAAAAAACACGATGCTGATGCTCTGGGTCGGGCTGACGTTTTTCTCGCCCGTAATCGCGTTGGGCGCAACGTTTTACGTCATTTGCCACAATTCGTGGAATTCGTGGCAACTTCGCCACGCCGACAAAAACGCGACGACGATTCGCTGAGCGCGGCGCGCGCGGAGGTTTCGCCCGAATTTTGCTTTGCCGCCGTTCCCGCGACTGCATAGACTCGCCCGCCGAAAACAAATTATGAACGCGCATCCCTTCATTTCCGCCGAAAGGGCAAACGAACTCGCCGAACGTTTCGGCACTCCGATTTACGTTTACGACGAAAAAACGTTGCGCGGGAACGCCGCCGCTTGCCTTGCGTTCCCGAACGCGTTCGGGCTCACGGTGCGTTTCGCGATGAAAGCTTGTCCGACCGCCGCCGTGCTGAAACTGTTTCACTCGCTCGGTCTGCATTTTGACGCGTCGAGCGTTCACGAAGTGCGCCGCGCGATGCTCGCCGGCGTTCCCGCGGAAAAAATTTCGCTTTCGACGCAGGAGCTTCCGGCGGATTTTGCGGAAGTCGTGCGGCTCGGAATTCGTTTCAACGCGTGTTCGCTCGACCAGCTCGAACGCTACGGCGCGGCGTTCCCGAACTCGCGCGTCGGCGTGCGTTTCAATCCCGGAATGGGTTCCGGCGGCACGGGAAAAACCAACGTCGGCGGTCCCGATTCCTCGTTCGGCATTTGGCACGAACACGCGGGCGAGGTCGAAGAAATTTTGAAAAAACACGGGCTCACGCTCGAACGCATTCATACGCACATCGGCAGCGGAAGCGATCCCGCAATTTGGCAAAAGGCGGCGTTGCAGTCGCTCGGTATGGTGCGGCGGTTCCCGACGGTCGAAGTGCTCGACTTCGGCGGCGGCTACAAGGTCGCTCGCGTTCCCGGAGAAAAGACAACCGATTTGCAGGACTGCGGCGCTCCCGTGCGCGACGCCATCGCGCGGCTCGCCGAGGAAACCGGACGCAAACTGCATTTCGAAATCGAGCCGGGAACGTATCTCGTCGCCAACGCCGGCGCAATTCTCGCGCGCGTGCAGGATGTCGTCGATACCGGCGCGGCGGGGCGCAAATTCATCAAGCTCGACACGGGAATGACCGATTTGTTGCGTCCGAGTCTTTACGGTGCGCAGCATCCGATTTTTCTCGCGAAAAAATCCGGACGCGCCGTTCCCGCGGAAACGGAAAATTACGTTGTCGTCGGGCATTGCTGCGAGTCGGGCGACCTTGTTTCCTGCGCTCCCGGCGATCCGGAAAAACTTGCGGAAAGGGCGCTCCCGCGCGCGGAAATCGGAGATTTTTGCGTAATCGGCGGTGCCGGCGCGTATGCCTCCGCGATGTCCGCGAAGAATTACAATTCGTTCCCGGAATCCGCCGAAGTGATGCTTGCGGAAAACGGCGACGCGCGTCTGATTCGCCGTCGCCAGACGCTCGAACAAATCGTTCAGAACGAAATTTCCTGAGCGCGCGCGTTCAGCGAAACGCGGCGACCAACGCGGAAAACGCTTCGGCGGGAACGACGCGCGGAGCGTAGCCGAGATCTCGGCGAATTGCCGAAATGTCAAACCAGTGATCGTGCGAAAGCTCGATCGCGACGAATCGCGTAATCGGCGGTTCTCCGGCGACGCCGAAAATTTTCCAGAAAAATTCGAGAAACGTTCCCGCGCGGTAGGCGCTTTTGAAACTGATGCTTCGGGAAACCGCGGGAACGCCGACGCCGTTGAGAAATTCGTTGATCCAATCCCAAAGCACGACGGGTTCGCCGTCGGAAACGAAATAGGCTTTGCCGTTGCCGAAATTTTCGCAGAGCGCGGGAGCGTCCGCGAGCAACGCTTCCGCCGCGAGCAAGTGCGCGTGCGCGGCGTTTTCGACGTGCGTGAGATCGACGCGGTTTTTGCCGTCGCCGACGATGCGAAGCTTCATTTGCGCCGCGCGTTCGATGACGCGCGGAAGCAGGTGCGGATCGTTCGTTCCCCAGATGAGATGCGGACGCAGAGAAACGGTGCGCAGCTCGGGCGAATGCGCGGCGCGGACAAGGCGTTCCGCCTCCGCCTTTGTCGCGGCGTAGGGCGAAAGCGTTCCCGCGCAGTAGGGCAGAGATTCGTTCCCGCCGCAAATGTCGCCGCCGTTGAACGCGACGCTCGGCGTGCTCGTGTGCACGAGATTGCGCGTTCCCGCCGCGCGGCACGCCGCAATCACGTTGCGCGTTCCCGCGACGTTCGCGCGTTCGAAATCGCGCATTTTCCCCCACACGCCCGCCTTTGCCGCCGTGTGAAAAACGACGTCCGCTCCCGCGAAAATTTTTGCGAGCGCGGGAACGTTTTTCTCCGAAGAAATATCGAGCGGAAAAAATTCCGCGCCGTCGCCGACGAGTTCCGGATGCGGCGTGCGCCCGACGAGTCGGACGCGCATTCCGCGTTCGCGGCATTGCCGCGCGATTGTTTTGCCGAGAAATCCGGCGCCTCCGGTGATGACTGCGAGCATGGAATTTTTTTCGCGAAAAAAAATGTGCGGGAACGGCTTGCGGGAACGCGTTCAGTTCGCGGCGGTCGCGGGTTTCTCTTCGTCGTCGAGAAGTTCGACCCAGTCGGCGGCGATTCGGACGGCTTCGCGCAACAACACATCGTATTCGGGCCAATCGTCATCGTCTTCGCCGGATTTTTTCGAAAGTCCGGGAACGGCGGAAGATTTTGCGGAGCGCGCGGAAGACTTCGTCGTTTTTTTCGTGCCGTTCGCCTCGGATTCTTTTTCCTGCGCGATCGCGGCGTCCAACTTCACGTCGGTTTTATGAAAATCCGTTTGTTCCTTGAGCGCTTCGTATTCGCTTTTGATCAAATCCGAGAACGCTTTTTCGTCGTCCCGCAACGCGAGCCGATCGCGAAGTCCCAGCGGGATCGTCTTATTTTTTTCGCGTTCGGCGACCCACGCGATCGTGCGATTGAGCGTGAGAAATTCCGGGAGTTCCGCTTGGCGCTTGCGGCTGTTTTCCGAAAGAATCGCGACGAGCTCTGGCGAAACGGGCGCGCGCAACCAGTCCGGAGTTTCGTTGTCGAGCACGGACGGAACGCGATCCCACGGGAGCGGGCGGTCGAGGTCGCTTTCGGCGATCGGAAGCACGCTGTAAACGGAAGGCGCGACGATGTCCGAAGACACGCCTTTAATCTGAATGGAATTTCCGGAGGGCGAATACCATTTGCTGCGCGTGAGCTTAATCGAAGCGTCTTGCGAGGAATCGTAGGTTTTGAACGGAATGACTTCCTGCACGGAGCCTTTCCCGTGCGTCTGCGGATCGCCGACGATGAGCGCGCGGCGATTGTCCTGAAGCGCGCCGGCGACGATTTCGCTCGCGGAAGCGCTGAGTTTCGAGACGAGCACGACGACCGGTCCCGTCCACTCCGGCGTGGAGGAAAAAAGACTTTTCGCGAGTCCGAGCGTGCCGCCCGTAATCAGCTTGCTCGGCGTTCCCGAAACGCCCTGCGTCTGCAACGCGGGAACGCCGGGACCGACGAAGAGCTCGAAGAGATCGATCGCTTCGTTGAGGTAGCCGCCGCCGTTGTTGCGAAGGTCGAGCACAATCGCTTTCACGTTCGCCGCTTTGAGTTTTTTCAAAAGTTCCTTCACGTCTTCCGCCGTGGAAAAAGAGGAATTGTTCGAGCGGTCTTTTCCGTAAAAAGAAGGCAATTTGACGACGCCGACGGGAACGGTCGTTTCGCCCGCGGGAACGTCAAAAATCTGCGCGGAAGC
The DNA here is from genome assembly GCA_963620895.1 of Bacteroidaceae bacterium. GTDB lineage: Bacteria > Verrucomicrobiota > Verrucomicrobiia > Opitutales > UBA953 > Spyradosoma. The sequence goes on along the minus strand of CAVFCB010000037.1, from coordinate 9,481 downwards.
GAGTTGCTCGGTGAGCTTGATTTCGTCGCGCACGAGCGTAATCAGTTGGCGGGAATGGTCGTTCCCGGACTCGACGAGCAGGCGCACGGGAACGCCTTTTTCGCCGCGAAGCATGCGCACGATGCGATTGAGGCGCATGCCGACGACGTCCGTCAGCTCCTTGTCGCTCGGCTTGGCGGCGACGGCGACGATGCGGTCTCCGACGGAAAAATTTCCGGAACGTTCGACGGGCGAGCCGGGCATGATTTCGCGAATGGTGCAGTAGCCGTCGTCCATCGTGAGCACGGCGCCGATCCCGCAGAGCGAATTTCGCATCATGATTTCGAATTCCTCCATCGATTGTTTGGAGAAAAACGAAGTGTGCGGATCGTATTGCGCGGCGAGGGCGTTGAGGAAAAATTCTTCGACTTCCCACGGTTCGAGCGCGAGGTTGTCCCGCCACTTGGAATAGCGTTCCCGCAGTTTTTTGCAGGCGGCGGCGACGGCTTCGGGCGAGGGCGTTCCCGCCTTGGCTTCGGCGGTTTTTTCTTTGTTTTCGCCGTCGTTTTCGTCGTCGAGCAACTCGATGATGATGTCGTTGGTGAGCCGTTTTTCCCACAGCGCGTCGGCGGCGGCGAGGTCTGCCGGCCACGCGGCGTCCTTACGGCTGAGTTGGAGCGTGTCGGTTCGGTTCAGGTCGAATTTTTCCGGCTCGTTCAATCGTGCTTCGATTCGGGAAATGCGTTCGTTGAGTCGCGAAGAAAAAGTGTCGTAAATCGTGAACGCGGCGTGGAGGTTCCCGCGGGAAATCGAGTCCGCGAGCGTCGGCACGAAGCGCGCTTTGAGCGCGTCGATGTCGCTTTGGAGAAAAAACATTTTCGAAAAATCGAGCGTGGAGCAATCGGTTTCGATGAGCGAATCCATGTCCGTCTCGGCGATTTTTTTCTGCAAAATGTGCGCGCGTTCGAGGAAAAACGCGGTGAGGCGCGTTTCGATTTTCATTTCCTGCGTCGTCGTGTAGCGAAGATTTTCCTTGGCGGGCGCGACGATTGCGGGCGGGTTTTCCGGCGGAAGATCGGCGAACGCGAGCGTTCCCGCGGCGGAGAAAATCAAAGGCAAAATCCGAGAATTTTTCATGGCGTAAAATTTTTTTGAGAAAAAAGTGGAGAAAAGCATCGGCGCGGCGGTCAACCGCGGAAGAATCGGAAGGCGTTCCCGCGTGCGGTGCGCAGGCGTTCGGCGACGAGCGCGTAGGCGGCGCCGAAAAGAGCACCGCCGAGGTGCGCGGAGTGCGCAACGGTCTGTTGCGTCGCGTTCCCGCGCAATGTCGGAATTTCAAAAAACACGAATCCGAGCACCGAAATTCCGGCGAGAATCGCAAAAAGCATCCACGCGCGCATGCGAACGGGAAGCACGAAAAAGAGCAGGGCGCGGATTTCCGCTTCACGGTTGGCGATGGAAAAATACGCAAACAGCGCGGCGATGCCCGCCGATGCTCCGACGAGTGTTTGCGAGATCGGAACCGCCGCCAGCGCGGAAACGGAGGCAAACCAGCACAGCCCGCCCGCAACGATTCCGCCGAGAAAAACGGCGAGCGCGTTCCCGCGCGAGTCGTAGCGTTCGACGGCGTTGCCCGCAAAATAAAGCGCGAGCATGTTCAGCACAAGGTGCCAAAAACCGCCGTGCAAAAATCCGTAGCTGAGAAAATTCAGCAGAAAGCCGCTGCGAATCCAAAGCGCGTTCAGCGTCAGCATCGGCGCACAAAATAATTCCGCTTCCTGCGCAATGCAGATCAGCGTGCACACGACGACGAGCTTGTTCGTGAGCGAGCGGTTCCAGAAGCCTCGCGCGCGGGAACGCAGTTCGTCCGTTGTCGGAAATCGGAACATCCTTTTTCTCGCGGGAACGTTATTTCTTTTTTCGCGCGGGAACGTCGGCGTTCGGCGTCGATCCGTCGGGCAAAACAATCGCGTCCGCGAGTCCGTATTCGATCGCTTCTTCCGCCGTCAGATAAAAGTCGCGGTCGGTGTCTTTCTCAATTTTTTGAAGCGGTTGCCCCGATGCGGCGGCGAGAATGCGGTTGAGCTCGTCGCGCGTGCGTTCCATTTCCTGCGCCTGAATGTGAATGTCCACCGCCGGACCTTGAAATTGTCCCATAATCAGCGGCTGGTGAATCATCACGCGCGCATGCGGGTAAAGGAACCGATTGCCTTTCGCGGGAGCGCTCAGCAGAATCGAACCCATCGACGCCGCCATGCCCGTGACGATGACTTTTACCGGCGAGGAAATGAGTTTGATCGTGTCATAAATCGCCATTCCCGCCGTAATCGAGCCGCCCGGCGTGTTGATGTAAAACGTGATCGGCTCGCCCGGCGCGGACGCTTCAAGGTAAAGGAGTTTTTCCGTGATGTCGCGCGCGCTGGCGTCTTCCACCGCGCCCCAAAGGAAAATTTTTCTCTGCTTGAGAAATTCTTTCTGAATCAGTGCTGCGACCGGCGCATCTTCCGATTTCGTCTTCTTTTCGTCTTCTTCGCACATAATTTTTTCGTAAAATTCTATTTTTCTTGCAACATTAGTGCCAGAAATAAAAGCGTTCCCGCGAAGCAACCGCGGGAACGCTTTTTTCGGCGCGAAAACCTGCGATTTTTACGCGAGTTCTTCGACCGTCACGGCGTGGGAAACGCCGTTGACCGTCATCGACAGGTTCGTGACGTTGCCGGAGACGGATGCGCGCGCGGAAATCGCGGGCGCCGTTCCCGCGGGAGCGGCGGCGGGTTTCGCGGCGGGAGCGGCGGGTTTCGGCTCTTCCTTCGGCGGGAAGTAGAGTTCCTTGACCTGCTGCGGGAACATCGCGTAAATCACGCAATGCTCGTCGTCCGTCGGGAGATTGTTTTCTTTGAGCTCCTTGCGCAGATCGTCCATTCGCGGCTTGAGCAAATCCGCCGGGCGGCAGGTGATGGGATCCTTTTTCGCGCGTTCCGCGGCGAGTTTGCGGATTTCGGGATCGACCGGCGCGGGCGTCTGCCCGAAGTAGCCGAGAGCAATGTCCATCGCGCCCGGAATAAACTGTTTCCAGCGACCGAACTTGACGTTCATCGCCGCCTGCGTGCCGACGATTTGCGAAGTCGGCGTGACGAGCGGAATCCAACCGAGTTTTTCGCGGATGTAGGGAATTTCCGCGCAAACTTCTTCGAATTTGTCTTCCATTTTGAGCTCTTTGAGCTGGTTGCGGAAGTTCGAGAGCATGCCGCCCGGGACTTCGTAGCGAAGCGCGTCGATGTTGACGACTTCGTTTTTGTGGCTCGTGAATTTGGAAAGTTCTTCGTAAACGCCTTTTTCGTAGGCGGAAATTTCTTCGATGAGCTTCGCATCGTAGTTCGGACGGCGCGGATGCCCTTTGAGAAGCGCCATCATGCGCGTGTGGTCCGGGTGCGCCGTGCCGTCGGAGAACGGACGAATCGCAACGTCCACCGCGTCCACGCCCGCGTCGATCGCCGCGAGGTAGGAAGAGGCGCCGAGCCCGGTCGTTTCGTGCGTGTGGAAGTAAATCGGCACCTTTACGTTGTCTTTGAGCCCCTTGATGATTTCAAACGCGGCGCGCGGCGAAACGAGTCCCGCCATGTCTTTGAGGCAGATGCTGGCGACGCCCATGTCCGCGAGCGTGCAGCCGAGTTTGATGAAACCTTCGACGGTGTGCACGGGGCTGTTCGTGTAGCAAATCGTGCCCTGCGCTTCGCCGCCGGCTTTTTTCGTGGCTTCGATCGCCGTCTTCATGTTGCGCGGGTCGTTGAGCGCGTCGAAGATGCGGATCGTGTTCATGCCGTGCTTGATCGCCTGCGTCGCAAACGCGGAAACGACATCGTCCGGCGACTGATTGTAGGCGACGATGTTTTGCCCGCGCATAAGCATCATGTGGGGCGTTTTCGTCTTGGCGCGAATGGCGTCGAGGCGCTTGAAAGGAAATTCTTTGAGGAAGCGCAGCCCGGCGTCGATGGAGGCGCCGCCCCAAGTTTCGAGCCGACCGTAGCCGACGGCGTCGAGCTTGTCCAAAATCGGGAGCATCTGCGCCGTGCTCATGCGGGTTGCCGCGAGGGACTGGTGCGCATCGCGGAGGAGTGTACTGTTGAATACTACCGGTTTCATAATTGTAAAAATTCCAAAAGATTGAAAAACGTTCCCGCAATTTTCCTCTTCCCGTTGTCGCTTGTCGAGCTTTTTACGGTCGGGCAAAAAGTTGAACGCTTCGCGCGGCGGGAACGCGCCGGCGGGAACGGCGTGAAATATTCTAAGCGAACACTCCTTAACGAGGCATAACCCGAAAAACGCGATTCTCCTTCGGTGTCGTTTTTGTTGAGGCACAGCGAAAATGAACCGAGATACGATTTTCTTCTTGCATTGTTGTGCGAAAAACGGTTTTCTGTCCGTTCCTATTTAACATTTAATCAATTAGACAGCTATGCAACCGACCTACCGTCCTTCCAAAGTTTGCCGCGCTCGCAAGTGCGGTTTCCGTGCCCGCATGAAGACTCGCGGCGGCCGCAAGGTCATCGCCAACCGCCGTTCGCAGGGGCGCAAGCGCCTCGCCGACTAATCGGTTTTCTTTTGCGCGGGATGCGGTTTCCCGCTGCGCACAGACTTCGGCTTCAAGCCGATTTTTCCCGGCTTCGGGAACAAGGCTCGCGATACAATTGCGGGCCTTTTGTCGTTAACGCGGCACCGCCGGTTCCCGGTGCGGGAACGGCGCGGGCGTTCCCGCGGTTTGCGGTGATTGCTTCAAAAAAAATGGTGAGCAACCGCGCGGTTCACCGCAATTACGCGAAGCGTGTGTTTCGCGAAATTTTCAGAAAAAATCCGGCGGCGTTCCCGCCGGGTTGGGACGTGATTGTGATTGTGCGCCGAGGTTTTGAAAAAACGCCGCACGATCGTCTTGCGGCGCGTTATTTGGAGGCGGCGCGGCGCATTGTCGCCGGAGTTGCGAAAAAATCCCGCCTTGCCGCCGCCTCGGGGAGCGAGCGATGATTTCGCGCGTTCGGGAAATTTTTCGTCGTCCGGGCGTGGCGTTCGGGCTTGCCGGCATTTCGTTTTACCGGCGCATCGTTTCGCCTGCGCTGCATGCGATTTTCGGCGGGAACGGTTTTTGTCGGTTCACGCCGACGTGTTCGGAATACGCGCGGCAAGCGTTGCTCGAATACGGATTTTTTACGGGAACGCTGCTTGCGGCGTGGCGAATTTTGCGTTGTTCGCCGTTGTCGGCGGGCGGCGCGGATCCTGTTCCCGCGCGCGGCGAGCCGCTGTTTCGGCGTCCGCGCATCGGGATTTTCGGCGGGAGTTTTGATCCGCCGCATGCGGCGCATTTGGCGTTGGCGCGTGCGGCGTGCGAAGCGCTTCGGCTCGATCGCATAATTTTCGTTCCCGCGGCGCAGTCGCCGTTGAAGGAACGCGCGCCCGGCGCTTCTCCCGAGCAACGTTTGCAGATGCTTCGAGCGGCGGTCGGCGCGTTCCCGCGCGCGGAAATTTCGGATTTTGAGCTTTCTCACGGCGGAAAAAGTTGGTCGATTCTTACGGCGGAGCATTTCGAGGAAAAATACCCGCGCGCGCGGCTTTTTTGGATTTTCGGCGCGGATCAGTTGGCGCAGCTCGACAAGTGGCGCGACGCCGAACGCCTTTGCCGCAAAGTCGTTTTCGCCGTGATGCGCCGCGATGCGGAAACGCTTCCGGACGTTCCCGAAACGCTGAAAAAAATCGCCCGCGTCGTGCCGCTGACGCTCCCGCCGATCGCGATGTCTTCGACGGAAATCCGCGCGAAGCTCGCCGCCGGAAAATTCGACGAACTCCGCGATTGCGTGCCGCCCGCCGTTTTAACTATCATTCGCGAAAATCAGCTTTACCGAAATCATGCCGACAGCCAAGAAAACAACGACTGAAAAAACGCCCGCGAAACGCGCGCCCGCAACAAAGAAAAAGGCTCCCGCCAAAAAAACGTCCGCCGCCGCAACGAAGAAAACCGCCGTTGCGAAAAAGCCGGCGGCGGCGACCGAAATTCCTTCGGCGGGGCTTGGACTCGTACGGCGTTGCGTTGCCGCGCTCGAAGAGAAAAAAGCCTCGGCGATCGAAGTGTTTTTCCTCGGCGAAAAATCGCCCGTCACGGATTATTGCGTGATTGCGACGGGAACGTCCGATCCGCATTTGCGCGCGTTGCGCATCGAGTTGGAAAAGGCGATCGAAGAGGTCGTTCCCGCCGGGCAGGTGCGCGTGCAAAACGAGCCGAACAGCGGCTGGTGCGTCGTGGATGCGTTCGACGTGGTCGTGCATATTTTCTCCGAAGCGCAACGTAAAAATTACGCGCTCGAAGATCTTTGGAAAAACGGCGAACGCGTGCAGCTCGGCTGACGCGCGCGCATTCGTGCGGAAACACGCCGTTCCCGCGCGGGAACGGCGCTCACAGGTAAACGCCGCCGCCGAGAAGCACGTCGCCGTCGTAAAGCGCGAGAATTTGCCCGGAAGCGATTGCGCGTTGCGTTTTTTTGTAGGCGATGTGCGCGCCGCCGTTCCCGTCGGGCGTGAAGACGATCGGCGTCGAAGCATCGCGGTAGCGCACGCGGGCAAGAATTTCGCAACGCTCGGTCACGGGACGATTGACCCACGAGAGGCGATTCACGCGGGATTCGTTCACGTAAAGTCCGGGAACGTTCGGATGATCGAAGGCGACGACGAGTTCGTTTTCCTCAAAATGCTTGGCGACGACAACGTAGTATTCGTTGTCCGCGTTTGAAGGCACGTTGATCCCGCGGCGTTGTCCGATCGTGTAGCGGTGCAGTCCTTTGTGTTCGCCGAGCACCGTTCCCGCCGTGTTCACGATTTTTCCCGGCTTGTCGGGAATGTATTGTTCGAGAAATTCGTTGATCCGAATTTTTCCGATGAAGCAAATGCCTTGGCTGTCTTTGCGTTTGGCATTGGGCAAGCCCGCCGTTTCCGCGATTTTGCGCAGCTCCGGTTTCAGCAGATGCCCGACGGGAAAAAGCGCGCGGCGCACCTGCTCCTGCCGCAACAGCGCGAGAAAATAGCTTTGGTCTTTGTTCGGATCGTTCCCGCAGAGAATGTCCGCCGAGCCGTCCGCGTTTTCGCGTTTCCGCGCGTAATGCCCCGTTGCGACAAAATCAAAACCGTCCGCAAACGCCTTGCGCGCAAACACGCCGAACTTCATTTCCCGATTGCACAGCACATCGGGATTCGGCGTTACGCCGTTGCGATAACCGTCCACAAGGTAGGCGACGATGTGTTCGCGGTAGTCGTTGATGAGATCGACGACTTTGAACGGAATTTCGAGTTTTTCCGCCACGGCGCGGGCGTTCGCCACATCGTCTTCCCACGGACATTCGCCGAAAAATTTTCCGCCTTCTTCGTTCATCCACGTGCGCATGTAGGCGGCGTGCACATCGTGCCCGGCTTGCTTGAGCAGGAGCGCGGCAACGGCGCTGTCCACGCCTCCGGAAAGTGCAACTAAAACTTTTGACATATCGGGAAAGCGTAGTGCGTCGCTTCGCCCGCTTAAAGCTTAAAGAAAAAAACGGAGCGCGCGAAAAGGCGCGTTCGCTCAAATAGTCCGCAGCGAGGAAGAAAGTTCGTTTTACTTGTCGTCAACGGAGAGACAACGCAGCGGGAACGTGATTTTCCCGTTTTCGGAGTAAAAATTCAGCGCGGCTTCCAATGCGGCGCGCGCCAACGCCGCCTGCGGAATTCCCGTCGTCGCTTCAAACGATTTCAGGCGTTCGGCAAAATCTTCATCAAGGCGAATTCCCAACTGGCAGATCTTTTTCTTTTTCACTCCGCATAGATTAGCGTTCCCGCCGTTATCAAAAATAACTTTGTTGACTATTTATCTTAATAAAAATAGCAATGTTAACATAGCTATTTCCTGAATTCTGATGAAAAAGTTTATTTTTCGGCTCACGCAGAAACTGATCCCGTGGATTTTGCTCGCGGGAATTGCGATCAATGTCATTTGGCTTTTCTATTTTTCGCCGCCAGAGGAAGCACGTCCGGAATTTACGTTGGACAAATTTTCACGTTGGCTGAAGCTCGCGATTTGCTTGGGTTGGACGACGCTTCTTTTTGCGTGGCTCGCGCATTTGCGCACGTGGATCAGCGGAATTTTGCTTTGCCTGATTTTCTTCACGTCGGCGTTTTTCGCGTTTATCGGCATCAAATTCAAACTCGCGTATTCTTACGGGCTGATGGCGGACATCATGCAAACGCACTGGCAGGAAGCGGTCGGATTCATCAACGTTCCCGCCGTGCTTTCGGTGGTCGGCTTCGTTGCGGCGATGTTTGCGCTCGCGTTTTTGCTTCGAAAAATTCGTCCGTTGTTCCCGCCGCGAAAAATCATTCTCTGGGGCGCTCCCGTGATTTTGGTCGGCTTCGCTTTTCTTCCGATAATTTCATCCGGCGTTTTTCCGCGCTATCGGATTTTACCGCTGATTCGCGATTCCAAATTGTTTGTCGAAAACGATGTCGAGGTTTTGCGGGAGCTGGGAAAAATCGAAAAGCAGGAAACCGAAACGACACGCGTTCCCGATTCCGAAAAAACTGCGCCGATAGTTTTTCTGCACATCGGCGAATCGGTGCGTGCCGACCACGCGCCGTTCAACGGTTATGCGCGCAACACGATGCCGCGTATGCAAAAGGAATTTGAAAACGGAAATCTGATTTCGTTCCCGAAATGCGTTTCGTTTTCGACTTTGACGCGACTTTCCGTGCTGGGAATTCTGACGCCGGCGACCGTGCTCGATCCCGTGATGCGCCACGGAAGTTTCATTCCCGCGCTCAATCAGAACGGAATCGCGACGTCCGGATTCTTTTCGAGTATGAGCGCGGGCGGCAGCTATTACGATTCGGCGTTAATGCAAATCACGCAAAATTTGAGCGAAAAAACGTTCTCGCAGGAAACCTCGGATTCGCTCTTCGTTCCCGTGCGCGAAAAAATCGCGGAGGCGAACGGACAAAATTTTTATCTCTATTACGGCGAGGGCGCGCACGTTCCCGCAACGCTTTACAATCGCGACCGATACGAGATTTTCAAACCGGCGGCGAAAGATTACGAGGAAAACGAAACGCGCGTGAACGGCTACGATAATTGCCTCGTGGCGACCGATGATTTTTGCGGGAACGCAATCGACGCGCTGCGCGATAAAAATGCCGTTTACATTTACGTTGCCGATCACGGCGACATGCTCGGCGAGGACGATTATTGGTCGCGTTGCGCGCCTTGCTATCGCCGCAAGGAAACGCGCCACGTTTTGTTTTTCATTTGGTGTTCGGAAAAATTCAAGCAGGCGAATCCGGAAAAATATCGTGTGCTGGTTGAAAATTCGAAGCGTCTCGGAATCGTTTCCCACGATTTTATTTACCCCACGGTTTTGAGTTTTTACGGAATTCGCACGCCGTATTACGATGCGCGTTGCGATTTGCTTTCGCCCGAAGCCGTGCCGTTCCCGCAGGAATT
>CAVFCB010000036.1:3410-16791 GCA_963620895.1 Bacteroidaceae bacterium | reverse complement strand
TTCGGCAAAAAAATCTGGCATTGAATCTGCATATATTTTTTTCTTCTCAGAAATGAACAACGACGACAATTTTACGAAAAGGGCGAAAGAAGCCATGCGTGCCGCGGCGAACGAAGCGGCGCATCTGCACCACAATTACGTGAGCACGGAGCACATGCTTCTCGGCTTGCTCGGGCTCGGCAACGGCGTTGCGCACAATGCGCTTGTGCGGCTCGGCGTCGATCCCGAGCAGGTGCGCGCGTTTGTCGGGCAACATCTCCGTCCGGGTCCGGAGAATGTGGAAATTTCCAATCCCGTTTCGCTTACGCCGCGCATGCAGAGAGTGTTGATGCTTGCTCGCCGCGAAGCGAAAGCGCTCGGTCACAATTACATCGGCTCGGAGCACCTTTTGCTCGGCTTGCTTGCCGAGGGCGAGGGTTTTGCCGCGAAAGTGCTTCTTTCGCGCGGGCTCAGTCTCGAAAAAACGCGTCAGCAAGTGCGTGTCGAACTCGATCCTGCGGCTTCGGGAATGCCTGCCGAGAGCGGCGACATTTTCGGCGTTGCCGCCGGCGGGAACGATGCGCTTGATTCTGCGCCGGCGGATTCGCCCGGCGGGAACGAGGACGAACCGCCGATGCGCGATCCCGTCGAAAGCGCGGCGCGGGGACGTCCGGAAAAAATGACTGCGCTGAAAGCGTTCGGGCGCGATCTCACTGAAATTGCGCGGCGCGGCGAGACGGATCCCGTTGTCGGGCGCTCGGCGGAAATTCGCCGCGTCATTCAGATTTTGTGCCGCCGCACGAAAAACAATCCGGTTCTCATCGGCGAAGCCGGTGTCGGCAAAACCGCCATTGTCGAAGGGCTTGCGCAGGCGATTGCTTCGGGTTCCGTTCCCGAATTGCTTGCGGGCAAGCGCATTGTGGCGCTCGATCTTGCGTTGATGGTCGCGGGAACGAAATATCGCGGTCAATTTGAAGAGCGCATCAAGCTCGTGATGGAGGAAATCCGCCGCGCGAAAAACGTCATTCTTTTCATCGACGAATTGCACACGATTATCGGCGCGGGCGGCGCCGAGGGATCGATGGACGCGGCAAACATTCTCAAACCGGCGCTTTCCCGCGGCGAAATTCAGTGCATCGGCGCGACGACGCTTTCCGAATATCGCAAATCCGTCGAAAAAGATCCCGCGCTCGAACGCCGTTTCCAAAGCGTAAAAGTCGAGCCGCCGTCCGTTGACGATGCCGTGCGCATTTTGCAGGGCGTTGCGCCGAAATACGAAGCGCATCACCGTTGCCGCTACACGCCGGAAGCGATCATCGCCGCCGTGCGTTATTCCGACCGCTACATCACCGAGCGCAATTTGCCCGACAAGGCGATCGACATTCTTGACGAGGCGGGTTCCCGCGTGCGCATCGATTCGTTCGAGCCGCCGAAGACGCTCGCCGAAATTTCAAAGAAAATCGACGAAATCGTTGCCGAGAAAAAATCCGCGTCCGATGCGGAAGATTACGAACGCGCGGGAACGCTTCTCAACGAGGAAAAGAAACTCGTTGCCGAGCGCGATCGGCTCACCGAAGAATGGCGGCGGGAACGCGATTCCGCCTCGACGCCCGTCACGGAGGATCACGTGTTGCGCGTCGTTTCCGATTGGACGGGAATTCCGCTTACGCGCATGGAAAAATCCGAGTCGCAGAAATTGCTCGAACTCGAAAACGATTTGCGCAAAACCGTTGTCGCGCAGGACGAAGCCTGCACGGTCATCGCGCGCGCGTTGCGGCGTTCCCGCGCCGATTTGAAAGATCCGCGCCGTCCGATCGGTTCGTTTCTTTTCCTCGGTCCCACGGGCGTCGGCAAAACGCATCTCGCGAAAACGCTCGCCGAGCGCATGTTCGGGCAGCGCGACGCGCTCGTCCAAATCGACATGTCCGAATATATGGAAAAGCACACCGTTTCGCGGCTCATCGGTTCGCCGCCCGGCTACGTCGGCTACGAAGAGGGCGGCATGCTCACCGAGGCGGTGCGCCGCAAACCGTATTCCGTCGTGCTTTTCGACGAAATCGAAAAAGCGCATCCCGACGTGATTCAGCTTTTGCTTCAAGTTCTTGAAGACGGTCGGCTCACGGATTCGCTCGGTCGCACGGTCGATTTTCGCAACACGATTCTCATCATGACGAGCAACGTCGGCGCCGATATTTTGCAGAAAAACGCGGCGATGGGCTTCGATGTCGGGCTCGACGCGGAAGTCGATTTCGAAAAAACGAAGTCGCGGCTTTCCGACGAGGTCAAGCGCGTCTTCAAACCGGAATTTCTCAACCGCCTTACGGAAATCATCTTTTTCCGTCCGCTTTCGAAAGAAAGCCTCACGCAGATTGTGCGGCTCGAGACGGCGAACGTTGCGAAGCGCCTCGAATCGCAGGGCGTGAAACTTGAGCTCAGCGATGCCGCGTTGCAATTTCTCGTGGATGCCGGCTACGACGAAAAATTCGGGGCGCGACCGCTGCGCCGCGCCGTCGAACGCAATCTCGAAGATCCGCTCGCGGAGGAAATTCTGCGCAACGGAAAGCTCGCCGCGGGAACGATTAAGGCGGACGCGAAAAACGGAGCGCTCACGTTCGTTTTCCCGTCCGTTCCCGTGAAAAAAGGCAGAAAAAAACGGGAAAAGCTTTCGGCGGACAGGTGAGCGGCTTTCGCGCCGTTCCCGCAAAAGTGCCGCGTTCCCGCAGAAAAATTCTCACGGGAACGCGGCGCTTTTTTTTGCCAAAAAAACTTTGCTTCCTCGGCGCGCACGCCGTTTCATTAAAGGCATGACGAACGAAGATGAAATTTCTCCGATGCGCATCGGCATCGGCTACGACATTCACCGCACGGAACGCGGGCGGCGCTGCGTGCTCGGCGGCACGGAAATTCCATCGGACGTCGGCTCCGTCGCGCATTCCGACGGCGACGTGCTCGCGCATGCAATCGCCGACGCCGTGCTCGGCGCCGCCGGGCTTCCCGACATCGGGCACTATTTCCCGCCGAACGATCCCGCGTGCGCGGGCATCGATTCGCTGAAAATCGTCGCAAAGGCGGCGGAGGAAGCGGCGCGGCTCGGCTGGCGCATCGGCAACGTGGACGCGTCCGTAATCGCCGAACGCCCGAAAATCGGAAAATACGTTCCCGCGATGCGCGAGCGGCTCGGCGCGGCGCTCGGCGTTCCCGCGTCCTGCGTCGGCGTAAAGGCGACGACCAACGAAAAACTCGGTTCGCTCGGCGCGGGCGAGGGCATCGCCGTGCACGCCGTTTGCCTGCTTTTGCGGAGCGGCTTCGGACAAAAACGCAACGCGTAAAAAACAAAAAAACTTTTTCATGAAATTTTCGATTTTCCTTTTTCTTTGCGCGGCGCTTCCGTTGTCCGCATTCGCGAAATTTGATGCGGGAACGCCCGAAAACGAACGCGTCATCGTCGTTGCCAACGCCGACGATCCGGAATCGCTCGACGTTGCGGCGCACTACATGCAAACGCGCGGCGTTCCCGAGGCGAACCTCGTCGCGCTCCCGTTCCCGCGCAAGGAAACGATTTCGTGGAACGAATTTTCCGCGAACGTTTTTTCTCCGTTGCGCCGCGAGTTCGCCGCGCGCGGGCTGATTGCCGGAAGCGTTCCCGACGGCGTTCCCGCGGACGATTTCGGGCGCGCGCCGCTCCTCATTTCCGAATCCGCCGTGCGGGAATGGTGCGCCGCTCCCGAGAGCGAAAAAGTTTCTTTCGTCGTGCTTTGCCGCGGCGTGCCGCTGCGCATTGAAAACGACGCATCGCGCTTGCCGAAATCCGAAGGCGAGGGCGCCGCAAGCTCCGGACCGCTCGCCGTGAACTGCGCGTCCGTCGATTCCGAAATCGCGTTGCTCGGCGTTCCCGGAACGGAGGCGAACGGCGCGGTCGTCAATCCGTTTTTCAAAGAACATCGCGAAAAAAGCGGCGCGCTGAAACAACTTTTTCTGCGCGTGGCGCGGCTCGACGGCGTGAGCGCGGCGGACGCCAAGGCGCTTGCGGACAACGCCGTCGCCGCGGAAAAAACCGGGCTGCTCGGTCGTGCGCTCATCGATATCGGCGGGCCGCACAAGGAAGGCGATCTCTGGCTCGAAGAATGCGCGAAAACGACGCGCGCGCTCGGTTTCGAGACCGGCGTCGAGCGTTCCCGCGCGCTCGCGGACGCGGATTCGCGCTACGACGCGCTCGCGCTTTATTTCGGTTGGTATTCCGAAAAGACGGGCGGATTTTTCCGCGATCCGAACTTCCGTTTCGTTCCCGGCGCGATCGCGATTCACATTCACAGTTTTTCCGCAACGACTTTGCGTTCCCGCACGACGTGGACGTCGGGGCTCGTCGCTCGCGGCGCGACGGCGACCGTCGGGAACGTCTTCGAACCGTATCTCGGCATGACTCACCGACCGCAACTTTTTCTTGAAGCGCTTGCCGCGGGCATGAGCGCGGGCGAAGCGGCGGCGTATTCGATTCCCGTTTTCAGTTGGCAAGGCGTTTTCGTGGGCGATCCGCTTTATCGTCCGTTCACGAAAACTCCCGAAGCGCAGATGGCGGCGGCGATGAGCGGTTTGCCGACGCGCCTTTCGCAGTATGCGTTTCTGCGTGCGGCGAATCTTGCCGAAGCGCGCGGGGACGCTTCCGCCGCCAAGCAAATTTTGAAAAACGGAGAAATGTTTGCGCCCGGACTCGCGCTCAATTTTCGTCTCGCGGAAAAAGATTTTGCGGAAAAAGGCGCGTGTTCCCGCGCGATTCCCGTGCGCGTTCCCGAACTGGAAAATCCCGGACTGTTGCTCGCGACGGCGCGTTTGCTCGCCAAAGCTTCCCGCGCGGATGATGCGCTGAAACTCTACGCGGATTTGCTCGATCGCCGCCTTGCGCCCGATTGCGTTCGCGGGAAAATTTTGCAGGAAGCGTGCGACCTCGCGCGTTCCCGCGGCGCGTCCGCGCGGCTCGCCGTCTGGTATCCCGAAATCGAGAAAAAGCGCAAAAAATAGCGGGAAACCGAGGTTTTCTTACCTGCGAATCCGCGCAAATCTGCGCGGATTTTTTTTGTGCGGGCTTTTAGCGGCGATTGCCCCGCGGGAACGCCTTTTTTTGAGCTTTGTCGATAAAAAATCCTTGCGCGGGAACGGTGCCGCGGGCGAAAATGAGAACGCTTTTTTGCTCTATGAAGTCTTCTACCGGTTCCCCTCTGTCTCGTCGTGCGCTGATGCTTGCGGCGACTGTTTCTGCCGCCGTGTTTGCCGTTCCCGCGAACGAGCTTTCCGCGGGAACGATTCGCCACGATTATGCGAAATCGCTCTATCTTGATTTTGCCGCCAACGCCGGCGCATTTTCGGCGGGAGCGAAAAATATCGCCGTCTATCGCACGGACGGCACGCTCGGCGGAACGATTTCCCTGATGCCGAATTTGAGCGGCTACGCCGATTTCATTTCGGGAACGAAAGGCAACGGCGGCGCGGGGCTCATCGGCGCGCAATTTCTCGCCACGGCGCAACACGTCGGTGCCTCGGATCCGGACAAGTCCACCGTGAAATTTTTCACGAAGACGAGCAACGAAATTTCTTCCTACAAAACGGCGGGCTACACGCAACATTACGAGGATCAGGAGCTGGTGCGCCTCAGCAAACTCGTCACGGAAGCGACTTACAACCCGGTCGCGAGCGCGAGTTTCGTCAATTCCGCGCTGAGCAAGAAATTGACGCTCTATCGCCTCGGCACGGGAATGCCCTACGTTGCGAAAGCGGGCGGCGGCGTTTCTTCGATTTCCACCGGCGGCAAACCGCTCGGCGGGCTGATCGTTTTTACTCCCGGTCGTATTTCCGTGCAAAACGGGAACATTGCCTACGAAGCGGATTTTTACCGCAACAGCACGCTCCCGCTCTCCATTGCGGCGGAAAGCGGCGACAGCGGAAGCCCCGTCTATGCTTACAACGAAGCGTCCGGCTGTTTCGAATACGTCGGCGCCGTGACGCATGCTTACACGAACGTGGGCTACGGCGCGTATTTGCAGGCTCGCATCAATTCCGCGGCGTGGCAAAACGAGATGGCGGCGTTCAACAGCGACGGCATTTCGCTCGAAGAAGCCGGCGATGTCATTTCGTGGGGCGCGAGCGCGCTTTCCCGCGAGAGCGAAACGTGGGCGTTTCACGGAATCACCAACGGAAGCTCGCTCGTCGCCACGCGCGGGATCGTTTGGAACAACGCCGGCACGGGAACGCAGGAAATTCGCCTCGCGCAGGATATCGATCTCGGCGCGGGTTCCGTTACCGTGAATTCGGGAAATTTCCTGCTCAGCTCCGGCGTCGAGGGAACGACGAATTTCAACAGCGCGGGATTTCTCATCAATGCGGGCGCAACGCTCACGACGAATTTTTCCGGCGCCGCGGGAACGGAATGGCGCAAGGTCGGCGAGGGCAATCTCATCATTCAAGGCTCCGGAAATCATGAAATTTCGCTCAATGTCGGCGGCGGCGTGCAGCGGTTTGATGAAAATCTGAATCCGCTCTACCTCGGCGAAGTGCGGCTCGACCGCGAAGGCGGTTATGCGGCGAAAACGATACGGCTCAGCGCGGGCATCGCGAAAATCGTGCTCATGCGCGAAGGGCAAATCAGCGGCGCGGACGCATTCACGTTCGGCATCGGCGGCGGTTTGCTCAATCTGAACGGGCAATCGCTCAGCTGGGATCAGATCAATCACACCGACTCCGGCGCAAAAATCGGCAATTTCAAACTCGACGACGCGACGAGCGCGCCCGCAGATTCGGTTTTCACGTTCACGGGCGCGGGAACGTTTAAGGGCGGATTCCTCGACGGGAACGCCGATTCTTATTCCTACGACGCTGACTCGAAAACGTGGTCGCAAAATGGGGGGGGGGCTACTTCCGGAACGCTGAAAGTCGTTTATGACGCGGCGGATTCCGCTTCGACGTGGAAACTCACGGGAACGTCCGAAAATTCCGGCGGTTTCGAAGTCCGCGCGGGAACGCTTGTTTTGCAGGGCTCAAACACGACGCACGCGTCCTACTCCGATTCCGGCGACTGGACGTATGCCGTGCTCGAAAGCGCGGGCGGCGTCACCGTCAACGACGGCGCAACTTTCCGCCTCGCCGATCACGCGTTGATGACGGCGGACGTCAAGGTGCTCGGCGGCGGCACGTTTGAAATGACCGACGTCGTCAAAGCCGCGTCCGAATCCGTTTGCGGCGGGCAACGCGAGGACGTGTCGGACATCGTCGGTCTGCGCGGGAACGTCTCGCTCGAAACTTCCGCGACGATGAAAGTCAGCGCGACGACGGCAAACGTCGCTCTGCGCTACGACGGCGTGATTTCCGGCACCGGCAATTTTGAAAAAACCGGCGCGGGAACGCTCGTGCTCAGCGGCGCGAACACATTTTCGGGAACGAAAACCGTTTCTGCGGGAACGCTCGAATTTTCTTCGCTCGCCGCGATGGGCACGATTTCCGACGATGCTTCAAAATGGAATATCGGCGCCGATGCCGCATTGCTGGTTGACGGCGAAGGCGCGGCGGTGCTCGAAAAAATCTCCGGCGAATCTTCTGGCGTGCTCGCGCTCGACGCGGACGTCACCGAAGCGCTCGATCTTTCCGGGCATCAAAAACTTTTCATCGGCGCCGCCGCGGGCAAGACGATCAACTACGGCGCGTCAAATCTCGAACTCGCCGCGAACTCCGACAGTCAGTGGCTTCTCGGCGGCGGAGGCGGCACGCTGAAAGTGCTTTCCAAGCTCACGGGAACGGGAACGCTCGTCGTCGGCAACGAAATTTCGAGCGGCACGGTTTTTCTCGCCAACACGAACAACGATTTTTCCGGAGAAATCATCATCGGCGGCATCAATAATTTTCTCGATTACGACGATCCCGCCGCGCTCGGAAATGCGAAGTTCGAAATTCAATACGGGAACGTGATGGGCTTCGGCGACGGCACCAACAAGAATATGTTGAATGCGTTGGCGGATGCTTCGACGGGCATTCTCGCGCTTTCGCTGGATTCTTCTTCGGCGGTCGATCTTTCCTCGAAAACAATCGCGCTCGGCGCCGTCGCCGACAAAACCGCGCGCTTCACGGGAACGCTCACGCCGCACACGGACGGCTATCGTTTCGGCGGCGCGGGAACGCTCATCGTCGATACCGCGCTCTCCGGCGCGTCCGCGCTGAGCGTCGATGCGCAGGGAATGAGCGGCGGAAAAATTATTTTCGCGCAGGAAAATTCCGGATTCACGGGCGCCGTCACCATCGGCGCAAAGCTCGTTGACAACTCCGAGATTCCCGACAACGGCTCGATCACCGTCGGATTCGAAAACGGGAAAGCGCTCGCAAACGCGTCTTCCGTTACGCTGAAAAAAGGCGCGACGCTCGACATCGCCGGCGCAAACGTCGAACTCAAAAACGTCGCCATCGAAAGCGGCGCCGCCGTCAAAAATCTCGGCAGCGAACGCAGCGCGTTCACGGTGATTCAAGAGAGCGACGCGACGTGGGCGGGCGGTGCGCTCGGCAGCAGCGATTCCGCGGCAATCGATTTCGTCAAACAAGGCGCGGGAACGCTGACGCTCGGCGCCAACAATGCTTTCACGGGAACGGTAAGCATCGAAGCGGGAACGCTCAAAGCAGCGAGCGGCAACAGCTCGTCATATTCTTCTTTCGGGATCGCTTCGGCGGGGAATACCATTTACATCGGCGAAAACGGAACACTCGATCTGACGCTGAACGGCACCAACACTACGCAGAATTACTACGACGCAAAAATTCATCAGACGGTTACGGGAACGGGAACCGTCGTCGTGCGCGTAAATCAGGTGTCGGTTACGAAGTATATAGTTTGGTTCCCCTCTGTCACCAACTCCGAAGTTACGACAGTTCTGTTTTCGCAGACGGAAGCGTTCAACGGCACGGTCAGAGTCGAGGGCAACTCGCGTTTGCTCGTCGGGAAAAATCTCAACGGCGTCAGCAATCTTGACGCGTTGAAAAACGCGACCGTCGAAGTCACGTCCGGTTCGCAGGTGCGCGTGACGAATAACGTCAACGCCTCGAACGCGGATCTCGTCAGCACTTACACGAATTTTGTTCTCAACGGGAGCGGTTTCGCGGGAAAGGACGGCAGTAGCGGCGACAATAGCTACACGCGTTTTGCCGTGGACATCGGGAAAAAGCTCGGTGCGCTTTCGGTGGATTGCGGCTCGACGGTTTACGGGAACGTCACGCTCGCGACGGATGCGACCGTTGCTTCGTGGAATTACGGGAACGGCAAGGACGGCGCGATTTACGGCGCGATTCTCGGCGGTGCCGAACGGACGCTGACGGTTGCCGGCGATCGCGGGCTTTCTTTCAAAGCGGACGCGGCGAGCAATTACGGAAATCTGAAAATTCAGAACGCGAACGGCGCCGACGGCTTCGCGTTGCGCGTGAGCGGCGGCGCTTACCGGAGCACGACTTCGACGGCGCTCGGCGGCGGCACGGTTTCGCTCAACGCGGGATTGCGCTTGCAATTCGACAATTCCGAAAGCGCCGGCAAAAAAATCGTCTATACCTACGGGAACGCATTTTCGCTCGGCGACAAAGCGGAGCTTTTTTCCGCGCAGAACACGACTCGCCTCACGGGAGCCGTCGCGCTCGCGGGAACGGCGGCGACTTTTTCGTCGAACAGCGGCAGCGTGTTGCGCTTGGAAGGCGGGATTACGGGCGGCACGGGAACGACGGCGAATCTCACGGCGGGCTCGTGCATCGAGCTCGGCGGGAACTCCGCAAATGCGTTTGCGGGCACGATTTCCGCGGGCGCGGGAACGCAGCTCACGTTGCTCGAAAGCGCGGCAAACGGCGGAATCGCGTCTTCGGTGAACATCGCGTTCACGGATTCGCTCGAACTTTCGCTCGCGGGAACGAAAACGTTCACGCTCAATTCAATCGTCGGCACGGGAACGACGACGACCGACGCGGACTCCGGCGCGGAAACGACCGCCGCGACCGCGCTCGCCTTGCACTACGATTTCACATCGGGAACGGCGGGAAGCTCGCTTTCGGCGGGAACGCTCACGACGGACGCGCTCAAAATTTTCATCGATCTCAATTCCGACGGATCGCTCGAGAAAGGCAACTACACATTGCTCTCCGGCAACGCCGTGAACGCGCTTACCGAGGGAAATTACTCGCTCGCGAACAATTCCGGCAACCGCTTTTCGCTCAAACTCGAAAGCGGCGCGCTCGTGCTCACCGTCGATGCGGACGGGCGTCTCGTTTGGAAACATCAGGACGGGAACAGCGCGTGGGCCGGCGTTCACTGGAATTCGGAAAAATCCGGCGACGTCGCGTTCACGGCGGGCGATTCCGTGATTTTCGACAAAACCGGCGTCGCGTCGGACAACGCGGCGGCAACGCCCGAACAAGTCGTGCTGAGCGAAAGCGCCGAAGTCGGCACGATGCTCGCGAAAGAAGCGTTTTATGAAATTTCGGGAACGGGCGGACTCTCCGGCGACACCGCTTCGCTCGTCGTTAGAGCCGACGGCACGCTGAATCTCGCAAACGCGGGCGGAAACGTTTTCGCGCAGGGCGCTTCGGTGCAGGAGGGCGGCACGCTTCGCCTGTCCGCCGCGGGAACGCTGACGGATACCGCGATTTCGCTCAAAAGCACGGGAACGCTTTCGCTCGAAGCCGCAGGCGCGCTCGCGGGAACGACGACCGTCGTTTTCGACGGCGGCACGCTGAAATACGGCACTTCGAACGCGGGCGACGTTTCCGCGTTTCTCCGCGCGGGAACGGACATCGTGAACCTCGACCTCAACGGGAACGCGGGCATCGCGCTCTCGGATCTTTCCGCGCTTTCCGAAACGAAAAACGCGCGGCTCGCGCTGAGCAATTCCGCCGACGACGCGGCGAGCATCACGCTCGGCTCGGCGGCGAACGCCTACGAAACGGCGGCGGGAAGCGCGATCGAAGTCGGCGCCGGCGTTTCCGCAACGCATTTTGCCAACGGCACGCTCGGCACGCTTTCCGGCGAGGGCGATTACACGTTTGACGGGAGCGCGGGCGCACTCGTGATTTCGGACATGACGGGCTTCGCGGGAACGGCGTCAATCGTCAACGCCGGCAAGGACAACAATCTCACCGTCACAAACAAATCCGCGGGAACGGCGTGGTCGATTTCCGGCGATTGGAGCAACGGCAATCTCAACTTCAACGATTTCGCCGCAGACGATGCGACGATTACGCTCACGAACGCCGTCAATTCGTGGGTCACACAGGAAGAAACCTTTGCGCAGAATTTCATTCTGAAAAACGGCGACGGCGATTACGCCGTAAAAATTGATAACGGAAGCAGCGGAAAGACGACGACATTTTCCGGAAAATTCACGGGCGACGGGCTTTTCCTCGTCAATCGTACGGGAAAGGCAGTCAACGTCACGGACAAACTCAAATTCACGGGCGATCTTTCCGGCTTCGAGGGCGGTTTCAAATCCGTAGGCACGACGGCGTTCGGTTTTATTTTCTCCGATAACGGCGGCGCGACGACTTACGCGAACAACGACGCCGCGCTCGGCACGGGAACGATCACGAACTCCGGTTCCGTCGAACTGAATTTCGCCGCCGACCACGGCGTTGCAAATGCTTTCGACGGCACGGGAACGGTAACGAAAACCGGCGCGGGCGCGCTCTCGCTTTCCGGCGATTGGACAAACTTTTCGGGAACGCTGACCGTCGCTTCCGGCAACGGCGGACTCACGCTCGCGGGAACGGATCAGCATTTCGGCGGCAAGGGAACGTATAGCATCGGCGATACGTTGCGCGTGACGGGAACGGCGACGTTTGACGCGGGCGCAACGCTGAGTTTCGGTTCGCTCGAAGTCGCGCAGAACGGTTCGCTCTCGATGGGCACCGGCATCACGCTCGCCGGGAAAACCGACGCCGCCGACGCGGGAACGCTTTCCGCAGGCGCGACGCTTTCGTATTCCGCAATCGTCGGCGCGGACGACGGCACCTCGCAGCTCTCCGACATCGTCGCGACTTTCGCGGGAACGCCGAGCGATTCCTCCGCGAGCGGATTTTCGCTGAAAAATATTTCGCTCAACACTTCCGAAATCGTCGCGCAGGACAACGCCGCGCTCACGCTTTCAAACGTTTCGCTTCGCGACGACACCTCGGCGATCGTCGTAAAAAATTCGGCGACCGTGACGCTCGCCGACACCTTTACTTCGCTCGGCGAGATTTCCGTCGAAAACGGCGGCACGCTCGCGCTCACGGGAACGGCAAATCTTTACACCGCGGGAACGGACGCGAATACGCCCGTGCTCGCAACGACCGCCGGCACGATTTCTTTCGGCGAAAACATGAGCCTCCGGCTGAACGGCGACTCGAACGATTTCGGCGAAAGCAACCTGACGGTGCAACTTTTCAAAGTCGAAGACGGCGCAACGTTCGAGGGCGTCGAGCTTTCGACGGAAAATGTTTTCTGGAACGGAATCGCGCTCGGCGGGCGCACGACTTTTGATTTCGACAAATCCGCGGGAACGCTGACGCTCGGCGGCTCCGTCAGTTATACTCTGCGCTGGAACGGCGGCACGGAGGGAACGTGGGACAAAACCTCCGCGGCGTTCACCGTGTCCGATTCCGACACGGAATCGACGGAAAAATTCTACGACCGCGATTCCGTCATTTTCGCAACCGCGGATGCGAACCTGACGCTCGGCGCCGCCGTTGACGCGCGCACCGTTCTCGTCGAAGAAAATCTCACCGTGAACGCTTCCGCGACGAATACGTTCCGGGCGGAGTCGATTTTGGTTTCATCGGGAAAAACGCTCACGCTCGCGAACGCCGCAAGCACCGCAGGCGCGTATTCGTGGGACGCGCTCGCGCTCGAAAGCACAAGCTCCGTGCTCGATCTCGGCGCCGTCGGAGGCGAGGGCGCAAAAAGCGTTGCCTACGACAAAATTTCCGGCGCGGGAACGGTCAAGGTCGCGTTCAACGCCGGTGCCTACGGCAGCACGCTGAATCTCAGCGATGCTTTCGCGGGAACGGCTTACATCGCCGCCGGTTGTTTCGATCTTTCGAAATCGAATATCGGCACGGGTTCCTACCGCCTCGCCGACGGCGTGAATTTCCAAATCGCCGCCAGCACGACGAAGACGTTCGCCGGGAACATCACGCTCGACGGCGCTTCGCAACTGCTCACGAACGACGCTTCAAGTTTCACCGTAACCGGCGGAATTTTCGGTTCGCATCTTTCCAAAAACGGCGCGGGAACGCTGACCGTTACGGGCGAAACGCGACTCGATACGTTCACCGCAAACGCCGGCGGCGGCACGACGAATTTTAACGGCAAGACAACCGTTAAAAATTTCATTCTCAATAACGGCACGACGAATATCAACGG
>CAVFCB010000036.1:0-3198 GCA_963620895.1 Bacteroidaceae bacterium | reverse complement strand
CGCTCGGAAGCTCGACGACGAATCTTGCGATTTCGCTCGGCGATGTTTCGCTTGCGAGCGGCAAGACGGGAACGCTGAAAGTCGCAAACAACAGCAAACACGTGAGCATTTCGTCGCTCAGCGGCGCCGCGGGAACAAAGCTCGTGCTCGACGGGAACGCGAATACGATGAACGTTTCGACCTTTGTTTTGGGAGACGGAACGGCGGCGGCGCGCACGGGCGCGTTTGCGGGAACGCTTGAAGCGAAAGTCACGGCGGGGACCGGCGGCACCCGCAAGCTCGCCGTTGTGCTCAACGGCGCGGACACGTCGGCGGCGACCGTAACTTTCGGCACCAACTCCGGTGCGGATGGAAGCGGGAACAATACCAAGCAGCTCGGTCTCGGGCTGAAACTTGATTCCGCGATCGCCGGGCTGAACAGCAATCAGAATTTCGGTCTGGGCACGAAAGTTTTCGCGATAAATGCTTCGGCGAGTTCGCCGAGCGGATCGGCGAATTTCTCTTCGGGAACGGAAGCGCGCACGCTGGAAATCATCACTGCCGCCGGCGCATCGCACACGTTCTACGGCGAAGTGCTCGCAAACGTGAACGTCAAAACTTCGGGCGCGGGAACGCAGACTTTTGCGGGCGCTTTCGCGGAAAATTCCTCGCTCGCGGTCGTTTCCGGCACGACGAAATTGGCGACGAGCTCGTTCTCCGGCGATCTCTCCGTTTTCTCCGGCGCAACGCTGTGCGCGGGAACGGAAGTTTCGATGTCGGCGGAAAATCAGGCGCTGAAACTCTTCGTCGGCTCTACGGGAACGCCGCTCATCACCGCCGAAAACGGCGGGAAAGTGACGGTTTCCGACGGCGCGAGCGTTTACGTGGACATTTCCTCGCTCGCGGCGCTCACCGCCGCGGACGGCTCAACGATTTCGCTACAAATCGCGGCGGAATCGGCGCTTGATTTCAACGACGCGAACGCGCACGTCGGCTGGTGGGACGAATCCGCAACGGGCGCGCTGTCGTGGAAAGAATCGGATTACGCTTTTGCCTACAATGCGGATTCCGGCATGCTCACGCTTTCGATTCCGGAACCGTCCGTGTTCGGCTTGTTCGCGGGAGCGCTCGCGCTCGTCCTCGCGGGAACGCGCCGCCGGCGGAAAAAATAGAAATTTCCCTAATTTCTGAATTTCAGGCGCCCAAAGCCTGATCGGATTCGGGAACGACCCTGCATTCCGGCGGAAGCGTTTTTTTCGGCGCGGAAAAAGCGATTTCGCCGAGTTTTGCGAAAGCTTTCGCCTGTTCGGGCGAGCCGCCGTAAGCGTGAAGCAGAATCGGCGGAAGCGTTCCCGCGCGGGAAAATTCCCGCAGAATCGCTTCCGTTTTGCCGAACGCGCGAACGCAGTGCACGGTCGCGGGAACGCGAAATTCCGCCGCGAGCGCAAGTTGCTCGCGAAACGCGATTTCCTGCGCTTCGGCGTTCCCGCGACAACGGTCGAGCCCGATTTCTCCGACGACGGCGCCCGGCGTTTCGGCGAGCCGTTCCCGCAGAATTTTTTTCGCATCGGCGTTCCATTCTTCCGCAAACCACGGATGCACGCCGAACGCGGGAACGATTTCCGCAGGAAATTTTTCCGCAAGCGCCGCGACGCGGGAAAAATCCGCGAGTTTCGCGCTGTTCAGCAAAATGCGCGCGCCCGCGGGAACGCGCACCGCGGCGTCAAGCGCGGGATCGGCAGGCAGATGCGCGTGCGCATCGCTGAAACGGGAAAAAAACATTTACGCTTCGCCGCGCAGCGCGCTCGGCATGTCTTCCTGTTTGAGCCGCTCGATGTCCGCGCCGAGCGCCGCGAGCCGTTTTTCAAATTTTTCGTAGCCGCGGTCGAGATGGTAAATGCGTTGCACCCACGTTTCGCCCGAAGCCGCGAGCCCGGCGAGCACGAGCGCCGCCGATGCACGCAGATCCGACGCCATCACGGGCGCGCTCGAAAGCGCGGGAACGCCTTTGACGATCGCGCTCGGACCTTCGATCGCGATGTCCGCGCCCATGCGCAACAGCTCGGGAACGTGCATGAAACGATTCGGATAAATGCGTTCGGTGATGATGCTGATGCCGGGAACGAGCGCGAGCAACGCCGTGAACTGCGCCTGCAAATCCGTCGGAAAACCCGGATGCGGGAGCGTTACGATGTCGATCGGACGAAAATTTTTCACGAGATCGCCGCGCACGCGAATCGCCGTCGAGGAGAGAATTTCGAGCGGCACGCCCGCCTCGTCGAGCTTGTCCAAAAACGCTCCGAGATGCTCCGAAATCGCGCCGCGCACAACGACGTCGCCGCGCGTAATCGCGCCGCAAAGCAAATGCGTTCCCGCTTCGATGCGGTCGGGAATGACGGTGTGCTCGCAACCGGAAAGTTTTTCGACGCCCTCGACGAGCAAGGTCGGCGACCCGATCCCGGAAATTTTCGCGCCCATTTTCACGAGCATTCTGCACAAATCGACGATTTCGGGCTCGCACGCCGCGCTGTCGATGCGCGTGAGTCCGGGCGTGAGCGTCGCCGCCATCACGAGATTTGACGTTCCCGTGACCGTGCTGCCGTAGCGCCCGCCGAGAAATACGTAGGCGCCGTGCGCGCGCGAGGCGTCGATGCGCATCATGCCGGAACGAGTTTCGATCGTGCAACCGAGTTTTCGCAGACCTTTGACGTGCAGATCGATCGGGCGTTGTCCGATGACGCATCCGCCCGGCAACGGAATTTCCGCGCATTTCAGTCGCGCCGTCAACGCGCCCATGATGCAGATCGACGCGCGCATTTTTCGCACGAGTTCGTAAGGCGTTTTCGGTTGCAGCGTTCCCGCGACGATGCGCCACGCGTTCGCGCCGAGCGGTTCGACGTGCGCGCCCTGATGCCGCAGAATTTCGATCATGAAATGCGAGTCGCTCAGGTCGGGAACATTGCGCAGAACGCAGGGCTCATCGGTCAAAAGCGTCGCCGCGAGCAACGGCAGACAGGCGTTTTTTGCGCCGCTGACGGAAATTTCGCCGTGCAACGCGTTCCCGCCTCTGATTCTTAAAACATCCATCGAAAAAAAAAGAAAAAAGGAAAACCGAAAGCGCGATTTTGGCGTTCCCGCCGCGTTCCCGCAAGGAGCTTTTAGAAGGTGTAGGGTGTAAGGTGTAGGTTGGAAAATGATTACTTCATTTTTGCCTACGGC
>CAVFCB010000035.1:0-17139 GCA_963620895.1 Bacteroidaceae bacterium | reverse complement strand
GGCTGTTTGCGCCAACCGCTAATCGCAGTTCCCACGGGAACGCGCCGGCGTTTTTGCGGGAAACTCACGCCGGCGTTCCCGCAGTGACGGGCAGAAGCCAAACGATGACGTTGTAAATGCAATAGCCGAGGAACATCGACACGGGAAGCGTCAGCACCCACGCCCAAAGAATGCGCGTTATCGTCGAAAAATTCACGCGGCTTGCGTCTTTGGCGACGCCGACGCCCATGATGGAAGTCGAAACGACGTGCGTTGTCGAAACCGGCATTCCGAGCTGTGAAGTTCCGATGAGAATGGTCGCGGAAGTAAGTTCCGCCGCGAATCCGTGCACGGGCAAAAGTTTGACCATTTTGTGCCCCATCGTGCGGATGATGCGATAACCGCCGCCCGCCGTTCCCGCAGCCATCACGAGCGCGCAGGTGATTTTCACCCACACGGGAACGTCCGCGCCCTCAGGTTCCTGCAGAAAATGCAACCACGACGGATTGCTGTCGAACGCGCCGGATGCCGTTCCCGCGACAAGCGCAAGCGTAATGACGCCCATCGTTTTCTGCGCATCGGACGTGCCGTGGGCGAAACCCATTCCCGCCGCCGAAAAAATCTGGCATTTGCTGAAAATGAACTGCACCATCGCCGGTTTCGCTTTTCTCAAAATGATGAAGAAGATCGTCATCACAATCATGCCGAGCACGAATCCCATAACCGGAGAAAGCAGCATCGGCATCACGAGTTTCGGCCAAAGCCCTTTTGTTCCGCCCTCCACGGACCAGAAAAGCACGCTCCAATCGATTTCGCCGGGAGCGTAGCCCGCCGGGAGCACGTGATGCGCGGCGGCGGCGAGCTCGGAAAAATTGCTCTCCGTCGTTTTCGCAAGTGCGCTCCCGCAAAGCGAACCGATGAGCGTGTGCGAAGAGCTCGACGGGATTCCGAACCACCACGTAATCAGATTCCACGTAATTCCGGACATCAGCGCCGCCGCGATCACGTGCATATTGACGGCAACGGCATCGACCAGCCCTTCGGAAATCGTTTTCGCGACGGCGGTGCCCCAAAGCGCGCCGAGAAGATTCATCACGGCGGCAAGCATAATCGCCGTGCGCGGCATCAGCGCACGCGTCGAAATCGACGTCGCAATCGCGTTTGCGGAATCGTGAAAGCCGTTGATGTATTCAAACACCAAGGCTGCAAAAAGGACGACGAGAAAAATCTCCATTTTTTTCCGTAGGGAAGCCGTTCCCGCAAACAAAAGCTCAGGAATATTTCAACGCGACCTGAAAAACGACTTTCGCCGCATCGCGGCAGTGGTCAATCGTGTCTTCAAGGAGTTCGTACATATCTTTAAGGATGATGACTTCCTTCGCGGAAACATTGCCCTGATAAAGATCCCGCAACAGCCCGACCATGAGGCGGTCGGCATCGCCCTCGATCGTCTGCACAAGCTCGTAATCGTCCTGAATGCGTTCGACTTCTTTGATGGCGCGCAGCGTTCCCGTCATGCGAGCAACGATTTCCGTCGCCCGCGTAAGCATTGAAATCTGCTTCTGGACGATGTCGGACGTGAACTGTTCCGGGCAGATGGAAAGGCGTTCGCCGATTTTGTAAGTTCCTTTCGGCACCTTGTAGAGCGCGTTGGCGAGCGCCTCGATGTCTTCGCGCTCAATCGGCGTGGAAAATGTCGTGCACAGGTATTCGGAAATAACCAACACGAGCTTTTTTTCCTTTTTTCTGGAAAAATTGAGCTCTTCGAGCGTTTTTTCGAAGCCGTCGCTCCCGCCGACTTCCTTGTAAAGTTTTTCCAAAATCAGCGCGGAATTGTGCGCCTCCTCGGCGGCGGATTCGAGCAGGCGGAAGAAACGATCGTCCTTGCCGATAAGCTTATTGAACAGTTCTTTCATTCGTCAAAAAATCGCAAAAATGGGGAATTTCGGAAAATCCGGGAACGCGAAACCGTTCCCGAAAAACCGAAAAAGCGTTCCCGCGCGGAGCGGGAAATCCGAATATTAAAAAAGGCGGAAGCGTGAACGGCGTCCGTCTTTTTTTCAAAAAAAGCGCATCAGACTTTCTTGAACACGAGCGCGGCATTGTGCCCGCCGAATCCGAGATTGTCGCTGATGCCGACTCTGACCTCCGCCTTGCGGGCTTCATTCGGAACGACGTCGAGGTCGCATTCCGGATCCGGAGTGCGATAGTTGATCGTCGGAGGAATGATTCCGTTGGCGATGGCGAGCACGGTCGCGGCGGCTTCCACGCCGCCGGCGGCGCCGAGAAGGTGCCCCGTCATGGACTTCGTCGAGCTGACTGCGAGTTTTTTCGCGTGTTCGCCGAACACGCGCTTAATCGCCGCCGTCTCAAACTTGTCGTTGAGCGGAGTCGAGGTGCCGTGCGCGTTGATGTAATCCACGTCGTCGGGCGTAAGACCCGCATCGGCGAGCGCCTGTTCCATGCAAATCGCAAGCCCGGAACCGTCCGGAGCCGGAGAAGTGATATGATAGGCGTCGCAGGACGCGCCGTAGCCGGCGAATTCCGCATAAATGCGAGCTCCGCGCGCAACGGCGTGTTCGTAGGTCTCGAGAATGAGAATCCCCGCGCCCTCGCCCATGATGAACCCGTCGCGGGCGGCGTCGAACGGACGGCACGCCGTGGCGGGATCGGGATTTGTGGACAAGGCTTTCATGTTGCCGAATCCGGCGAATCCGAGGCGAGTAATCGCGGCTTCGGCGCCCCCGGCAATCATGACGTCGGCGTCGCCGTGGCGGATGTGGCGAAGAGCTTCGCCCAAAGCGTGCGACCCGGACGCGCAAGCGCTGACCGTGCTGTAATTGACGGCCTTTGCCTTGCAGAGAATCCCCACGAGCCCGGCTGCCATGTTGGAAATGAGCGCCGGAATCATAAACGGCGAAA
Source organism: Bacteroidaceae bacterium (assembly GCA_963620895.1). Classification (GTDB taxonomy): domain Bacteria; phylum Verrucomicrobiota; class Verrucomicrobiia; order Opitutales; family UBA953; genus Spyradosoma. The sequence goes on along the minus strand of CAVFCB010000035.1, from coordinate 14,238 downwards.
CGCGCCGCGGTCCCTTTTCAAAAAGAGTCTGCGACTGCGTTTCGATCGTTTCCATTCCGCCGATGCCGGAACCGATGATGCAGCCGATACGGCTCGGTTCTACATCTCCGATATTCAGCCCGGCGTCCTCCATCGCTTTTTTCGCCGCGACAACGGCGTAACGCGTATAAAGGTCATTGCGCTTGGCTTCCTTCGGATCCATATAACCGTCGATGGAGAAATCCTTGACTTCTCCCGCGACTTTGCACGCATAGTCGGTCGTATCGAAACGCGTCACGGTGCCGATGCCGCACTTTCCGGAGACGAGCGCGTCCCAAAAAGTCTGCTTATCGTTCCCGATAGGGGAAATGACGCCAATCCCGGTCACGACGACTCTCTGCGTCTTCGATTCGTTTTGCACTTGGAATTGGGGATTAATGGTTGAAAAAAAACGTGGCGATGAGCGGTCAAGCCCTGCGATTACGCAGCGGCCTTCTTCTCTTCGATGTACTTGATGACGTCGCCGACGGTTTTGAGTTTTTCGGAATCGGATTCCGGGATTTCGCCCTTAATTTCGTCCTTGAAGGCTTCTTCAAAAGCCATGACGAGCTCAACCGTGTCGAGAGAGTCAGCACCGAGGTCGCCCATAAACGAGGCTTCCGGCGTAAGCTGTTCTTCATTGACGCCGAGCTGTTCGACGATGATTTCTTTGACGCGCTGTTCGATAGTTTTGTCTGACATGATGATAATTTTGGATTATTGATTGTTAGAAAAATTAGGCTCGTGCTTAAAACGTGTCAGGCGACTCGGTGAAGCCGCCCTCAACGTTCCCGCGATTGTCTTACATCGCCATTCCGCCGTCAACCGAAAAAACCTGTCCGGTGATGTATCCGGCGTTTTCGGAGCAAAGGAAATCGACCGTTCCCGCGATGTCTGCGGGAGCGCCGAAGCGGGCGAGCGGAATGACGCTCTTGATTTTCTGCTGAACTTCTTCGGGAAGAACGGCGGTCATATCCGTCGTAATGAAACCCGGAGCCACGGCGTTGACCGTGATGTTGCGGGAAGAAAATTCCTTGGCGAGGGATTTCGTGAGCCCGATGAGCCCTGCCTTCGCCGCGGCGTAGTTCGCCTGACCGGCGTTGCCTTGCACGCCGACGACGGAAGAAATGTTCACGATGCGCCCCCAGCGTTTCTTCGTCATCGGACGCATCAGCCCTTTGATCCAGAAAAACGCGCTCGAGAGGTTGGTGGAAATCACATCCGTCCAATCCTGTTCGCTCATGCGCATCATCAATCCGTCTTTGGTGATTCCCGCGTTGTTCACGAGAATGTCCACGCCGCCGTATTCCTTGAGAATTTCCTCACAGGCGGCGGCAACGGCGGCAGCGTCCGAAACGTCCGTCGCTTTGGCAACGGCCTTCCCGCCGGCGGCGACGATGGCTTCGGCGACTCCGCCGCACGATGCCGGATTTTTCGAAACGCAGATGACGGTGTGCCCGTCAGCCGCAAGCTGTTCGGCAATCGCCTTGCCGATTCCTCTTCCCGCTCCCGTGACGAGAGCGACGCGCGGTGTATGTTGCAGTTGCATAATGCGGAATATCCCCGATTTCCTCCGTTTCCGCAACAGTAAAAACGCACTGCGTCCGCCGTTCCCGCAATCAACCGAAAATATCGACGATGTGCTCGACGATTCGCGCGGGCGCGGCGAGTTTGCCCTTGCCCTCGTAGCCGCAGGCGAGCATGCCTTCGTCGGGCTCGACGATTACGTTCCCGCGTTCCCGCAGAATTTCGAGATTCGTCTGCGTTGCGGGATGCGCAAGCATGTTCACGTTCATCGCGGGAGCGATGACCACCGGCGCGCGCGTCGCGAGATAAACGCAAGTCAGCACGTCCGGCGCGAGTCCGTGCGCGAAACAGGCGATAACGTGCGCGGTCGCGGGAGCGACGAGCAACAAATCCGCCCACTCCGCGATATCGATGTGCTCCGGTTTCCACGAAGCGGAATCCTCCCACAAATCGCGGGCGACGGAGCGTCGCGACAGCGTTTTCAGCGTGAGCGGCGTAATGAATTCTTCCGCCTCCCGAGTCATCAGCACCTGCACGTCGGCGCCTTCTTTTTTAAGCAAAGAAATGATTTCTGCGGCTTTGTAGGCGGCGATGGATCCCGTCACGCCGAGCGCAATTTTTTTTCCTTCGAGAAACGGCATAATTCCTCGAAATTTTACGCACCTTCCCGCCGCTGTAAATTGAAATTATTCCCGATGCGCATTTCGGGAACGGCTTACGCGAACGAAAACGCCGACAAAAAATCCCGCCTGTGAACGAAGCGGGATTTTTTCTTCGCGGGAACGCCGCGAGGCATTCTCACTGTTCTTGGAGATAAGGATTCGCCGTCCAAAACGACGCCGCGTTGGAAAACGGCGGATTTCCCTTGTCGGACTCCTCGAATTTAACGGGAACATCGGCGTTTTGCGAAGCCTGCAATTTTTCGAGTTTCGGGAAACGGATTTCGAGATTGTTGTTCCCGCCGTCGCTGACGAGCAACACGCCGCGACCTTTCAGCAGAAGCGGTTCGTTTGCGGAAATCTGGCTGTCGAAAAGTTTCGCGGACTCGACGCCGGGAACGGTCGCGCCGTAGCAATCGGAAATCGTCACGCGCTGAGCGACTTTGGACGAAACTTGGAATTCATAGACCTGCGTGTCCGGCGTCGGGCGCACAACAACATTCTGCGCGGCAACGGTTTCTTCCGCGTTCCCGCCGAAAATTTTTGCGATGCCGAAAATCACCGCCGCCACGATGACGATGACTGCGGCAACGGCAATGATAAGCCGCAAACCGCCGCGACGGAAAAGCGCCGCCGGCGAAAATCCGGACTTGGCGCCGACTGCGAAAACGCTCCCGCCGTCCGCCGCCGAAGCGGAATCCGAGCCGCCGCCCACGCCCGGAATCGAGAGCCGATGCCCTTTCGCGGGCGAAGTCTGAAAACTCAGCGCCGTGCGAAATTCCGCGACGATCCGATCCGCGTCAAGTTTCAGATACCCCGCGTAAACACGCAGAAAGCCGACTTTGTAAACGTCCGCAAGGCGAATGCGCTCCGGCTTGTCTTCTTCGAGTGCCGCGAGAAAATCGCTGCGAATCTTGGTCGCTTCCGCGGCGCTGCGGATATCGATTCCGAAATTTTTTCTTGCCTCCGAAAGGCGCTGTCCGATGGTAGCCATAATTTTTTGAAAGAAAATTGAATTGCGGGAACGGCGCGCTTGCAATCGTTTTTTTAGAGCGTTCCCGCGCAAAACGATGCTTCGCGCCGACCGCGTTCCCGAATTTCGAAAAAAAAGGCGTTCCCGCACGGAAACGCCTTTTTTTGCACGGGAACGCGCGTCAGTCTTTCATGTTCGCTTTGTGCATGTCGCCCTCTTTGAGGAACGCGCGATGGAATTCGAGCGCTTTCGTGACATCGCACGGAGTGTGGAAGCCCGGCGTGCGCGCGATGTATTCGAGCAACAACGGTTTGTAGTCCGGGTGCGCGCACTTTTCGATAATTTCATGAGCGCGTTCCCGCGGGCATTTCCCGCGCAAGTCGGCAACGCCCTGCTCCGTGACGATGATGTCCACGTCGTGTTCCGTGTGGTCGATGTGCGAGCACATCGGAACGATGGAGGAAATCAAGCCGCCCTTGGCAACGGACGGGCACGTGAAGATCGTGAGGTAGCCGTTGCGCGCGAAGTCGCCGGAACCGCCGATGCCGTTCATCATTTGGCGCCCGTAAAAATGCGTGGAATTGACGTGCCCGAAAATGTCCACTTCAATCGCCGTGTTCATGCAGATGAGCCCGAGACGACGCGCAACTTCCGGGTTGTTCGAAATTTCCTGCGGGCGCAGGATGATGCGGTTTTTGTAATCGTCGAAATGCTTATACATCGCGGCGAGACGATCGTCGGAAACGCGAAGCGCGCAACCGCTGACGAATTTGCAACGCCCGGCGTCCATCAAATCGATGACGGCGTCCTGAATGACTTCGGTCTCCATGCTGAACGCGGGAATGTCCTTGTTGCGTCCGAGCGCCGCGAGCACGGCGTTTGCGATATTGCCGACGCCGGACTGAATCGGAAGGAAGCCGGCGGGAATGCGCCCCGCTTTCAGTTCTGCGGCGAGAAAATCGGAAACGAGTTCTCCGATGTGATCCGTCGTGGGATCGCTCGCCTTGAACGCGCCGAGGTGGTCGCTCTCGTTCGTGTGAACGATGCCGACGATTTTCGCGGGATCGACGTGCAACGTCTTCGTGCCGAAACGATCCTCCACCGAGTTCATCGGGATCGGACGGCGATGCGGCGGATTTTCCACGAGATAAATGTCATGCATCTCGCGCAGTTCTTTTTTGTGGTAAGCGTTCAGCTCGATAATGACGCGCTCGGCGACTTCGCAATACGCGGCGGAGTTCCCGCCCGCCGTTGTCAGCGTGACTTCACCGTCGTCCGTGACGTCTGCCGCTTCGATGATTGCGGTTTTGATGCGCGGCAGGAAACCGTAACGCATGTACTGCGCGATATGCGAAAGGTGCATATCGTAGTAGCAAGTCTTCCCGGAGTTGATGTTTTTGCGGGAATCCGCGTTCGCCTGATACGGCGTGCGGCGACCGAGGGCATCGGCGCGAGCGAGCACTCCGTCCGTCGTGTCCGAGGTCGAAGCGCCGGAATAGATGTTGACCTTGAAGGGACGTCCGGCGGCGTGTTCCGCTTCCGCCTTGGCGCCCAGCGCGCGTGTGGTTGCCTTGGGAACACCGGCTGCGGTGAACCCGCCGAGACCGAGGTTTTCGTCGTTCTCGATGAGAGCGGCGGCTTCTTCTGGAGTGAGAGTTTTGAATTTCATCGTTCGTGTAAAAAAAATCGGAAACGCTTGCTCCCGCGCAACTTTCTGATTCGAAGCTGACGAAAGGAAGTGCCGAAAAAATTAATCGGAATCCCGCGTTCCCGCAAGAAAGAACAAATATTTTTTGCGTTTTTCGAAACGTTTTTCGGAGCTTTTCGCAAAAAAAATCCCTGTGCCCGCGTTCCCGCGGAGAAGTCGGGCGAAGAGGTTCCCGTTTCGCGTTTTTTCTCGCATTCCCGCGTGTTTTTCAGAAAATGTTCCGAATTTCCCTTTCCTATGATTGATTTACTGAAAACGGAACTCGCCGCCCTGCAGAAAATCGGCACCGCGGCGGTGCGAGCGAAAAGCGGCGCCGCATTGCTCGAACAGGTTCTGAACATCCTGAGCCACGAAATGGCGATGTTGCGCGGCACGTTCACGCTTCGCCACGGCGACACGTTCTGCATCGAAGTTTCCCACGGCTTGGGAGAAGAAGAGCGCAAACGCGGTATTTATCAGCTCGGCGTCGGCATCACGGGAACGGTCGCAAAAACGGGAACGCCCTGCCTCGTTCCCGATATTTCCAAGGACGGACGCTTCCTCAACCTCACGGGCGCACGCGCCGAAGGACGCGGAATTTCGTTTCTCTGCGTTCCCGTCATGCACCGCGAAGACGTGATCGGCACGCTCAGCATCGACTGCGAAAAAGAGCCGCTCCCGCGCCTTCAGGAAAAACTTCGCTTTCTCGAAATCGTCGGAAGTCTCGCCGCGGAAGCCGTCGCGGAACGGCAACGCGAAGGCGACGAACGCGATGCGCTGAAACGCGAAAATCTGCAACTGCGCGAATTTATCAGCGAATCCGAAGCGCCCGGCAGGCTCGTCGGCAACTCCGCGATTATTCGCGGCGTTTACGAAGACATTCGCCAAGTCGCGCCGCTCGACGCTCCCGTGCTGATTCGCGGCGCTTCGGGAACGGGCAAGGAACTCGTCGCGGCGGAAATTCACGCCCGCAGCGAGCGCGCGGGAAAACCTTTCGTGAAACTCAATTGCGCGGCGCTCCCGGAAAATCTTCTCGAAACGGAACTCTTCGGCTACGAAAAAGGCGCGTTCGCGGGAGCGACTTCCCGCCGCCAAGGTCGCATCGAAGCCGCGCAAGGCGGAACGCTTTTTCTCGACGAAATCGGCGACTTGCCCTTGCCCGTCCAAGTGAAACTGATGCGCCTCATTCAGGAAAAAAAATTCGCGCGGCTCGGCGCGCACACCGAGCAAACGGCGGACGTGCGCTTCATCTTTTCCACGAGCAGAAATCTCGAAGAAATGATTTCGCAATGCAAATTCCGGGAAGATCTTTTTTACAAAATCAGCACGTTCCCGATAATTCTGCCGGAACTCGCAAAACGCCGTTGCGACATCATTCCGCTCGCCGAGCATTTCATCAAAAAATTCAATCTCCGCTACGGCAAAAAAATCCGTCGGCTTTCGACGCCCGCAATCAATCTGCTCGTCTCCTACACTTGGCCCGGGAACGTGCGCGAACTCGAAAACTGCATCGAACGCGCCGTGCTCACGGCGAGGGACGAATGCATCCGCAGCTACAACTTGCCGCCGTCGCTGCAAAACGACAGCGTCGGCGATACGCGCCTGCGCTCCGACGATTTGACGTTGCCCTACAAAACGCTCGTGGACGAATTTGAGCGCGAACTGCTCGTCGAATCGCTCAAACGGCACGAAGGCAACATGTCCGCCGCCGCGCGGGAACTCCGCCTCTCCGCGCGTCTCATGCACTACAAAGTGCACAAGCTCGGAATCGAGCTCAAATCGATGAAAGGTTCGGGCGCCGGCAACTGACCGCGCACGAACACGCTTCCGTTTTCCCGAAAAAAATGTCCGCAGACCCGCTCATTTTCGCGCTTCACGGATTCACGGGAACGGGCGCGGATTTCGATTGCGCACGGAGTTTTTTCCCTGAAAAAATCCGCACGGACGCGCCGGATCTTCCGCCGTTCGCGCTGACGGAGATGCTCGCGTTTCTGCGGGAACGCATCGAAAAATTTCGCGCGGGAACGCACGCGCCGCTCACGCTGCTCGGCTACTCGATGGGCGGGCGAATCGCGTTGCACCTCGCGCTCGCGTTCCCGTGGCGGGAAGGCGACAGACTCGTGCTCGTTTCCGCTTCGCCGGGAATCGCGGACGCGCGGGAACGCGAACTTCGGCGCGAAGCCGACGAGGCGCTCGCTCAAAAAATCGACGCCGCGGAATCCGCCGAAAAATTTTACGCCGAATGGCGAAAAACTCCGCTCATCGCAACGCAGAATCGCCAGCCGTCGCCGTGGAAAGAACGGTTGCTCGCCGATCGCGCCGCCGCCGACAAATCCGTCTGGGCGGCGCATCTGCGCAAGCTCGGCACGGGAACGCTTCCGCCGCTTCATGCGCGGCTCGGCGAAATCGTCGCGCCCGAAACCTTGCTCGTCGTCGGCGAAGAAGACAAAAAATTTCGCCGCATCGCGGAAGAAATGCACGCGGCGATTCCGCGTTCCCGCATCGCCGTCGTTCCCGCGAGCGGACATTCTCCGCATTTGGAAAATCCCGCCGCGTTCGCCGAAACGCTCATGCGTTCGCCGCGAGCTCGCGCATAATCTCGGCGGGCGCGCGATCCTGCTCGAGAAGCGCTTTCATGCGGCTCATCGTCGGCGCGGCGTGCGTAAAGAATTTTTTATACGCCGCGCAAAAATAATTCAGTCCGGGTTCGCCGTCGGGCGCGTGCAAAAAACGATGTTTCGGGCATTCGCCGTTGCAGGCAAAACGCACGCCGCATTTGCGACACACGCGCGGGAGCGCGGAGGATTTCAATTCGCCGAATTTTTTCTGCGCAGGCATCTCCGCAAGGCGCGAAAGCGATTCGCGCAACACGTTCCCGAGACGAAATTTCGGATAAACAAAATGGTCGCAGGAAAACACGTCGCCGTTGTGCTCAATCGCGAGCGCGCTCCCGCATTTTTCGCGAAAAACGCACAGCGGCGCGGGAACGCCCGCCCACGCGCAAAGCGCAACATCGAATAGCTGAACGAACGTGCGCCCCACATCGCGACGCACCCACACATCGTAAATTTTGCAGAGAAAATCTCCGTAGTCCGCCGGCTTCACCGACCACGGTTCGACAATTGCGTCGCCGAGCGTTCCCGCGGCAAGATCCGGCGGTCCCGCGAAGCGCATCGGCGCGTCCGCCGCCGTCGCCGGGCGCTCGACAAGCGGAATAAACTGAATGAAACCCGAACCGACTTCCCGCAAAAATTCATACACGTCGAGCGCGCGATGCACGTTGTGCTCGCCGACGACGGTCAGCGTGTTGAATTCGACGCCGCGGCGTTTGAGGCATTCGAGCCCGTGCATCACAAGGTCAAACGACGGCGCGCCCGAGCGCAACGGACGCCGCGCATCGTGCACTTCCCGCGGCCCGTCGAGACTGAGTCCGACGAGAAACGCGTTGTCGGCGAGAAACGTCGCCCATTCGTCGTTGAGCAACGTGCCGTTGGTCTGCAACGCGTTTTCGATTTTTTTGCCGTCGGCGTATTTTTTTTCGAGCGCGAGGATTTTTCGAAAAAAATCAATTCCGAGCAACGTCGGCTCCCCGCCCTGCCAAACGAACTGCACCTCGGGAACGTCCTGCGCGGCGATGTAGTCGCGAATAAAAGTTTCGAGCACGGCATCGCTCATGCGCGGCAATTTTTCCTCGGCGTAAAGCCCGCGTTTTTCGAGATAATAGCAGTAGGTGCAGTTGAGATTGCAAAGCGCGCCGACGGGCTTTGCCATGACGTTGAACGCGCGCGGAGTCTTGGTCTTTTCCGATTTCATGAAGAAGAAAAATTATCGCTCGCGATTATAAAAAAAGCGTTCCCGCGCGGGAACGCTTTTTTTCGGCTCAGCGTTTTTTCGGCGGCATGAAGTTTCCGCCGTCCGCTTTGTAGCGTCCTTCGATGTAAAGGATTTTCATCAAATCCGGATCAATCGCGGACATTTTGAAAAGCGAATATTTTTTGTCTTTATCTTCCGGTTCGCCTTTTCTTTCGATTGCGAGCGCCGCGCCGCCGAGCCCGCCGGCGCCTTCGCCGAACGCGATGCAGATGGAATACGTCTGCCCGCGCACGAGCTTCATCCACGAACCTTTGAACAAATGGTTCTGCAACGAGCCGCCGCTGCCGGAGCCTTTGCCGTCGTTGCGGCAGTGATCTTTCGGTTCCCAGTTCGCATTCGCGGGTTCGCGAACGGCGGGACCGTGACCTTCGCCCGGCCAGTAAGCGTAAAACACGGGCTTGCGGTTGAGCCCGACGAGCAAAAGGTCGTCGCCCATGCCCACGAAGCGATATTCGCCGGTTTCCGGCGGAGAAATTTTCCCTTCATAGACGACCATCCAACCCGGCGCCGGGAACGGCGGCTTCCCGCCGGCGGAAACGGGCGGATTCGCAAACGCGTCCGTCGCGGCATTCGCCTGAATGGGCTTACCTTTTTCGTCCTTGTAGATGTAAATCTGATTCGCGCTCAATTTCGTCGGCGCCTTTGCGTAGCGCTGTCCGAGCTTGCTCGTGTTGAAATTGTTTTTGATGAGAATATCAACCGCTTCGTGAAGTTCTTTCTTGCGCCTGCCGGCATCGCCGCCCCCCGTCGTGCAGTAAGTGGTTTTACCGTCGGCGGAACGTTTCAGGTCGTAGAGCGTTCCCGTGAGCAACGGAGTTTTGGAAAAAGACGTTCCGAACGCGGAAAGAAACGCTTTGCCGTTCCCGATGTCGGAATCGTTCCCGCGAGAAGCGGCACGCGCCGGGAACGGTTCTACGGGTTCGGCAAGAGCGGTGCTCAACCGCGATCCGCGATTTGCGGGACGTGCTTCAAGAGTAACTTTTTCGCGAAGAGACACGCCATCGAGCATAACAGCGCCGCGCCCGCGAAATTCGCCATTAACGAAAATCTCCACGTCTTTGTCGGGCGATGCGGAAACAAAAAGCTTCAATCTCCGAAGTTTCAGAGAGGGAACGAGTTTTTCAGGCGTTTTCCCCGGCACAAAAGCAAGCGATTCTGCAGACACTGCATCAGGATGCGAAAAAACAAGCGTTCCCGCACTCGCCGGCGCTTCAGAAACAATAAGTAATCCGTCATCGGGAACAACTCCAAGCGCGAAAGGCTTCCCCGAAGCAGACGCGGGAACGAAATCGGCACGCGTTCCCGGGATCGCCTTGATTACGAGCGGAGAAGCGAAGAGCGAAGTCGAAAAAAGCGTAGCGACGACCGCCGAAAAGATTACAGAGACGAAAACGCTCGCGAAACTATGGAGACGGGCAAGAGAAAGCATCTGAAAAACTCCTCGTAAATTACGTTTGCGCAACGGGAAATCGCTTTCGACACGAATATAAGATTATCGAGCGACAACGATTTCCCGCGCGGGAACGCTTTTTTTCGGCTCAGCGTTTTTTCGGCGGCATGAAGTTTCCGCCGTCCGCTTTGTAGCGTCCTTCGATGTAAAGGATTTTCATCAAATCCGGATCAATCGCGGACATTTTGAAAAGCGAATATTTTTTGTCTTTATCTTCCGGTTCGCCTTTTCTTTCGATTGCGAGCGCCGCGCCGCCGAGCCCGCCGGCGCCTTCGCCGAACGCGATGCAGATGGAATACGTCTGCCCGCGCACGAGCTTCATCCACGAACCTTTGAACAAATGGTTCTGCAACGAGCCGCCGCTGCCGGAGCCTTTGCCGTCGTTGCGGCAGTGATCTTTCGGTTCCCAGTTCGCATTCGCGGGTTCGCGAACGGCGGGACCGTGACCTTCGCCCGGCCAGTAAGCGTAAAACACGGGCTTGCGGTTGAGCCCGACGAGCAAAAGGTCGTCGCCCATGCCCACGAAGCGATATTCGCCGGTTTCCGGCGGAGAAATTTTCCCTTCATAGACGACCATCCAACCCGGCGCCGGGAACGGCGGCTTCCCGCCGGCGGAAACGGGCGGATTCGCAAACGCGTCCGTCGCGGCATTCGCCTGAATGGGCTTACCTTTTTCGTCCTTGTAGATGTAAATCTGATTCGCGCTCAATTTCGTCGGCGCCTTTGCGTAGCGCTGTCCGAGCTTGCTCGTGTTGAAATTGTTTTTGATGAGAATATCAACCGCTTCGTGAAGTTCTTTCTTGCGCCTGCCGGCATCGCCGCCCCCCGTCGTGCAGTAAGTGGTTTTACCGTCGGCGGAACGTTTCAGGTCGTAGAGCGTTCCCGTGAGCAACGGAGTTTTGGAAAAAGACGTTCCGAACGCGGAAAGAAACGCTTTGCCGTTCCCGATGCCGGGACCGTTCCCGCTGCCGATGCCGCCGCCGGAGCCGGAACCGAGCCCGGACGACGCGCCGCCCGCTTTCATCGCGCTCATCGAACCCATCGATGCGTTCATCTTCGGCATTTCGGGAAGCGTGAGCGAGGCGTGAGTGCTTTTCGACGTGATTTTGTTCTGCACCTTCATGTCGCGAGGCTTCGGGCGCATGCGGCTGTTCTGCCGATTCGGATTTTCTCCTCCTCCGCCGCCGCCCGCGCCGGAGACGAATTCCTGCGGTTCGGGTTCTTTCGGCTCAATCGTCGCCACCACGTAAAACAGCGCGAAAATAATCAGCACCGCGTGGAAAATCACGGAAACGATAAAGCCGTCGCCGCCGAAAGTTTTCCACGAAAATTTCGTGTGTCGCTTCAACGGATCTTCGCCGTCTTCCTCGTCAAAATTCAGAGGCGCATCGTTCAGTTCCTCGGGCGGGGTTTCCTGCTGAGGTGCGGGATATTCTTCTGGGGAATTTTCGGTACTCATACGAAAAGTGGAGACTGTGATTTAAGGGGAGAAAAAACTCGTCGTGCTCAAAACACAACGGGCGGCATTTTATTATTCCGGCGCGTTGAATTACAATATTTTTTTCGAAAAACACACGAAAACGCGGGAACGCCGCCGCTATGTTTTTCCTCGAAACCGCGCTTTTTTTGCGACAACATTCCGCGCTCCCGAACACACAGTTTTACATAGAATTTTCGAAACCCGATGAAATCGTTTCTGCTCGCGCTTTTTGCGCTTATCCTGTCCGCCGGCGCGTTGTTCGCCGAGGTCAACCTCGCGGCGGCAACCGCGCTCGCGCGCCGCATTTCGCCCGAAATCGCCGCGCACGTCGTTTTTGAAAAACTCTCGGACGTTCCCGCGAAAGAAAAAATCGTCTATGAACTCGAATCCGCACCGGACGGGAAAATCATCGTCCGCGGGAACACGACCGTCGCGCTCACGAGCGGATTTTATCAGTATCTGAAAAATTTCTGCAACATGCAGACGACGTGGGGCGCGGACAATCTTCCCGAAGTCAAAAAAAACGCCGCGCTCCCGAAAATTCCGAAAAAAATCCGCACGGAATCGCCGCTCGTCGTGCGCTACGCCTACAATTACTGCACGCACGGCTACACCATGACGTGGTGGGACTGGGCGCAATGGGAAAAGGAAATCGATCGGCTCGCGCTCCACGGATTCAACCTCGCGCTCGTCATTCAAGGGCAAGACGCCGTTTGGCAAAACACTTTTTCCGAATTCGGTTATACGAAAGAAGAAATGCGCCGATGGCTCTGCGCGCCGACGCATATGCCGTGGCAATTTATGGGCAACATGGAAGCCGTGATGCCGCCGCCGCAGGATTTCATCGATAATCGGGCGGCGCTCGGAAAGAAAATCGTCGCCCGCATGCGGGAACTCGGAATCGCTCCCGTGTTGCAGGGTTATTACGGAATGGTGCCTTACAAATTCAAGGAAAAGCACCCGAACGCGCGAATCGTCGAACAAGGCATTTGGGCAGGCGGAAATCGACGTCCGGACATGCTCGATCCCGCCGACCCGCTCTTCGCGCCCATCGCGCGGACTTTTTACGAAAAACAGAAAAAACTTTTCGGTCCCTGCCTGTATTTTGCCGCAGATCCGTTTCACGAAGGCGGGAACGCCGGCGACATGGATCGCGGGAACGTCTTTCGGCAAGTGCAGGACGCGATGCTCGATTTCGAACCCGATGCAACGCTCGTCAAGCAGTGCTGGCAAACCTCCAACGCAGAAATGTTCGACGCCGGGAAAAAAGAACACACGCTCGCGCTCGACCTGTATTGCGACAAAGTTCCGTTTTGGCAAAACTGCAACGGCTACAACGGCACGCCGTGGGTGTGGTGCCTGCTTCAGAATTTCGGCGGGAACACCGGAATGGAAGGTTCGTTGCAAGGACTTTGCGACGGGCTCCGCAACGCGATGACCGCCGACAACCGCGGCAAGCTCGCCGGCATCGGAATCGTTCCCGAAGGCTCGTTCAACAATCCCGTGATTTTCGAACTGCTCTCCGACATCGCCGTCACGGGCGCCGTTCCCGAAAATCTCGAAAAATGGCTCGAAAGCTACCTGTCGGCGCGCTACGGGAAAACCGAATCGAAGGCGCTCGTTCCCGCGTGGAAAATTCTCGCAAAAACCGCGTATTCCTACACCGCGCAGGAAGGCCCGATCAACTCCGCCCTGCCCGCGCGTCCGCATTTCGGGAATTTCATCAAAGCGCGATACTGGGCCTCCAACATGGCGATTCCCTACGACAACGCCGAACTGCTCGAAGCGCTGAAAATTTTTGACGCGAACAAGGCAAAACTTCAAAACCGGGAAACGTTTCGCTACGACTGCGCCGACCTCATGCGCCAAGTCATCGACAACCTTTCTCACGCGATTTTCGCAAAACTCAACGCCGCGGCGGAATCGAAAGACAAAGCCGCGTTCGCCGATGCCGCAAAGGATTTCATGCGCCTTTTCGATTTGCTCGACGCGCGTTTTTCGCTGTTCCCGCAACACAAAAACGATGCGCAAAAATTTTCGCAGAGCTTCGCAAAATGGTGCGCCGATGCGAAAAAATTCGGCAAGGAAAAGGAATACGCGCTCAACTGCGCAAAACTGTTGCTCACGCGCTGGGTCGAAACGCCCGGCACGGATCTCGACGACTACGCTTTCCGCGAATGGACAGGGCTCACCGGAAACTACTACGCCGTGCGTTGGAAAATGTTTTTCGACGAAGCAAAAAAAGCACTCGACGCGGGAACGGACTTCGACCAAAACGCTTTCAATCGCAAACTCAACGAATTCGAAACGTCTTGGAATCCGGATAAAAACGCTTTCCGCGAACCGAATCCGAACATCGCCAAGCCCGTGCAGGAACTCGAAAAACTCGTGAAAAAATACGCGGGAACGCCGCTCGAAAATAATCGCCCGAAAGACGGTCCCATCGGCGTTCAAACAAGATAAGCCGTTCCCGCGAACCGGTGGACTGGTGGACTGGTCAACTGGTTGACTGGAGAACTAGTGAAGTGCGGTTTTTGCCGCAGGCAAAAATGAAAGTAACTAAAAGCCTCG
>CAVFCB010000034.1:0-17550 GCA_963620895.1 Bacteroidaceae bacterium | reverse complement strand
TAATCTACCTTAAAAAAATAAAAATCCCCTTGACCAACCACATACTTGAAATCTGTGGCAAAAGAAAGGTTGGTAGACTGGTGGACTGGAGAACTGGTTGACTGGTGAAGTCCGGTTTTTTGCCGCTGGCAAAAAATCCCTTTAAAAAAAATCCGTGTTCCTCTGTGTTCATCCGTGGTCTAAAACCGTTCCCGCGCGGAGTAGTGTCGCCTCTCCGAGTCTTTCAGTTTCCTCAATTTTTTGCCTGCGGCAAAAATTAGGTTGACGAGGTCGCGAGGAGAAGGTTTCATTCCCCGCATTCTTTCTTTGGGGTCATAGCTCAGTTGGTAGAGCGCTTCAATGGCATTGAAGAGGTCGTCAGTTCGATCCTGATTGGCTCCACCATTTCAATATTCAAACCGCCCGCAATTTGAATTGCGGGCGATTTTTTTGTAAGTTTGCGTTCCTGCGGGAACGCGGAATTTAGAGCGCGGCGAAAACTTCGGCGAGTTTTGCGGCATCTTTTCCGCCGCCCATGGCGAAGTCGGGTTTTCCGCCGCCTTTGCCGCCGAGTTTTCCGCAGATTTCGGAGACGAGTTTTCCTGCCGCCGTTCCCGATTTTACTGCGCCCGGAGCGCATGCCGCGACGACGGAGACGGAGCTTTCGCCGAATGCCGCGCCGAGGATGACGACGCCGTTTTCGCCGAGTTTTTTCACGAGTTGCGAAGCGATTTCGCGCAGGTCGTTCGGCGTTCCCGCGGCGGGAACGACAGCCGCCACGCGCCGCGTTGCGCCGGTGTCTTTCGCCGTTTGCGCGAGAGCGTTTGCGAGTTGCGCGAGCTCTTTTTGGCGCACGGCGGCGAGTTGTTTTTCGAGCGCGGATTTTTCTTCCGCGAGCGCTTCGAATTTTTTCGGGAGATCGGCGACGGGCGTTTTCGTTTTTTCCGAAAGTTTTTTCAGCAAACGCGTTTCTTCGACGCTGTGCGCGTATGCCGCCATTCCCGTGAGCGCCTCGATTCGGCGCACGCCTGCGGCGATTGCGCCTTCGGCGACGATGCGGAACAGCCCCAGCTCTCCCGTTGCGCGCACGTGCGTGCCGCCGCAAAGCTCCATCGAATAGCCGTCGAGCGCGTGAGCGTTCCCGCCGATTTGGACGACGCGAACGATATCGCCGTATTTGTCGCCGAAAAACTGCATGATATTTGCGTTTCCTTTTGCCTGTTCGTGCGGAATTTCCGTCCACGAGACGGCGGAATCGGCGAGCACGAGCTCGTTGACGGTTTGCTCGATTTCTGCGACTTGTTCGGGCGTGAGCGCCGCGGAGTTGAAGTCGAAGGTGAGTTTTTCGTCGGAAACGAAAGAGCCTTTCTGCGCGACGTCTTTTCCGACGACGCGATGCAACGCGTAGTGCAAGAGGTGCGTTGCGGTGTGGTTGCGTTCGACGGCGCGGCGGCGTTTTTCATCGACGACGATTGCCGCTTTTGCGCCGACGGGCGGCGGCTCGGTGCCTTCGATGAAATGAAGAAATACGTTCCCGCTCTTTCGCGTGTCGATGATTTTCCACGCTTTGCCGCGAGCGGAGAGCGTTCCCGCGTCGCCGATCTGCCCGCCCATTTCGGCGTAGCAGGGCGTGCGGTCGAGCACGACGGCGAGCTTGCCCTTGCTGTCCACGATTTCGAGAATCGTCGCTTCGGCGGAGAGCGTTTCGTAGCCGAGAAACTGCGTGGGTTCCTTGGTTTCGATTTCGGAGAGCGCGACGATCTGCTTTTTCTGCGCGGCGCGAGCGCGTTCCCGCTGCTCGGTCATGAGGGTGTTGAACGCTTTTTCGTCCACGGAATATCCGCGTTCCCGCGCCATGAGGTCGGTGAGGTCGAGCGGGAATCCGTAAGTGTCGTAAAGCAGGAATGCGGCTTCGCCGTTGAAGACGTCGGCGAGCTCGGCGGAAACGGAAAGGAAGTTTGCGAGCGTGCCGCGGAAGTTTGCGAGTGCTTCTTTGTCTTCGGGCGCGGCGACGAGCGCGTGCGCGGTCGTGTAGAGCGCTTTCGTGTCGGAACGCGTGAAAATGCGGCGCGAGAGGTCGGTATTCACGGGAAGCTCGAAAGAAACGATATTTTTCGCGATGGTGACGACGAGGTTGTCGGCGATTTGCGCGATGGCGGCGTTCCCGTCCTTTACCGCTTCTTCGGAAAGGCGCATGGCGTCGGTGATGCGTGCGCGCAGGCTTTTTGCGGCGTTTTTGAGCGTGATGATTTCCTCGAAAATCGTCAGCCCGGCGTCGAGCGTTTTGTTGAACGCTTCTTCTTCGACGCGAATCGTGTCGCGCACGATATCGAGGCGGGAACGGATTTCGGGGAAGACGTCGCCCATGGTTTCGGCGAGCACGTCGGTGAGTTTGTAAAAGAACGGTTCTTTGAAACCGAGCGTGCGCCCGTAGCGGACGGCGCGGCGCAGGATGCGGCGCAGAACGTAATTGCGGTCGCTGTTGCCGGGATTGATGCCGTCGGCAACGGCGAAGGAAAGCGTGCGAATGTGGTCGGCGATGACGCGGAACGCGACGTCGGTTTTTTCCTGTTCGGTTGCGCCTTGCGTTCCCGCGGCGGGCAAGGTGGAGCCGTATTTTTTACCGGAGAGTTTTTCGATTTCGCGGAAAATCGGAGCGAAGACGTCCGTTTCGTAGTTGGAAATGATTCCGGAAAAATCGGTGAAATTTTTTGTGCACTGAATGATGCTGGTCGCGCGTTCGAAGCCCATTCCGGTGTCCACGTTTTTCGCGGGAAGCGGCGAGAACGAGCCGTCCGGATTCGCGTTGAATTCCATGAACACGAGATTCCAGATTTCGATGCACTGCGGCGAACCTTTGTTGACGAGCGTTCCCGCGGTGTCGCCGTTCGGCGTGAGATCCATGTGAATTTCCGAGCACGGACCGCAGGGACCGGTGTCGCCCATCATCCAGAAATTGTCTTTTTTGTTGCCGTTGACGATGTGGACTTTCGGATCGAGTCCGGCGGCGAGGAAAAGTTTTTCCCACGCATCGTAGGCTTCTTGGTCGAAAGCGGCGGGATCGCCCTTGGATTTGTCCGGGCAATAAACGGTCGCGTAAAGGCGTTCTTTCGGGAATTTCCAAACTTCGGTGATGAGTTCCCACGCCCACGAAATCGCTTCTTTTTTGAAATAATCGCCGTAGGACCAGTTTCCGAGCATCTCGAAAAACGTGTGGTGATAAGTGTCCATGCCGACGTCTTCGAGGTCGTTGTGTTTGCCGCCGGCGCGGATGCATTTTTGCGTATCGGCGGCGCGATGCGTCGGATACGGGCACGGGATTTGTCCGAGGAAAATCGGCACGAACTGGTTCATTCCCGCGTTCGTGAAAAGCAGGTTCGGCGAGTCCGGAAGCAGGCTGGACGAAGGCACGATTTTATGATTCTTCGATTTGAAAAAATCGAGAAAAGACTGGCGGATTTCGGAAGACGTCATAACGAAAAAATTGAAGTGGAACATTTCACTCTTTGGCGTTCCTCGCGTAAAGCGAGAAATTGCAGGCGTTCCCGCGCGCCGAGCGGCGGCTCAAAGCGCGGCGCGAAGCACGCGGTGCGGCGTCCAAAAATCGATGCGGGCGAGGGCGACGGCGAGCGCAACGGAAACGGCGGTTTCGACGCGCAGGACGCGTTCGCCCAGATGCGCGACGGAAAAATTGCGCGCGCGCAAAATTTCGCGTTCCCGCGGCGACCATCCGCGTTCGGAGCCGACGGCGAGCGCGACGCTCGCGCCGGGCGCAAGCGCGGGAACGCTCGCCAGCGACGTTTCCGCGTCGTAGATGTCGAGCGCGATTCGCGCCGCCTCTGCGGGAACGGCGTCGAGCGCGGACGCGAGCGATTCGCGGAGCGCGAATTCGGGAAGCGCGGGAACGCAAGTCTGTTCCGCCGCCTTTTCGAGAATTTCGGCGAGCGTGGCGTCGCCGCGTTTCCAAAGCGAACTTTCGGCGTAGGCGGGATCGCCTTTTTCGCTTCGGAAAACTTCGATTCGCGCGCAACCGATTTCTGCGGCGGCGGCGAAAATTTTTTTCATCGTCTGCGGGCGGGAAAGTCCGACGACCAACGTGACGGGCGGGAGCGCGCAACGAAAATCGCGTTCCCATGCAACGGAAAATCGGACGTCCCCGTCGGCGGAAATTTCCCGCACGGTCGCGAGCCCGCGCGCGCCGTTTTTCGCGCCGCACCAAAAGACGGAGCCGACGGAAATTTTCAGCACACGCAAAAGATGCTCCGCCGCGTGCGTTCCCGCGCGAAGCGAATTCGTCGCTTCGGAATCGAGCAGAACAAGGTTCACGCTTTGTTTTCCGCGGGAACGACGGCACCGCCGGAGACGATCATTTTCATCGCATCGCCGACGGAAACGTCGAGCTGTTTCACATCGTTTTCGGGAACAAAAATCATGTAGCCGCCGGTCGGATTCGGCGTCGTCGGCACGAACACGTGAAGCAGGCGCGTTCCCGTGAGGCGGGAAAATTGCGTTTCGCCCTCGTGCGTGACGAAGCCGACCGTCCAGCAATCGCGGCGCGGGAACTCGACCAGCACGGCGCGGTTGAAAGTCTTTTCTTTGCCGCCGGCGGAAAACGTGTCGATGATTTGCTTGATCGCGGAATAAATCGAACGCACCATCGGAAGCCGATTCAGGATTTTTTCCAAACCGGAAATGAAAAAGCGTCCGAAAAGATTGCGCGAAATGAAGCCGATCAAGGCGATGCCGATTGCAACGGCGAACGCGGACAGAATCGTGAGCGCGATCGCGGGAAGCTCCACGCCGAACGCGCTCAGAAAATGTTGCAGCGAACCTCGCGCCGGAGACGCAAGAAAGTTCACGAGCCAGACGATGATGTAAATCGTCAGCGAAACGGGAAGGCAGAGCAAAAGCCCCGTGACGAAAGCTTTGCGGAGTTTTTCGCCGAGGCTGTCGCGCGGCGCATCGGTGGTGATTTTGTTTTTCATTGTTTTTGAGAAAGCGGAAGGCGCCACGCGGAAGCTTCGGAAAGCAACGCGAGCAACGCATCGGAATCGTTCCCGCGCAGAGCCGTGTAAAGCGCATCGAAGCGGGAACGGAAAAGTTCGAGCGCAGGCAAAATTTCAGCGCGATTTTCTTCGAGAATCGCACGCCAAACGTGCGGATCGCCCGCAGAGACGCGAGTCGTGTCGCGCAATCCTCCCGCGCCGCAATCGCGCCACGCGAGCGGCTTGCGCGCAAGCGCGGCGGAAAGCGCAACGGCGACGGTGTGCGGCAAGTGGCTGACGTGCGCGACAATCGCATCGTGCTCGGCGGGATCGACGCGCTTCGTGCGCATTCCGAGCGCGGACCAAAAGGCTTCGGCGCGTTCCCGCGCGCCCGTTCTGCGGGAACGCGCATCGTCGGCGATGAAACAGAGACGGTTTTCGAGAAGATCCGCGCGCGCGGCGGCAATTCCGCTGAGCTCCGAGCCCGCCATCGGGTGCGCTCCCGCGAAAGCGACGTCCGGCGGAAGCTCGCGATCCGCTTCGGCGCAAATCGCCGCTTTGACGCTGCCGACGTCCGTGACCAACGCTCCCGGCGCAAGCGCGGGAACGCATTCGGCGAGCAACGGCACAATGCGATCCACGGGAACGCAGGCGACGACGACCTCCGCCCCGGCAACGGCTTCGCGCGGCGAATCGAAGACCGCGTCCACGTATTTCGCGGCGCGGCAGGCATCGCGCGTTCCCGCGCTGCGCGACCAAGCGACGCATTCGGCGGCAACGCCGCGCGCCTTCGCGGTCTGCATGACGGACGCGCCGAGCAATCCGGCTCCGAGTATGGAAATTTTTTTGATCACGAAAAAAATATCGTCGTAGGTTCTGCGGATTTCGTTTTTTTATTTATTGATAGACTCGGCATTTTGTATTTAATGCCGAGCTTTAACAAGAATTTCCTTTTTTTAGAATTATGCGAGAAAGCATTTTCCGGAACGGGCGTTCCCGCGCGCGGCGGGGCAAAACCGGCGGCATCGCCGGGCCGATTATTTTTTTGATCGCGGCGGGGCTGGCGATTGCAATTTTCTACTTCGCGAGTCTTTCCAAGGGCTCCCGCGAGGAATTTGAGGACGCGCAGACGGTGCAGCCCGATCCCGTGCTCGCCGAAAAATCGCGCACGGAATCGCAATCGCTCGAATCGCAGTTCAATTCGATTCACGAATTCAAAAAAGACCAAATTTCGGACGAGGACATCGACATTTTTGAAAAATCGGTGGAGGCCTACGGGCGTTATCTCGCCTACACGGGAGCGGCGGCGTCCTACAATCCGAAGTATGAGCAACTGCGGAAACGCCTGCACGATCTTCGCGCGGATTCGTTGCGCAAACGCACGTCCGTGCTCGAACAGGAAGCGGAAGATTTGGCGTTGCAGAAAAAATACGAGGAAGCGGAGCGCCTTTTCTCCGATGCCGCGACGCTCGAATTTCGAATTACGAAAGAATTTCCTCTCGCCACGAAAAAAAATCACGCGCGAGCGACCTTTCTTGAAAACCGTGCGCGGACAATGCGGGCGATCCCGTTGCAGTTGCGCGCGGAGGCTTTGGAAAAATCCGGAGAAGCGGCTCTCGACGCCGCAAATTGGCCCAAGGCGAACCTCGATCTCAACGAAGCGCTGACGATCGAAAAAGAGCTCTGGGCGGATTACCGCAACGTCATCATTTCCAACAGCGCACGGATTCAGCGCCTTTTGAATTTGATCGCGACCGTCAATTCCGCGCCGGATTACGAGCGGCGGGAACGCGCCGTTGCCGATGCGCGCGCGGCGGAAGCCGAGCAAAATTGGACCGGCGCCGTCGAGCATTGGACGCAGGCGCTCTCCGTGCAACGTTCCATTAGGCAGAATTTCCCGCGCTCGCTTTACGCCGTTCCCGCGATCGAAAAAGATATTTCCGAAAAACTCGCCGACGCCGGCGCGCGCCCGGAATATCTCAAGTTGCTCGAAGAATGCGAAGCCATGCGCAAAGACATTCGTTCCCGCAGAACCGACCGCGTGCCGCTCATCGCAAAACAGGCGTTGCGCCGCGCGGAAAACATTCTCCGCGATTGGCCGGAATCGACGCTCATTTCCGAAGATTTCCTTCAAAAACTGCGCTACATGGACATGAAGGCAACGGATATTTCCGGCGTGCAAAACAATCTTTCCAAACTGCTTTTGCCCGTTCCCGGCGCTCCCGAAACGACGAAGATGCTGCGCACCGAAGTCTCGCAGGCGCTTTACACATTCGTCATGCCGTTCAATCCGAGCGCGCGCAAAAATCTCGAAAATCCCGTGGAATCCGTGGACTACAACGATGCGCAGGAATTTTGCCGCCGGCTTTCGCTGCTTCTCGGCAGAACCGTGCGCTTGCCCACCTCGCGCGAATTTCTCGCGGCGGCGGGAACGCCCGATCCGCAAACGATCCACGAAACCGCGTGGCTGATCGAAAATTCTTCCGGAGTCGTGCACGCCGCCGGTTCGCTCAAAGCAAACGCGGCAGGATTCTTCGATCTTTACGGGAACGTCGCCGAGTGGGTTGATACGGATCCCGCCGACAATTTAGAAAAAAAAGATTACGAAGAATGCATCGCCGGCGGCGATTGCCAGACGCCCGCTTACGCGTTCCCGGCGGAAGTTTTCAAAAAAACGATGCGCTCCGAAAAGAGCCGCCTCCGCGGGTTCCGCTTCGTCGTCGAAGAAACGAAAGATTAAAGAAGAAAACGGCGCGAAGTGAAAAATGCGCGGCGAACGGTTGTCGCTTCATTTTTCGCTTCCCGTTTCTCGGTTCCCGAAATGTTTTCCCTGCCCGACATCGCTCCCGCGCGCGCACGCCTCGAAGAAATCGAGACGCTCATGAATGCGCCCGATTTCTACGACGATCGTCGCCGCGCCGCCGAAATTTCCGCCGAACAGTCGCGCCTCGCCGAAACGGTCGCGCTTTATGAAAAATGCGCGGAAACGCTTCGCACGCTTGCGGAAAATCGCGAGCTCGCCGCCGATGCGGGAACGGATCCCGAGTTGCGCGCGCTCGCCGAAGAGGAAATTCCCGCGCTCGCGGACAAGGCGAAAACGCTTCACGAAAAACTTTTGCTCGCGATGCTTCCGCCCGATCCCGCGGACTCGCGCAACACCATCATCGAAATTCGCGCGGGAACGGGCGGCGACGAAGCTTCGCTTTTCGTCGGCGACCTTTTTCGCATGTATTCGCGCTACGCGGAATCGCGCGGCTGGAAGTGGGAAATTCTCGGCTCGGCGCCTTCCGAAATCGGCGGATTCAAGGAAATTTCCGTCCTCGTCACGGGAACGGACGTTTACAAAATGCTCAAATTCGAAAGCGGCGTTCACCGCGTGCAACGCGTTCCCGCGACGGAGGCGGCAGGGCGCGTTCACACTTCCGCGGCAACCGTCGCCGTGCTTCCCGAAGCCGAGGAAGTGGACGTGCAAATCGCGCCCGAAGATATTGAGCTGACCGTTTGCCGAGCGTCCGGCGCGGGCGGTCAGCACGTCAACAAAACCGAGTCCGCCGTGCAGATCATTCACAAGCCGACGGGCATCATGGTTTATTGCGCCGACGAGCGTTCCCAACTGCGCAATCGTGCGAAAGCGATGAAAATTCTTCTTTCCCGGCTTTACGAAAAAAAACAGGAAGAGGAACGCTCGAAATACGCCGAGCGCCGCAAAAATCAGATCGGCAGCGGCGACCGTTCCGAGCGCATTCGCACTTACAATTTTCCGCAAAATCGCCTTACGGATCATCGCATCGGGCTTACGCTTCACAGCTTGCCGCAAATTATCGACGGCGAAATCGGCGAGCTGCTCGACGCTTTGCAGGAAGCCGACATGCGCGCAAAACTCGCCGAACTCGGCGTCGCTCCGGTCGCGGGAACGCCGGCGGCGTGAAGCCGTTCCCGCCGCACGCGTGCGTTTTTCTCCGTTTCGTTCCCGTGGATCCGTCCGTTAATCTCAATTATTTTTCGCACCCGCAGGTCGTGCTCGATTACGCTCGCGCCGCGGTAAACGTCGGGCTTTGGAATTCGGAAAAAAATCTTTTCGAAAAATTTATTTCGCGCGAGGCGGAAACGCTTGAGCTCGGATGCGGCGCCGGACGCGTCGCGTTGGGCTTGGCGCGGCTCGGCTACAAAAAAATTACGGCGACGGATTTCGCGCCGCCCATGGTCGAAACCGCACGCGAAGTCTGCGCGCGGGAACGCGAAAAAATTCGCTTCGCCGTCGCGGACGCTTCCGCGCTCGATTTCCCGGATGCCGCGTTCGACGCCGTCATTTTCGCGTTCAACGGCTTGCAGATGATTCCTCGCCGCGAACGCCGGGAACGCGCGTTGCGCGAAATTTTTCGCGTTCTGCGATCGGGCGGAATTTTTATTTTCACCGGACACGATCGCGGCGTTCCCGCGCGACGCGAACATTGGAAGCAGGAAAAAAATCGTTGGGAAAACCGTTCCCGCGATCCCGCGCTCGATGATTTCGGCGATTGGAATCACGCAACGCCGCAGGGCGCGATGTTCATTCATTCCGCCGATGCCGAGGAAATGCGCGCCGCGCTCGAAAAAATCGGCTTCGAAGTGATTTTCTCCGAAATGCGTTCCCGCATCTGCGCGGAATCCGAAGCCGTGCGCGAATTTTCCGACGACACGCGCTTTTGGGTGCTGCGGAAAAATTAGAAATCAGATTTTTTCGTCGCGCGAGAATTTCGGCAAACTCTCCAATGCGCTCAAAATTTCCCGAAGCATAAACTCGATGAACGCGCAACTGTCGCTTTGTTCCGTGCTTGTGTTGATCGCGGCGTAGTAGGCTTGCTGATTGGCGTAAATCATATTTTCGACGGGCAAATGCTCGAACAACGGATGAAGTTTTCCGAGAATCAGTGATTGCCACAGGCGTCCGAGTCGTCCGTTCCCGTCGCTGAAAGGGTGGATGAATTCAAATTCGTAATGAAAAACGCAACTGCGAATCAGCCAATGCTCCGTCGCCGTTTCCGCCCAATGCAACAAATCCGCGATAAGTCCGGGAACGCGGTCTGCCGGAGGAGCGATGTGAACGGCGCAACTTCCCGCGAAAACGCCGACGTTCCCGCGGCGAAACGCACCGGCATCTTCCACCAACGCTTCCATCATTACGCGGTGCGCTTTCAGCAAATCTTCGACGGAAAAAGGATTCAGTTGCGGGTAAAGCTCGTAGGCTTTGATCGCGTTTTTTACTTCTTGGATTTGCCGAATCGGCGCGACAACGCGCTTGCCGTCGAGAATGTCGCTGACCTGACTTTCCGAGAGGGAATTGCCTTCGATTGCCAGCGTGCCGCAAATCGTTTTTACACGATCGGTTTTTCTCAAGCGCAGCGCGTCCGACTGTTCCATGCGAATGGCGTAGCGCTCAATCAGCTCGGAAATTTCGGCGACGAGCTTAACTGCCTGTGCGGAAACTGTGAACGGAGGTTTGGACATCTGGCATTCGATAGCGTTGTGAATGAGGCGTGCGGTTTTCGAAAAAACCGAACCGTTTCATCTGCCGAAAATTCTACGCGCTCGTGCCCGTTCCCGCGAGAAGGAAATCCGTATGTTTTTGCGCGCTCGCGCCGCAGCTTTTCGTTCAGAGCGCGATGAGCAGGCGTGCGCAGGGCGTTCCCGCGGGCGTGTCGGGAAGCGCGTCGAAGAGCGCGATGACGTCTGCGTTCCCGAGCAAAATGCAACCGTGCGAATTCGGCGTGCCGAGCTTGTGTTCCTGATTCGTGCCGTGGATGTAAACGTAGCGCGCGAACGTGTCTAAATCGCCGCCGCGATTGTGTCCGTCCTCTTCGCCTTGCAACCGCAGAATTCGCGACGTGATCAGATTCACGTCGGGTTCCGTTTTCAGAAATTCGGAAAAATGTTTGCCGGTCGAAACGCGAGCTTTGAAAACCGTTCCCGCCGGGGCGCCGGCGCCGATTTTTTCGACGACGGAAAAAAGTCCGTCCGGCGTGCCGAGCGAATTTTTTACGCACGAGGGCGCGGCGCGCGAAGTCGAAATCGCGTATTCGGCGACGAGCGCGTTCCCGCGAAAATGCCACAGCCGTTGCGCGGGAACGGAAACGACGAGCGAGTCCGCCGATGCGGGAACGCCGAGCATTTCGCATTTGCGTTTCAGCTCGGCGAGGAGCATCCTTGCGCACTCATCTTTTTTTGAAAAATTTTCAGCAGAAGGCAACATATGGCATACAAAGTCGGTATCGTAGGTGTGACGGGCGCGGTCGGGCAAGAAATTCTTTCGTTGCTCGCGTCGAGAAATTTTCCCGTGGAAGAGCTTCGTCCGCTCGCGTCCAAGCGCAGCGCGGGCAAGACGATTGATTTCGGCGGCAAAAAATGGACGATCCGCGAGGCGACTCCGGAGGCGTTTGACGGCTTGGATTTTGCGATTTTTTCCGCCGGCGGAAGCGTTTCCAAGGCGCTCGCGCCGGAAGCGGCGAAGCGCGGTTGCATCGTCATCGACAACAGCTCTGCGTTCCGCATGGATCCGAACGTGCCGCTCGTCGTTCCCGAAATCAACGCGCACGCGCTGGAAAACCACAAGGGAATCATCGCGAATCCGAATTGCTCGACGGCGATTGCGCTCATGGGGCTTTATCCGTTGCACAAGGCGTTCGGGCTGAAACGCTTCTTCGCTTCGACGTATCAGGCGGTCTCGGGAACGGGCGCCGCCGCGATGGAAGAGCTGAAAAAACAGGTCGTCGCGTGGGCGGAAGGCAAGCCGCTCGAACACTCCGTTTATCCGTATCAGATCGCGTTCAACGTGCTCCCGCACGTGGACGTTTTTCTCGACGACGGCTACACGAAAGAGGAAATGAAAATGCTCAACGAGGGCAGAAAAATTATGGAATTGCCGAGCCTCGTGTGCACGTGCACCTGCGTGCGCGTTCCCGTGTTTCGCGCGCACTCGATTTCGATCGACGCGGAATTTGAAAAACCGGTGGACGTCGAAGCCGCGCGCCGCGCAATCGCGGAATTTTCCGGCGCGGAAGTCCGCGACGATCCCGCGAACAAAATTTATCCGATGCCGCTCGATTATCAGAACAAAGTGAAATGCGGCGTCGGGCGCATTCGCAAAAATACGGCGTTCGAAAACGGGCTCGCGCTGTGGGTTTGCGGCGATCAGCTCTGGAAGGGCGCCGCGCTCAACGCGATTCAGATTGCCGAAGAAATGGATCGGCGAAATCTTCTGAAAAAATAAGCCGTTCCCGCCGACATTTTTCGGTTTCAAAAAAAATCTCCCGCAAATTTGCAGGAGATTTTTTTTGTCGCTTCGGGAATTTCGCCGTGTGCGTTCCCGCGGGAACGCCCTGCGGCGGGCTTACCACACGGCGCCCGGCCAGTTTGTCTGACTCCACGCGTAGGCGTGCGCGATGTCGCGTCCGAAAAACGGGCCGCGATAGACCATTCCCGTGTAAATTTGCACGAGCGCGGCGCCTTCCGCGAAGAACCGATCCGCGTCTTCCCCGGAACAGATGCCGCCGCAACCGATGACGGGAAGTTTTTCGTTTGTCGCGCGAACGATGTAGCGCACGACATCGACCGCGCGGCGAGCGAGCGGCGCGCCGGAGAGCCCGCCTTTTTCGGGAGCGTCTTTGAGCGCGGCGGGGCGGGCGGTGGTGGTATTTGTCGCGATGATTCCGGAAAAATCGGTTTCGGAAACGACGGAAATCACGTCATCGACTTGCGGGAACGTGAGATCGGGAGAAATTTTGAGCAACAGCGGGAGCGGTTTTTCTCCGGTGCGCGCGGCGAGTTCGCCGTTTTCGCGTTGCAGGGCGCCGAGCAGTTCGACGAGGCGGGAACGCTCGTGAAGTTCGCGCAGGTTGGGCACGTTCGGGCAACTGACGTTCACGACAACGTAATCCGCATGCGGCGCGAGCAAACGAAACGAGCTCAAATAATCTTCAACCGCATTTTCCATCAGCGTGATTTTGGATTTCCCGATGTTCACGCCGAGCGGGCAGATGCGCGCGCCTTTTTTCGGTCCGGATTCGAGCCGGCGGGCGATTTCCTCCGCGCCGTCGTTCGGGAAACCCATGCTGTTGATCGCGGCTTCCTGCTCGGGAAAACGGAAAATGCGCGGTTTTTCGTTCCCGCCCTGCGAGTGAAACGTGACCGTGCCCACTTCGACGTGCCCGAAACCGAGCGCTCCCGCGGCGCTCCACATCCGCGCCTGTTTGTCGAAGCCGGCGGCAAGCCCGACGCGGTTCGGAAATTTCAACCCGAAAAGCTCAATCGGCTTTTGCTCGGGAACGTTGCGCGAATTCAGATTGAACTTGCGCATCAGCGCGGTGAGCGGTTTCGCCGCCGCAAGCGCGCGCAACGCGAGATAACTCATTTCGTGCGCCTTTTCGACATCGCCGCGGAACGGGAAACCCTTGCGGAAAAGAAACGGGCGAATCCAGCCTTCGTAAAGATAGTCCATAATCTTCTGCTTCGTTTAATTTTCGCGGGGGAATATATGTTCGCTTGCGCCGCACCGCAACGGAAAAGGAAAAACGTTCCCGCGCGCGCGGAAAAGTTGAGGAGTCGAAAAGGTCGAGGAGTTGAGGAGTAACGTGCGGATTTTTGCCGTAGGCAAAAATTTAAGGTGAGAATTTTCCGTTCTCCGTTTTCCGCTTTCCATTTTTTTCGCCATCGGCGAAAAACCGCTTGCAAATCGTTTTTTTTTTGCAAAATGGCACTTAGAAATTGAGACGGATATCGCGGGAAATTTCTGCGAACGTTTCTTTCTAACGAACCCCTAAAAATCAACCATCTTAAAACTATGGGTACAAAATTCTCTCTCATTACCCTTGTTGCGATTTCACGTGTGGAGAACATTGATTTTTCAACCTGAACCTTAAAAAGAGAAAGGCAATCGATTGTGATGGATACAAAAAACATTAAAACGGCAGGAATTTCATTGCTCGTTCTCGCGATTTTGGGCGGGAACGCCTTTGCGCTTTACGAGTTGGTCAAACTTAATCAACGCATCGACGGAGTCGAACACCTCGTGGGAAAGGTTTCGCCGAATTTAGAGCAGCGGATTGACGCTGCGACGCAGAAAATCGAAGATCGCGTTTCGAAAGTAAACGATGCGACATCAACGCTCGGCAAGGAATGCGCCAACCGCTCATCTGATACGCTTCACAAACTGGAAGAAGTCAATAATCGCATCGAGGACGTCAATAACAGCATAGATGAAGTCAATAACCGTATCGACGAGATTGACCGCCTCAGTGTTGAAATTCCTCCGGATTTGGAGCAACGGATCGGAACTCAGTTTGAGCTGGTCGCGCAGAGAGTCGAAGAACACACGGTTTCGGCGGTGAATAGCGCGACTTCGTCGTTCGACGAAGAATGTGCCAAAGCCCTCGCCAATAGCACTGCCGCATTTTCCGCCGCCTGTGACACCGCCTGTGAAGTTTTATCGGAAGAAACCAAAAAACGCATTTCCGGAAATGAAGTTGCCGCGGAAGAGGCTTCCAAAATGGCGGAGAAATCTAAGCTCGAAGGCGAATTCATCGCTGCAAAACGCTACTGCCTAAACGCGATAACTCACGCGCCGATGCAGTCGAAGTATTTCGAGCAACTTTTCGAAATCTGCGACAAGAATCCGAACGCCTCCTCCGAAGACTGGGAGCAGCTCCGCGAATGTCTGACAATTGCCGAAATTAACGTTTCCGCAGGGGATGTTCCTAAAATTCTTGAATTGCAGAAAAAGATTGCCGCAATTGCCGATGCGAAAGAAAAAGAACAGCAGTTGGTGTTGGAACAACAGCGCGAGGATCTGAAAAAAGAACTCGCAGAAAAATATTCGTGGGAACGCATGCCGAGCGAAATTTCGGCTAAAATAACATGGCTCAATGAGCGTTGGGACATTCTTGATGAACTCGGAGATGAAGCAGAAGCGGAGCTGACGATTTCGACTTCGAATTTTTATTCTTCGCTTCGCGAAGTCGAATCCATTCTCGGGAACGCCGATAAGTTGTTGGATAAATGCGATAAAACTTTCGGGAACGGCAATGCGGAAGCGCGCGAAGCCGATTTGAGTGGCGCGTCCTCTCGGATACAGGTCGCGGATGGGGCGCTGTCACAAATTCGGCTTTCGGATTTTTCAAAAATACACGATTCCGACGCGGCAAAAAAAGCACTGTCCGACTTGACGAAGAAACTTCTCGCGATCGATAAAAGCTATGAGCATCAGATTTCGCGGGAACACGAAGAAAAGGCGCGGAAAATTTTGGTGCAAATAGAAGAGACGTTCAAAAATTCCGGGCGCGGGAACGCAAAACCTTCTGCCAAAGGCAAGAAAGGCAATTTCACCCAAGAAATGGAAAAAATCGAAAAGCTCGCCACGGAGTTTAGTGAATGTTTCGCTAAAATCGCGTGCAGTGAGCATTCAAGAGAACTGGGCGAAAAAGCTAAAGATGTGAATATCCGAAAAAAGCTCTCCGACCTGAACATTAAACGTAGAACGGATTACAATCTCTGGGCAATTCGTGAAATTAAAGAAGCATGGGATCCGAACAACAACAAAGACGATCTCCGAAAAAGAAAAAAACTTGAGCAAATCAACCAATCGTTGCTGAATCCTGCGATTTCCGCATTGTATGCGACAGTCTTCGCGAAGCATTTCGAGGAAGACGTCGATGCGCAAATCGAAATCGCGAAGGCGGAAAAATTCGAATTGGAGAGGTTCTAATTATGCAGAGGTCGCTTTCATTTCGTGCGTGGCTCGCCATCGCGGCAGGCACATTTTTCGGGGCTTCGGAGCTCGTCGCCGAAGTTGACGAAGACACTGCGCATCGAGCAGTTGCTTTCGGAGTGTCATCCTCGGGCGCCATGTTGGCACGCGCGGATCTGGCATTCGCGAGATCTCTCGTGAATCCCGTGCATTATCGCGGATCATTGGGAGAAACTGTCGCAGAGAAAGTTTTTGTAAGGGAGGTGCTGTCAAAGTCTCGCTCCGGAAACTGGCGTAGCATAACACCTCGCTCCGGACGCCAAGGCTTGGATCATCTTTTTATCAAAACGGATAAAAACGGGCGCCCTATAGACATGATTGTCGGGGAATCCAAATATAACACGAGCAAGCTTGCGAGAACTACGGACGGGAATATTCAAGGCTCAAAGACCTATACGGCGAAACGGCTGAAAGGCTTAGCTTCGCGTTATCGGAACGTTGCGACCGGAGATGCCATTGAATTTCGCACTGCTCCGCTGAATTCGAATCGACAAATCGACGTTGTTTTGAAAAACGGGAAAGTCGTGTCTTTCTGGAAAGAAAGCTCCGTGGATAAAGCTTGGAAATTCACGGGAACGCGAGACCAATTGGAAGAGGCGAAAAATCAGTCGGGCGCGCTTGCGGATTTTTTTGAGGGCGCCGCCGACGGGAAAATCACTTACCGTTCTCGCGTTTTTCACGTTAAGCCTCGCGGGAACGATATGGTCGTTGACATTTATGATGCCAAAAACGTGGAGTCGGTCGGGAAAATAGAAGGACTGAAAAAGACGGGAAGTTTTACGGTCAAAAATGCAATGCTGAAATCTCATGGGACGCAGACGGAGATTGCAAGAACGCTGAAATCCCAAGTGGATGACTTTTCGGACAGTGACGCCCGGAACCTCGCGGCAAGGATTTGTCGCACGACTCCTGCGCGGCAATTGATGACGCAAAGTGGTTTCGCTTCCGGTGTTTTGCTCAAATCCGGCATCGCCGCCGGAGCGGGGGTCGCCTTGGATTTGTTGGCACAATCGGCAGTCCCCGGTGAAATCGATTTCGGACGATTGGGGTTGAGCACGGGCAGTATTTTCGCGGGAACGTTCGCCGGACAGCTTGTTCACGCATCATCGATTAAGTATTCGCTAATTCGCAATTCGATGGCAGCTTCTTCCCGCGCAATGAGGATTCCCGCAACTGCAATTTCGGCGGGAGTCTCGGGTCTTGCTGCGGGAACAATTGCGGCAGCTTTTTTCAGCTACGGCTCCTATTTTATGGGCGGTACCGATCTTGTGACTGCAAACAAAGACATGGCTGCCGGATTGGCGGGAACGGGCGCAGGAGTATTGACATCGATGGGGCTACTGGGTTTCGCCGGCGCCTACGGGACAGCGGGCACCGGCGTCGCAATTTCAACTCTGCACGGTGCGGCTGCGACCAATGCTGCCCTTGCGTGGTTAGGCGGAGGAACGCTCGCGTCCGGCGGCGGCGGGGTCGCTGTCGGAAGTGTCGTGGTGGGCGGCGTTGTTGTCATCGCTGCGATTGCCGCAACCGGCGCCGTTTATTACTGCTATCATCGTTACGATACGAAGAAAGAAAAGGAACGTATTACGAAACTTTTTAAAAAACACGGTAACCCCAAAACAATAGAAAAACTTATTCGTTATGAAGAACAATATAATTGAAACTGCTATGAAAAAACTGAAACAACTCATACTCCTGTGTATATTCGGATGCGTTCCCACGCTTTGGGCCGGGGCGGTCCCCATAAAAGAAGACCGCGCGAACTCTGCGCCGGACGATTTATACGTGGTGCGCTTAGAAAGTATCGAA
>CAVFCB010000033.1:0-17945 GCA_963620895.1 Bacteroidaceae bacterium | reverse complement strand
GGAAATTTCCGCCGTTTCGATAATTTTCTCGCGGGAACGCGAGCAGAGGACTATCGTTCAGCCTCAAATTTTTTTCATTACGTATGAGCAAACCTTTTTATCTGACGACCGCAATCGACTACGCGAACGGCGCTCCGCATCTCGGGCACGCTTACGAAAAAGTGCTCGCCGATACCATCGTGCGCTTTCACCGCATGAACGGAGAGGACGTGCATTTTCTCACCGGTTTGGACGAGCACGGACAAAAGGTGCAGCAGACGGCGCAGAAGCGCGGCGTGTCCCCGCAACAGTGTTGCGATGAAGTTGCGGAACTTTTTCAGGACCTTTGCCGAAAGCTCGAAATTTCCAACGACGATTACATCCGCACGACGCAGCCGCGCCACATCAAGGTCGTGCAGGAGCTTTTGCAGAAACTTTACGATGCCGGAGAAATTTACAAGGCGGACTACAAAGGTTTTTACAGCATTCGGCAGGAACAGTTCGTGCTCGAAAAAGATCGCCTGCCCGACGGTCGCTGGCCTGAGCTTTTCGGAGAAGTCATCGAAATCACCGAGTCCAACTACTTTTTCCGTCTCGCGAAATATCAGAACTGGCTTCGCGAATACATCGAGAGCAATCCCGATTTCATCTTCCCGGAATTTCGCCGCAAAAACGTCGTCGAATTCCTCAAAGAGCCGATTTCCGACCTTTGCATTTCCCGCCCGAAAGAACGCCTTTCTTGGGGCATCGAGCTTCCGTTCGACAAGGATTTCGTTACTTATGTCTGGTTCGATGCGCTGACGAATTACTATTCCGCTTCGCTCGAAAAAGGGTGCTGGCCCGCCGACGTTCACGTCATCGGGAAAGACATTCTCGTGCCGCCGCACGCCGTTTATTGGCCGATTATGCTGCACGCCGCGGGAATCGAACTTCCGAAAAAAATCGTCGCCCACGGTTGGTGGCTTTCCGCCGGACGAAAAGTTTCCAAGACGAAGTCCGCCGACGATGCCGACAACGCGCCCAAGGAAAAAACCGCGCTTGAGCTTGCCGACGAATTCGGCGCCGATGCATTTCGCTATTTCGTCATGCGCGAAATGGCGGTCGGGCAGGACAGCGAATATTCCGAAGCGCTCTACATGTCGCGCTACAAAAGCGATCTCGGGAACGACCTCGGAAATCTCGTCAATCGCGTGCTGAACATGACCGGGAATTACTGCGGGAGCGTTTCGCCCGCCGCGACCGTCGATGAAGCGCCGGAAAAGGAATTGCGCGAGCTTTGGGAAAAAACCGAGCGCCAATATCACGGTCTCGCGGCGCAAATGGATTACCGCAACGCGCTCGACGCGCTGTGGGCGTTCATTCGCGGAATTAATCGCTATGCCGATACGCGCGCGCCGTGGAAACTTGCGAAATCCGACGATCCCGCCGATCGCGCCAAGCTCGAAACCGCGCTCGCCGTCATGTCCGAAGGGCTTCGTCTCGCCGCCGTTGCGCTCACGCCCGTGATGCCGAAAATCGCCGCGCAGATTCAAGAGCTTCTCGGTTGCGTTCCCGCAGAAAAATTTGCCGGGAATCAGACGTGGGGCGACTCGCTCACCGGAAAAACTTTCGGCGCCAAGGCAATTCTCTTCCCGCGTCCGGAAAAGAAATAAAAACGGGAACGCTTCCGCCATCGCCGCGGCAACGCGTTCCCGGTTAAAAATGCATTTCACCGCTTGACCGCCGGGCGGAATAGTTCATCATTAGCGCTTCAGGTTTTTCAAAAATTTTCAGAAAAAATATCCATGAAGAAGTCCAACATCATCTTGTTCGTCCTCGCCGCGATTTTCGCGGGAACGTCCGCGTGGCTCTATCTCGAAAACGGAGATTTGAAGTCGGAAAAGCCGACGGAGGCGCAGCTCCGCGAAGAGGCGGAAACCGTGAAAGCCGCCAACCGCGAACTCCGCGCACGCACCGAAACCGTTTCGGACGAGCTTGCGCGCGTTTCCGAAAAAAACAGAAATCTTGAAAAGGAACTCGCCGATGTCGGCGAAAAATCCGTTGCGCAGAGCCGTGAGAACGATGCCGCGCAGAAGCGGATCGCCGCTCAAAACAAGGCGCTCGAAGACAAGGACAACGAGCTCAAAGCCGCCAAGGATGCGTCCGAAAAAGACAAGGCGACCGTCGAAGAATTGCAGAAACGGCTCGACGCGGAACGCCGCCGCACGGAAGAGCTCAACGGCGAAGTCATGAAAATGCGCAGCACCGAAGACCGCAAGGAACTTGAAGCGGCGATCGCGGAAAAGGACGCCGCGCTCGCCTCGCTTTCCTCGGAACGCGAAGCGATCGGCGAAGAGCTCGCCGCCCGCAATCTCGAAATCGCCGATTTGCGTCAGCGCCTCCGCGCCTTGCAGGAAACGGCGAAAGACGGTTCCGCCGCCGCCGATTCCCGCGTCGAAGACCTGAAAGCGGAACTCGCCGATGCGCAGAAGAAAATTTCCGATCTGGAAAAAACCGTGCGCACGTTGCGTCGCCGCGCGGCAAACTTCTGATGAACCTTCCCGATTTTCGAACCGGGAGCGTCATCGAAAAACGGGAGCGGGGAATTTTTCCCGCTCCTCGTTTTTTCCGAACACAATCTTTTTTTGTTTCATGAAAAAAACACTTCTTTCGACATTGCTTTGCGCGTGGTTCGCGCTTTGCGTTCCCGCGACGACGTTCGCGGAAAATTCCGCGCCGGGCGACGATGCCGTTCCCGAAAAAACCGTTCCCGCAGGCGAAGTTTTCGATGCGAAAAACGCCGCAATTCTCGGCGTGGTCGAAGGGCTTACGGAATACCTTCCCGTGTCTTCGACGGGACACCTGATTCTCGCCAACAGCGCGCTCGGTCTGGACTCCGACGAGGCGCTCGTGCGTCGCGACGGCGACGGGCTCGTGCGCGATCGCGACGGCTCGACGTTTTCCGTCAAGGAAGCGGCGGATGCGTATTCGATCATCATTCAGTTCGGCGCAATCGTCGCCGTGCTTTTCGCGTATTGGGGACGCTGCACGGGAACGTTCATCGGCACTTTGCGGCGCGATCCCGCGAGTCTGCGGCTGACGCGCAACCTCATCGTCGCGTTCGTTCCCGCGGCGGGTCTGGGTTTTATTCTTTCGGATAAAATCGAGGAATTGCTGTTCAATCCCGTGACGGTCGCGATTGCGCTCGTGGTCGGCGGCGTGCTGATGCTCGTCGTCGATCGGCATCAAAAGCGCCGCGCGGCGGGAACGCCGGCGAGCGACGGCGAGGAATCCGGACCGGACTTGCAGGATCTTTCCGTGCGCCAGTCGCTGACGATCGGCGCGATGCAATGCCTTGCGCTTTGGCCGGGAATGAGCCGTTCGATGTCAACGATCGTCGGCGGCTACGTCGCCGGGCTTTCGCCGCGCCGCGCAACGGAATTTTCGTTTTTGCTCGGACTCATCACGCTTTCTGCGGCGTCGATTTACAAGACGCTGAAATGCGCGGAACAGATGCTGGCGTCGTTCGGCGCGGGCGTTTCCGCGATCGGGCTTGCGGTGGCGTTTGTCGCGGCGTTTGCCTCGGTGAAATGGATGGTTGAATGGATTTCCCGGCACGGGCTTTCGGCGTTTGCGTGGTATCGTTTTGCGCTTGCCGCCGGCGTGCTCGCGTGGACGTTCCTGTCCTGAGCCGCGCGGTTTTTTGCGCCGAAGAAAAATTCCGTTCCCGCATGCTTCCGCCGCAAATTCCCGACGCCGAATGGCTCGAAAGCGTTTCGCCGACTACGCTTCGCGAGGGCAAAGCGCTGGCGGATTCGGCGACGGACGTCGTGTGGGAGCCGCCTGTTTTTCGCGGAATCGTTCTTGACGGCGCGCGGCGTTTTCTCGTTTCGCTGAATCTGCGTTCGCGCACGTTCCCGCAGGCGGAATGTTCCTGCGAAGTCGGGCAGTCGCGGCGTGTATGCCGCCACGCGCTGGCGATTTATTTTGCGTATTTCGCGCCTTTGCTGAAAGCGGCGGAAGCGGCGCGCACCGCCGCGGGAATTTCGGAAAAATTCCGTTCGCCGCAAGCGCGCATCGCGGGAACGCCGCTTCCGCACAAAAACGTTTTCGCCGCCGGGAACGAATTTTCGCTCGCGGGAACGCCGACGGAGTCGGAAGCTTTGTCGCGAGCGTCTGCGGACGGCGGTCGCGAATGGATTTCCGTGATTTTGCCGTCGCGCTCGGCGGCGTGCTACGAACCGCTTCGCGACTTGTTGCGCGCGTCCGGTTTTGCGCTCGATGCGCGTTCCCGCCGTTGGTTTTTGCGCGGCGAGCACAAGGTGCTGAATTTTCTCGCCGACAATCGCGATTTTCTCGAAAAAGATTGCCGCATCGCCTACACGCCGAGTTTTCGAAAATTCATGCGCGGCGTGCGCATGGCGCAAATTCACTGCGCGGCGAGCGAGACCGACGACGGCAAGTTCGACTTGGACGTGCGCATGGAAACTTTCGGCATCACGGACAACGAGCTTTCTTCCGCGCTCGGTTGCGGGCGCCGCTACGTTTTTCGCGAGAACGGAAAAATCGTGCTGTTGTCGTCGGATAAATTGCGGAAAATTTCTTCGCTGCGGGAACGCCTCGGGCAGGGCACGATTTCGGGAACGGAAAACGCGTTTCGGCGGCGATTTTCCCGCGCGGAATTGCCTTCGGCGGAAGCGATGCTCGGAGAATTGGGAATCGGATTCGAGCCGCCGGAAACTTGGCGGGAACGCTCCGCCGCGTTGCTCGATTTGAGCCGACTCGCGCGTCCGCCCGTTCCCGAACCGCTTTTTTCGCGACTTCGCGCTTACCAGCAAATCGGCACGGCGTGGCTCTGGCATCTGCATTCCAACGGACTCGGCGGTTTGCTTGCGGACGAAATGGGGCTGGGAAAAACCGTGCAGACGATCGCGTTTCTCGCCGCCGTTTTTGAGAACGCGAAAAAATGTTTTTCTTCGGGCAATGCGGAGTTGCGCGCGTTGCTCGTCGTTCCCGCCGGGCTCATTGAAAATTGGCGGCGCGAGCTTGCGCGTTTTGCTCCGGAAATTCCCGTGCTCGTGCATCACGGTCCGCGCCGCAGTGCCGAAACGCTCGCGGCGTTTCGTTTCGGAATCGCGCTTACGTCGTATTCCTCGCTGGCGATCGACGTCGAAGCGTTTATCGCTTGCGAGTGGCGCACGATTGTCGCCGACGAAGCGCAGCAAATCAAAAATCGCCGTTCCCGCAATTCGCGTTCGTTGAAATTTCTTCGCGCGGAAACGCGTTTCGTGCTCACGGGAACGCCCATCGAAAATTCGCACGAAGATTTGCGTTCGCTTTTCGAATTCATCATGCCGGGACTGCTTCCGCCGAACGGCGCGGGAACGTCCGCTTCCGCGCTCGCGAGACGAGATTGGGATCGCGAAAATCTGAAAAAAATCGTTGCGCCGTATATTTTGCGACGCACGAAATCCGCGGTCGCGCCGGAGCTTCCGCCGCGCATCGAGCAGACGCTGTGGTGCCGATTCGGCGAGGCGCAGTCTCGACTCTACGAGGAATGGAAAACGCGTTCCCGCGAAGAATTTTTCAAACTCGAAATGTCCGGCGCATCGGACGCGCACTTGCGCATCGCGGCATTTTCCCAGCTGTTGCGCCTTCGGCAAATTTGCACGGAGCCGCGCGTCGTCGTCGGAGATTTTCCCGAAGCGGAAAATGCAAAACTGCGCGCGTTTCGCGAATTGCTCGACGAAGCGCAGGCGGGCGGGCACCGAATGCTCGTTTTTTCGCAATTCGTTTCCGTGCTCGATTTTCTCGCGGAGGCTTTGCACAACGACGGCGTGCCGTTTTGCCGAATCGACGGCTCGACGCGCGAGCGTTCCCGCGAGTGCGATCGCTTCAACACTTCGCCGGAAATTCCCGTTTTTCTCATTTCGCTCAAAGCGGGCGGGCTCGGTCTCAATATCACGGGCGCCGACACGGTCGTCCACTACGATCCGTGGTGGAATCCCGCCGCCGAAGCGCAGGCGACCGATCGCGCTCACCGCATCGGGCAAACGCGCGCCGTCACGGCGATTCGCCTCGTCGTCGCCGATTCCGTCGAAGAACACGTTCTTTCCCTGCAACGCGAAAAACGCCGCTTGCTCGAAGAACTTTTTGAAGAAACCGATCCCGCGAACGCGAGAATTTCGCTCGCGGAAATTCGGGATCTCCTCGGCGCGAAATAAGCAAACAGGAAAAAAAATCCGATTGAAAATTTTGCGGGTGATTCCGAAAATCTTTTCGGCGAAAGGCGATGGGGCAGAACAGCGAGAGCGATTTCATCACGGGCGTGGGCGCGGCGGCGTGCGGCGCGGCGTTCGCGCATTTTCTGCACGCGGGAACGCCGCTTACGGTGCTCGCCGGACGCAATCTCGGACGCGTCGAAGTGCTCGCCGAAGACGGCGTTTTTTTTCGCAAAAAAATTCTCGCGGGAACGCCTGCCGAGCGCGCGGATTTCAAAATCATCGGCTTGCCGAAAATCGCCGATGCCGACGATTCCGGCGCGGCGAGTTTTGAAAGCGCGTGCGATTTGCTCACGGCGCTTTCCGCGTTGCGCCGCGCGGGAACGGAAGCGCCGATGGTGCTCGCGTGCACGCCGGAGAGCCTTGCGCGTCCGGTGCCCGAACCCGATGCGATGGCGAGCCGCGAGTTGACGCTCGCCGTCGGCATGAAAATTTCTCTGCGCGAAGTTGCGGAAACGCTTGCGAAAGATTTCGATTACGACAACGAGGCGCTTTGCGAGGCACCCGGACAATTTGCCGTGCGCGGCGGGCTCATCGACGTGTATCCGCTCAACGCGGGAGCGCCGGTGCGCGTGGATTTTTTCGGCGACGAAATCGAGTCGTTGCGCGAATACGATCCGGAGACGCAACGCAGTCTGCAACGGCTGGAAAAAATCGTCATTGCTTCGGGAACGGCGACCGATCCCGCCTCGGCGCCGCAACGCGCGGGCGCGCTTTTTGATTATTTCCCGGCGGGAACGGAAATTGTTTTCGCGGAGCCGGAGATGCTCGACGAGCGCGCGGCGGCTGCATTGCTCGCAACGGCGCGGGAACGCGCGTGGCACGTGCGCGGATTTTCTTCGCTCGACGAAATTCCGGAATGGTTGCGCGGGAACGCTTCGGGCGCGGAAGCGTGGAATTGTGAGGATTTGGAAGAGCTCGCCTACGGCGAAATTTCCTCGGCGATCGGTTCCGAACGGCTTGCGGAAGCGGAGGAAATTCGTCGGCGCGTGCTCGTGCGGCTCGACGGTTGGGCGCGGGCGGGCGAGCGCGTAGTCGTCGTCACGGAGAGCGCGGGCGGCGAAGAGCGATTGCGCGAAATTTTTGATGAGGAACGCGCCGCGGGAACGGTGAAAAAGAATTTTTCTCCGGAAATTGTCCGCGGGAACGTGAGCGCGGGCTTTCGCATTGTTCGTGCGGGAACGGCGCCGCTTGTGGTTGCGACGGAGCGCGAGCTTTTCGGGCGCGAGCGGCGACGCGTCGCGAGTGTGCGTTCCCGCCGGCTTCCGCACAAATCTCGCGTCGAGCAACTTCTGGATTTCAACGAGCTTGCCGACGGCGATTTGCTCGTGCACCTGCAACACGGCGTGTGCGTTTATCGCGGGATTCATTCGATTGAGCGCGGCGCGGGAACGCGAGAGGACATGCTCGCGCTCGAATTCGAAAACGGCGTGCGGCTTTATGTTCCGTTTCGCGAAGCGCATCTGCTTTCGCGCTACGTCGGCTTGCGCAAAACTTTGCCCAAGCTCGGAAAAGTCGGCGGGAACGCGTGGGAAAAAACGCGCCGCGCGGCGGAAAAGGCGACGCTGGATTTCGCGGCGGAGTTGCTTTCTTTGCAGGCTTCGCGGCAGACAAAGCCCGGACTCGCCGCGCAACCGGACGATGCGCTTCCGTGGTTGCGCGAGTTCGAGCGCGCGTTCCCGTTCACCGAAACGCCCGATCAGGCAAAGGCGATCGAAGAAACGAAGCGCGATATGGAACGCGCCTCGCCGATGGATCGCCTCGTGTGCGGCGATGTCGGATTCGGCAAAACGGAAGTCGCGATTCGCGCCGCGTTCAAGGCGGTGCTGAGCGGTTTTCAAGTCGCGTTTCTCGCGCCGACGACGGTGCTCGTGCAACAGCATTTCAACACGTTTCGCGATCGCTTCGCGCAGTATCCGGTTTCCGTGGAAATGCTTTCGCGTTTCCGCACGCCGTCGCAACGGGCAAAAATTCTCGCGCAACTCGAAAGCGGCGAGTTGGACATCGTGATCGGCACGCACGCGTTGCTTTCTTCCGCCGTGAAATTCAAAAAACTCGGCTTGCTCGTAATCGACGAGGAACATCGTTTCGGCGTGAAGCAAAAGGAAAAAATCAAACGCTTGCGGGAAAACGTGGATGTGCTCGCGATGAGCGCGACGCCGATCCCGCGCACGCTTTACATGGCGCTTATGGGCGCGCGCGATTTGAGCGTCATCGAAACCGCGCCGCGGGAACGCCTGCCGATTCGCACCGTCGTGCGCACGTATGATGCGAAAGTCGTTAAGGACGCGATTTTGCACGAGCTCGGTCGCGGCGGTCAGGTGTTTTATCTGCACAATCGCGTCGATACGATTCACGAGGTCGCGGAATTGCTGAAACGGCTCGTTCCCGAGGCGAAAATCGCCGTCGGGCACGGGCAGATGGACGAACGCGAGCTCGAGCGCGTGATGACGGATTTTGTCGCGGGAACGTTTGACGTGCTCGTGTGCACGACGATTATCGAAACCGGATTGGACATTCCGAACTGCAACACGATCATCATCGAAGCGGCGGATCGTTTCGGGCTTTCGCAACTTTACCAACTGCGCGGGCGCGTCGGGCGCTTCAATCGTCAGGCCTACGCGTATTTGCTGTTGCACCGGCACCGCGCGCTCGTGGAAACGGCGAAAAAACGTCTTTCCGCGTTGCGGCAGTTCAATCAGCTCGGCGCGGGTTTTCGCATTGCGATGCGCGATCTTGAGCTGCGCGGCGCCGGGAACATTCTCGGCATGAAGCAGAGCGGGCACATTGCGGGCGTCGGATTCGAGCTTTATTGCCAACTTCTGCGGCGCAGCATCGCGGGATTGAAAGGCGAAAATTCCGTGAAAATTTTCCGCGCGGAAATCCGCCTCGATTTCGTGCAATATTCGAATTTGCCGGAATCCGGCGCGAAGGACGCGCGCACCGAATATCAGATTCTCAAAGACGAAAAAAACGCCGCGTATCTCGGCGAAGTCATCATCGCGACGCTCCCGGCGGAATACATTTCCGACGTTCGCGTGCGCATCGACGCGTTTCGTCGGCTCGCGATGGCGGGAACGCCGGACGAAGTGCGCGTCGTCGAAGAATCGCTCGCGGATCGCTTCGGCGCGCTCCCGCCGGAGGCGAAAGCGTTTTGCGCAATCGCGGAATTGCGTTGCCTTGCCGAGGCTCACGGGATCGTCGAGCTTGAGACGGAGGCAGGCGCCGTTCGCGCTCGCCGCCGCAACGGCGAATACGTGCGCATCGGCGCGAACTTCCCGCGGCTCAAATCGCTCGCTCCGCTGAAACGCTTGCGGGAACTGCGGGAATTTTTACAGAGAATCTGAGTCTTCTTTTTTTCAATTTGCGCCGAGGGCGGGAAAAATCTACGCTCGGCGGAAATATTTTTCATCATCATGAGCAGCTCCGAATACAATTTTTCAGAGATCGAAAAACGCTGGCAAAAGTTTTGGGCGGACAAAAAAACGTTCCGCGCGGAAAACAAGTCCGACAAGCCGAAATATTACGTGCTCGACATGTTCCCGTATCCGTCGGGAGCGGGCTTGCACATCGGACATCCGGAGGGCTACACGGGTTCCGACATTCTCGCGCGCTACAAACACGCCAAAGGTTTCAACGTGTTGCACCCGATGGGTTGGGACGCGTTCGGTTTGCCCGCCGAGCAGTTCGCCATCAAGACCGGCAAGCACCCGCG
The DNA here is from genome assembly GCA_963620895.1 of Bacteroidaceae bacterium. Taxonomy (GTDB): domain Bacteria; phylum Verrucomicrobiota; class Verrucomicrobiia; order Opitutales; family UBA953; genus Spyradosoma. The sequence goes on along the minus strand of CAVFCB010000033.1, from coordinate 7,991 downwards.
CGGTCAGACGCTCGCGAACATCGACAATTTCCGTCGCCAGTTGCAGATGCTCGGTTTCGCCATCGATTGGGATCGCGAAATTTCCACGATCGAACCGAAATATTTCAAGTGGACGCAGTGGATTTTCCTCAATCTTTTCAAGCACGGACTCGCATACGTGGACGACAAGCCGGTATGGTTTTGCCCCGAGCTCGGAACCGTGCTCGCGAATGAAGAAGTGCTCAACACGGACGAGGGACCGCGCAGCGAACGCGGGAATTTCCCCGTCGAGCGTCGCCCGATTCGCCAGTGGGTGCTTAAAATCACGGCTTACGCCGAAAAACTCATCGCCGGTTTGGACAATTTGGATTGGCCGGATTCCACGAAGCGTTTGCAGAAAAATTGGATCGGTCGCAGCGAAGGCGCCGAAGTCGAGTTCCCGCTCGCCGACGATCCCGCGACGAAGCTCAAAATTTTCACCACGCGCCCGGACACGCTTTACGGCGTGACGTACATGGTCATCGCTCCCGAGCATCCGCTGCGGGAACGCCTTACAACGCCTGAGCACCGCGCCGCCGTCGATGCCTACGTCGAAAAAGCGCGCAACAAATCCGACCTCGAACGCACCGATCTCGCAAAGGAAAAAACCGGCGTGTTCACGGGCGGCTACGCGATCAATCCGCTCAACGGCGATCGCGTTCCCGTGTGGGTCGCGGATTACGTGCTCATGGGCTACGGCACGGGCGCGATTATGGCTGTTCCCGCGCACGACGAGCGCGACTGGGAATTTGCCAAAGCGCACAACATTCCGATTATTCAAGTCGTGGACAATCCCGATGCGAAAGTGGACGTGCAGCAGGCATCGTTTGTCGCAAACGGCGTGCTCGTCAACTCCGGCGCGTTCACGGGAATGCCCACGAGCGAATCCAAAAAGGCGATTACGAAATACGTCGAAGAGCAAGGCTGGGGGCACGGCACGGTCAACTACAAGCTGCGCGACTGGCTTTTTTCGCGTCAGCGCTACTGGGGCGAGCCGTTCCCGATCGTGTGGGTCTCCGAAAGCGATTTCGAAAAAATTCCCGCGAACTCCGCATTGCGCGAGTTCATGCCGAAAGAAAAAATTTCTTACCGCACGCTCGACGGCGCGACGCATGTCGCCGTGCCGCTTCCGTCGTCGTCGCTCCCGCTCGAATTGCCGGAGGTCGAATCCTACAAGCCTTCGGGAACGGGCGAATCTCCGCTCGCCAACGCGAAAAGCTGGGTGAACGTTTTCGTAAATCTCACGACGGGCGAAACGCGTTCCCGCGAGGAGGGCGTTCCCGCGCCGGAAGGCTGGATCGCCGCAACGCGCGAAACGAACACCATGCCGCAATGGGCGGGTTCCTGCTGGTATTATCTGCGCTACCTTTCGCCGGACTACGACAAAGGACCCGTCGATCCCGAAGCGTTCGCGTATTGGAAAACTCCGGACTTTTACATCGGCGGCGCCGAACACGCCGTGCTTCACTTGCTTTACGCGCGTTTCTGGCATCGCTTCCTTTACGATATCGGCGTGCTTTCCACGCCGGAGCCGTTCACGCGCCTTTTCCACCAAGGAATCATTCTCGGCGAAGACGGCGAAAAAATGTCGAAGTCGCGCGGGAACGTCGTCAACCCCGACCAAATCGTCGCCGATTACGGCACGGATGCGCTCCGGCTTTATCTGATGTTCCTCGGACCGCTCGAAGCGATGAAACCGTGGAACACGAAGGGCATCGAGGGCGTGGCGCGCCTTTTGCGCCGCCTGTGGCGCGCGTTTGTCGATGAACGCACGGGCGAAATCTCCGCGCGCATTTCCGATGACGCAAAGGAGAGCGAAGATTTTCAGCGCGTGTTCAATCAATCCGTTCGAAAAATTTCTTCCGACATCGAATCGCTCGGCTTCAACACGGCGATTTCGCAGTTCATGATTTTGATGAATGCGCTCGACAAGGAAAGCGCGTTCACGCGTGAGACTGCGCGCGGTTTGCTCAAACTCATCGCGCCGTTCGCGCCGCACATCGCGGAAGAACTTTGGCATCGCCTCGGCGAAACCGGTTCGATCTGCGAAAGCCCGTGGCCCGAATACGATGAATCGAAATGCGCGGAAAGCACGATCACGGTCGTTTTCTCCGTGAACGGCAAACGCCGCTCCGAAGCGAAATTGCCCGTCGGCGCGACAAAGGACGCGATGCTCGCTACGGCGCGCGCGGACGCTTCCGTGCGCAAATTCATCGACGGCAAGGAAATCGTTCGCGAAATCGTCGTTCCCGGCAAGCTCGTGAACATCGTCGTGAAGTAAGCGCGCTACAATTCGATTTTCAGCGAGATTCCGGCGGAGTCGGTCTTCGGATCCTGCGCGGAATCCGCGTTTTCCAGCGAGCGCGTGCGCCGCAAATCAAAATTCAGCTCGACGGAATCCGTGACGCGGAAGGAAAGTCCGATCCCGCCGCCGATCCCGTAATAGCGGGCGTAGTCGGCGACGGAGGTCGCGCTTTCGCGGGCATCGCCGAGCGTGAACGTGGAAACGCCGTAGAGTTTGAGCCGCGAGGAAAGATTCACGGGAACGCGCGCATCGATCCACAGACGGTGATCCCGCGCGTCTCCGGACGCGTCTTCGGAAAGGTATTCGCGCCCGCCGCCGTAGAGGTCGAAAAGATCGCCGTTTTGCAGAAAAATCGGCGCGTCGTCGTCGGATTCCTGCGTATTTGCGGCGGGAACGAGTCTCGCTCCGTCGAAAACAAAATCGCTGCGTTCCCGTTCGGCGGTTTTTTTTCGGCGGGAACGCCGGTCGCGAGCGAAATACTCCGCGTCGTCCGGCAATGCGCGCGACAGGGCGGAAGAAACGCGGGAAAAATCGTCTTCGCTCGGCGATTTCGCTTCGGGGCGCGCGAGCGTGAAAATCCACGCCGCGGCGAGCGCAATTTCTCCCGCAAGGGGAAGAAACAGCCAAAGGAGCGCGGCTTTTCGTGAAGGAATTTTCATCGCTGTAAGAAAATGTTTTTTCAAAAACAAATTTATAGGCGTTCCCGCGCAAGATTTTTGCGCATGCGCAGTCCGAGAATCAGCGCGATGGTCGCGAGCCCGCTCGCAAGCCCGATCCAAATGCCGACGCCTCGCAATCCGAGCGGGAACGCGAGCAGCAGCGCCGTCGGGCAACCGATAATCCAGTAGCTGATAAACGCCGCGACGGCAATCACGCGCACGTCGCCGAGCCCGCGCAACGCGCCCGAAGTCGTTGTCTGAAACGCGTCGAAAAGCATGTAGGCGACGGCGACGACGAGAATCGAGCGCGCGATTTCCGAGGCTTCTTCGCCGAGATTGAACGCGGCGGGAATTACATCGAGAAACGCGAGCATGACCGCTCCCGCGACGCACATCAGCGCGAGCGTGAACAGCACCGTTCCCGTGAAAATCGTGCGGATGCGCGCGCGGTCGCCGTTCCCGAACGCTTCTCCGATGCGGATTGAAAGCGCTTGGGAAATTCCGAGCGGCACCATGTAAATCAGCGAAGAAATTGCGATTGCGACTTGATTCGCCGCGATGGACGCTTCACTGATCCAACCCATGAAAAACGGAGAAACGATGAACAGTCCCGCTTCGAAAAGAATGTGCAACGCGCTCGGCACCGCGACGCGCAAATTTTCGCGGAGTTCCCGCAACGAAAATCCGCGCGAGAGTTCGAGGCGCAAACGTTCGTGCAAAGAGACTCCGACAAAGGCGAACACGCGCGAAATCAGCGTTCCCGCCGCCGCGCCTTCAAGTCCCCAGTTCGGAAAACCGAGCGCGCCCGTCATCAGCGTCCAATTCAGAAAAACGTTGGCGCCGAGTCCGAGCAACGTCCACGTCAGCGAAATCCATTGTCCGCCGCTCGCATCGCGAAGCGATTTTACCGCCTGAAATCCCGCCGCGGCGGGAAGAGAAAGCGCGACGAGACAACAAAAACCTTTCGCGTCGGCGGCGACATTTTCCGGTTGTCCGAGCATCGTGAGTCCGCCTGCGAGCGCGAACGCGCAAATCGTTCCCGCGCCGATGATCGCGAATGCAAGCGCGACGAGCAATCCGTGGCGCAACACGCCGGGAATTTTTTCCGGCGTTCCCGCGCCGCGCGCCTGCGCCGTGAGCACGGGAACGGCAACGCAAAGCCCCATCACGGCGACGAGCGGAATCCAGTTCACATTGTTGCCGAGCGTCGCCGCCGCGAGCGCGTGTTCGCCGAGCATGTTGCCGATCATCACCGTGTCGATGACGCCGAAAAGTCCTTGCCCGATCAGCCCGACGGCAATCGGCACCGCAAGCCGCAACGTGTATTTCAGTTCGCGGAACATGAAGGGAAACTGCGGCGCGCGCCGCTATTTCTCCAATCCCCAGCGTTCCCGCAACCAGCGTTCGACGGGAGCGAAGCAGAGGCGATCCATCACGAGCCCGACGATGATGATGACGAGCATCACGCCGTAAACTTTTTCCACGTTCATTTCTTCGCGTCCCGCATTGAGCATCCAGCCCAAGCCGATCCCGCTGAGAATATAAACGTAAATTTCCGCGGACATCAGAGAGCGCCACGCGAACGCCCAGCCTTGTTTCATCCCGCTGAAAATCGACGGGAGCGCCGCCGGGAACATCACTCGCGCCCACAGGTGAAGATTTTTTGAACCCATCGTGCGCGCCGCGCGAATGTAAAGCGGCGGAACGCTGCGGATTCCGTTTTCCGTCGCAAGCATCAGCGACCACACCGAGCCCATGACGACGACGGAGAGAATCGTGCGTTCGTCCTGCCCGAAAATGACGAGCGAAATCGGCACCCAGCACACGCTCGGCAACGATTGAAAACCGAGGGCGAGCACGCCGAGCGTGTCGCGCATGAAACGGCTTTGTGCGAGCAATAATCCGAGCGGCACGGCGAGAACGAATCCGATCGCGTAGCCGATTACGAGCCGGCGAAGCGTCACCAAAAGCGCACTCGGAATCGAGCCGTCGAAAAGTCCGTTCCAGAGAAATTTTATGATTTCCGACGGCAACGGGAAAATGCCGGAGCCTTCGACCAAGTCCGCATCGTCGAGCGAAACCAGATCCGAAACGTTAATTTTTTCCGGAATCAATCCCGCCGTGTAGCCGTCTTCGATGTAGGCGCGAAGCGAGGCTTCGTTCAGTTTGGCGGTGAATTTGATGCGCGGGAACGCGTTGTTGACGATGCGTTGCGGGAACTCCGATTTCGTTTCGCGCGTGAGTGCGCGTTGCAAAAGCGCTTTGGCGTCCTCCGGATGCGCGTTGATCCACGCGGTCAGCTCCGTGTGCGCTTTGATGAACGCTTCGAGCAAGGGTTTGCGCTTCGCGATGGTGTCCGTCGCCGAGGCGAGCACGGTCGTCACCGTTTTGAAATCTTCCAGCGCGATTTTTCCGCCGGCTTCGAGTTCGAGCCGAGAAACCCACGGTTCCACCGTCCACGCCGCTTCGAGCGTTCCCGCTTTGAAGAGCGCGAGCTGGTCGGGATTTTTCGTCGGCACAATCTGAACTTCGCCGCCGGACGTGGTCACGGGAACGCCGTTTTTGATGAGCCACGCGCGGCAAGCCACGTCCTGCGTGTTCCCGAGCTGCGGCGTCGCAATCGCTTTTCCCGCGAAATCTTTCGGATGTTTTGCCGTGATGTCTTGGCGCACGACGAGCGCCGCGCCGCCTTCCGCGCTCCCGCAGACAACGCGCACGCTTTCCCCGCGCTGAATGTAAGCCATAATCGCGGGCGAGGGGCCGACGTAGCTCATGTCGATCGTGCCGAGCGTCAGTCCTTCCATTGCGGCGGGACCGGCGTTGTAGGGTTGCCAAAAAAGTTTTGTGCCTTCGGGCAATCTCGGCGTGAACCACGAACGCCCTTCAAGCTCCATCTGTTGCGCGATGAGCGCCTGCGCGTGCGTGATGTTCGGGAAGTAGCCGATGCGCAATTCGTTGGAATCTTCCGAGGCGCGGTTGCGCAACTGAAACGAGGTGAGCCATTCGCTGCGCCCGATGATTTCGAGCGCACCGAGCAGAACGACGAAGAATAAAATGTAGAAAAGCGGCTTTTTCATTTTTTTTGAAAAAAATCAGGGTGAGTGGGCGTTCCCGCGTCAGTCGCTTTCGCCGACGCCAACGGCGACGGAGGATTTTTTCAGACGCGCTTTCAGTGCCGCGGTAATCGGAATCGATGTTTTCGTAAGCTCGGGATCGTTGATGTCGCGCGGGCGCGGCAACGATACTCGAAAATCCTCCGCGATGCGTCCCGGGTTGGGCGAGAGCAGAATGATGCGGTCGCCGAGGCACACCGCTTCGCGAATGTTGTGCGTGACGAAGACGATGGTTTTTTGCCGTTGCACGAAAATGCGTTGCAGGTCGCCGTAGAGCTGTTCCCGCGTCATTGCGTCGAGCGCGGAAAAAGGTTCGTCCATCAGCAAAATGCGCGGGTTCGGCGCGAGCGAGCGGGCGAGGGCGACGCGTTGCCGCATGCCGCCGGAAAGCTCGTGAATGTTCGCGCGGTAAAAATTTTTCAGTCCGACGAGATTCAGGTAGAACATCGCGACTTCTTCGCGCTCGCGATTCGTCAGATTCGGTTTCAGTCGCAGACCGAACATCACGTTTTGCAAAACGTCCAGCCACGGGAACAGCGCCGAATCCTGAAACATCACCATGCGTTCCCGCCCGGGACCGACGATGGGTTCGCCTTCCATCAGCACTTCGCCTTCCGTCGCCGTGTCCAATCCCGCGATCAGGTTCAGAATCGTGGATTTCCCGCAACCGCTGGGGCCGACGAGGCAAAGGAACTCGCCCTCCGACACGTCGAGCGAAATGTCGTCGAGCGCGAGCACGGAGCCCTGCCGCGACGTAAACGTTTTGCTGACGTGTCGCAGACTGATTTTTGCGGCGGAAACGTTTTCCGCTTTCACACTTTCGGGCGCATTGGTAAGCATAAGGGGCAGGGTGGTGTTAAAAATTTTCGCGCAGAGAGAAACGTGCGCGCAAAACGGTTGAGGGCTCGCGGGAACGTTGTCGTGCGTTCCCGCGAAATCTTAGTTTTCTTCTTCTTCGGCGTCGGGATCGCCGGTCGTAGTTTTTTTGCGGTCGGCTTCGTCGTCTTCGTTGAAAACGATCGGCACGTCGTTTTCGAGGTCGGTGACGGCGGCGATGTCGGTCGCGACGTTGGCTCGGCGGCGGCGTGCGGCGGCGGCGCGCTGTTTTTCCGCTTCGATTTTTCCTTCGATGGAGTAGCGCGTGAACGGCACGTCGCGCAAACGCTCGGCGGGAATGGGTTTTCCCGTGATTTCGCAGATGCCGTAGGTGCCTTTTTTCATGCGTTCGATGGCGATATTGATTTCTGCGAGCTCCTGCTGTTTGCTGGCGAGGAGGCTGAGCGCGCAATCCCGCGTGAACGCCTCGTTGTCGATGTCGGCGGTGTGTTGGCTGTAAGAAGCGGAAATGTCGCCGGTGTCTTCTTTGCTTTCGCGACTGAACGCGGTCTGCGAATGTTCGTCGATTTCCTTTTGAATGGCGGATTTGAGCGCGACGAGCTTTTTATAATATTTGATCCACTTCGCGGGAATGAGTTTTTCCTCGGCGGAAACGCTGTTTTTGGCGAAAGGATTGTAGCCGAAAAGTTCGTCGAGCGAGACGGCGCCGATTTTGCGCGGAGCGGATTTCGGAAGTTTCTTCAAAATCTGCCGCGCGGCGGGTTTCGCGGGAGCTTCGGGTTGCGTGGGATTGAAAATGTTGATGTTGGCGTTCCCGCGGCGCAGAAACATCAGCTCAAGTTCCTTGGGCGTGTAGGCGATGAGCCCGCGCCGACGCGTGATGATTTTCGTCTGCACGGTTTCCGCATCGCGGCGCACGACGATTTCGTCGAGCGGATTTTTCGACGCCGTTTTTTTGGAAGACTTCGCGTTTTTCTTGGCGCCTTTTTTCGCGGGCGCGGATTTCGAAGGCTTCGCGGCGTTCTTGGTGACCGCGGGAACGACTTTCTTCGCGGGAAC
>CAVFCB010000032.1:0-18366 GCA_963620895.1 Bacteroidaceae bacterium | reverse complement strand
AAGCGGGAATTAAACGCCATGTGCCGAAGTTTTGAAATCAAAAAGAACGGGAACGAAATTCGGAAATCAGGACGACGCCTCGGATTTTTCCCCGCGCCGCCGACGCGCGGCGCAAAGCGCGAGTGCGAGCGTTCCCGCAATCAGCCCGAACGCCGACGGCTCGGGAATGCTGATGCTGAGGAAAACCGTTCCCGCCTGCGCGTCCGGAATCGTCGCGGTCGCGTCGAACAATTCGCCGCCCTTGCGGAATTTGATCCAATCAAAATTATCGCTGCCCGTGCTCGTTCCCGCGATCAGTTTGAAGTCCGAATCGTCCACGACAACGACGAGAGACTCGCTGTGCGTTGTTGCGCCGATCAAATTCAAATCCAACACGGAACCCTTGCCCATCACGATTTCGCTCAGCGCGGAAAGATCCGCGTCCGCGTTCACGGAAAGGCTCGTTCCCGCCGCGAGACTCAATTGCGAAGCGCCGCCGATCGACGTGAGCGCCGTTGCCGTCCCGTTTGTCGCGGAAACCGTGTCGAAATCGCTGAGCGTTGCGCCGAACGCCGTGAGCTTCACGCCGTCCAAGACCAACGTGCGCGTTCCCGCGACGTTCGTGCCGCCGGAAATCGTTCCCGCGTATTTGTCGAAACCGGAAGCCAAATCGCTTGTCTCGATGTTTTTCAACGTAACGACGGCGTTCCCGGAAATCGTGCCGCCCGCGCCGCCGCCGGAAATCGTTCCCGCGATGCTCGCCAACGCGCCGTCGATCGTGACGGAAGTATTTCCGGAAATCGTTCCCGAAGCTCCGCCGCCGTAAACGTTCCCTTGAATAACACCGCTCGTAATGACGACCTGCGTGTCGCCTTTGATCGTGTCGCCTTTGCCGCCGCCGTAAACGTTTCCGCTAATCGTTCCCGATGTTATGACGACGCTCGTCGCCGGCGTGCTCGTCGTCGTCGAAGAATCGGCGGTCATTATCGACGCCGCCGCGATGTTCGAGCTTGATTCGTTGCCGATCGTTCCCGTGATGCCGCCGCCATAGACGTTGGCGTTAAACGTGCCGCCGTTGATGAAAATTTCCGTTTTGCCGATGCTTTTTGCGCCCGTATGAATCCCGCCCAAAATATCGTTTTTGAACGTTCCCGCGCCGATTTGCACATGCAACGTTCCCGCGATGTTCGCCCCGTAAGCGCCGACGACGGAGGCGGCATTCGTTTTGGTAAACGATCCGAACTCGGCACTGCCTGCGGAAAAATCCAGATAGACGTTGCCGCTTACCGTTCCCGCGTTGACCGCGCCGAAAACCGTAGAACCGCCTGAGCTTTCGCCCGTGATGCGAAGCCCGACGTTCCCGTTCAAATTGCCGGATCCACCGTGCGCACCGAACCACGCGCTCGCGCTCCCGCCCTCGACGGTCACGTAAACATCGCCCGTGTAGTTGCCGGAATTGGCGTAGATATGGGTTGCTGCGCCGGAGGAAATCGTGGCACCGACAACGGAGGTCGCGCTGCCGGTCGTTGCGTCCGCCTGTGCGCGCGCGTTATACGTTCCCGATGCCGCCAACCCTGTCGCGGTTTTCGTATATTCGCTTGTGCTCGGGAACGTAATTTCGCCCTGCGGCGTTGCCTTCGGAACGACGATGGTCTTGGCGATGTACGCGGCATCGGCGTTCACGTAGCCGGTCGTTGTCGGCGCGTAGGAGCCGCTTCCGTCCATGGAAAAATGATCGAGCAAAAGCGTTCCCGAACCGGCATAGGAAAATTTCACGCCGCTGTTTTCCGTTCCCGCAGACGCGCCGAGCGCTTCGCCGATGAGCATGTCGCCGAGCCAAACGTAATAGCCCGCGGAAAGCCCTTCCTTGGCGTTCCCGACAACGTAGGCGACGCGCAGTGCGTCCGCGTTTTGCGACATATCCTGCGAATACAATATTTTTTCGCCCCACTGAATGTAGGCTTCGTTGATGTTGAGCACGCCGTATTTTTCGGTGTCGCCGATTGTCACGCTCAGATTTGTCGCCGTGTCCCAACCGTCAACCGAACCGTTCCCGAGCACGAGACCGAAATCGACCGTGTAGCCGCTCGCGAGATCGGCGTCCGTCGCCCACGAAGCGACGAGCGTCGATTCGCCCGATGCGCTGAAATCCAGTTTACCATCGGCGGAAACGCTCGTATTCGTCGTCGAAATTTCGCTCGGAAGCGTTCCCGCAAAATTTTCGACATGCGTCGAAAAATCCGCCGCCGCCATGCGCTTTTGCCCGGCGGAACGCCCCGCATAACCGAGAGCCTTGGCGACATTGCCCGCTATCAGCAAATCGCCCTGCGCATTCGGGTGAATTCCGTCGGTTCCGGGATTGTTGAACATCGACGAAACGCCGAAAAACGAATTGGACGATGCGACATCGAGAATGCCTTTGTTGAGGTCAACGTATTTAACCGAAGTGCCGTGCGCCGTGTTGTAATTGGAAACCCACGTTTTGAGATTTTCGTTGTAAGCGGCGACCGCTTGGTGGACGTCATCGCCGTTGTTGTTCGCGTGCTTTGTCCAGCAAGGCAAGGAAAGCACGGTGACGGATGCGGCGGAATTGCTTTTATACATCGCATCGACAATCGTTCCCATGTCGCCGCTCACGCGATCCGTGCCGAGAAGATTGTCCGTCAGCGTTCCCGCGATAGCGGTCGCGTCGTCTTTGCCGCTGTCCGAAAGCAAATCGTTTGTCCCGATCAGCAGGAAAAACGTATCGACGTCAAAAGTCGCTCCCGTGTAGGTTGCACCGGCAGTCGTAGTCGCGGAAAGCCCGAGCCAATTTTGAATATTCGTGTTGTCGAAACGACCGCCACTCTTGCGTCCCGCTATTTCATAGGCGCGGGCGCTTGCCTGCGAGGAATGGGCATTGCTGAATACCCCCCCCCCATATACCGTTCCCGCGGCAACGCCGCCGGAATAATTTCCGGTTTTGTAACCGACGCCGTCGTAGGAAACGCCGGCATCGACGAGAATTTTGTGCATCGCCCAGCGCCAAGATGCCGAATTCACGCCGTGCGTGATCGAATCGCCGACATACATGACATTGCCGAGATTCGATTCGGAAACCTCCGCTCCGCTCGCGGCGGCAAACGCGGGAACGCACGACAGAGCGGCGGCGGAAACAAAAAATGCGAGAGTAGGCTTAATCTGCAACATCGGAAAAAACAGGGGTTAATCGGGGGTGGAGAAAACGTTGCGAATTCTATCCGCAAACGTAAAAACTTCAAGGAAATTGCGTTCCCGCAGACCGATTCAAAAAAAAATTGAGCGCGTTCGCGCGGGCGTGCTACCATCGCGGCGATGAGTTCTCCGATTTCCATCGTCAATCCGCTTTGGCCGGATGCATTTTGGGACGTTTCCGGCGCGTTCGTCAACGACCGCGAAATGCTCCTGTTTCACGACTTTTTTCTGCAAACGACGGGCGTCAAGCTCATAAAGCTTGTCCACGGCTCGCCGCTTTTTCTCTGGAACAGCGGGCGCGTGCTCCCGCGGGCGATGTGCACGGCGGAGCAAATTCGCGATGCGGGGCTTGCCTACGCGCATCGCGGGATCGCCGTCGATTTGACGTTTTCGAATCATCTGCTCACGGAAGAACACCTGTCCGACCCGACCGGGAACGCGATGCTGAATTTTTTCGAAAAGCAGAATCCGACCGGCAACAACGCCGTCATCTGCGCCTCGGACGCGCTTTTCGAGCATGTCGGGAAAAATTATCCGAAGCTCAAACGCGTTTCTTCCATTCTCAAAGTCGCCACGGAAAACGGGCGCGGGAACGCCGATTACTACCGCCGGCTCGCGGAGCGTTTCGACAAAGTGATGATTCACCCGGACGATTCGATGAATTTCGACATGCTCGAAAAACTCGAAGACAAGGATCGCTACGAAATTCTCGTCAACGAATACTGCATTCGCGGATGCAAAATTCGCCCGTGGCACTACAAATATCTTTCCTCGCTCGCGCTGAATTATTTCGGGCACACGGATGAAAAATTCGACGAACGCTGGAAAACCAACGGTTGCTCCGACCTCAACGTTCTCGTCGGCGATCCCGAACGCAACGTTGCGGCGCTGACGCGCGACGAGCTGCGCCGACTCTACGAGCTCGGTTTTCGCAAATTCAAAGTGCAGGGACGCGGCATGAGCAACGGCGCGGGAATGCTTTTCGACCTTCTCCGCCTTGCATTGCGCGAAGATGCGCCGGGAGAAAACTTCATCACCCGCCTCAAACTGCAATTCCTTGAAGCCACGTCCACGCTTAATCCCGCAATCTGAAAAAAAGGGAAAAAATCCATGAGCAACATTTCCGTTCCGAGCAATTTCGTTTCTCTCGATCCCGCCGCGTCCGCGGGAACGCCCGTTCCGTTCACGTCCATCGCCGCTGCCGAGAAGAAAAAAGAATACAAACTCGCGATTCTCGCGGATTCCGATTTTCCCGACGCGCAATGGAATCTCGGCGGCGTTTTTCTCTACGACGACTCGCTGACCGTGCTCTGCGATTTTGCGCAGGAAAATTTCAACCGTTCCCGCGCAATCGCCGAAACGCACGGCGCGCCGCCTTGCGCTTGGACGCTCGAATGGTATCGCTTTCGCCCGCTCGTTTCGCCGAACGACATCGCCGCGCGTCTCAAAAAAATCGCCGGGAAAAACGTCGTCTTCGTGCTCAATCTCGACAACCCGCACATCGCGGATTCCGAGCTGGACGACGCCATCGGCAACACCCTGCTCAACTACGCTTCGCAAATGCCGCGCGCCGCAGTTTCCGTCGCTTCGGAAACGCTCGCCGCGCACATCCGGAAAAATTTCCCCTCGCTTTCGATTCGCGCGGGAATGAACAAGGTCATTGCCGAAAACGGACGCGGGAACGTCGAATACTACCGCGAAGCCGCAAAAAAATATTCCCTCGTCGCCGTGCATCCGGACGATGCCGCCGATCCCGCATTCATGAAAACGCTTGCCGACGAAATCGGCGCGGGAAAATTTGAAATTACGATCAACGATTCCTGCCTGCGCCGCTGTCCCGTGCGGGAACGCCATCTCGCCGCGCTCGCGAAAATTCGACGTGCGCCCTTGGACGCCGCGCCGTTGCGGGAACGCCATCAGACGCTCGCCGAGGCGAAATGCGAAGACGTCAGCACCGCGACCGACGCGAACGCGCCGCGCGCCGCCCTGCTCGCTCGCGACGAATTGCGCGCGCTTTACGCGCTCGGTTTTCGCCGCTTCCGCATTCAGGCGGAAACGTTGCGCAGCGAAATCTCGTTTTTCTGGTCCGCGTTCAATTGGCTGATTTCGACAAAGCCCGAACACTGGCACTACACCGGACTTCTCGGTTCCTCGCTCATCACAAAAATCAGCGAGCCCGTTCCCGTGTTCACCAGCGGACTCGCGCCGTTCGTCAAACGCAAATACGACTGATTTTTCTGCGGAAAAATTTCCGAAAAAAACCTGTGCGCCGCCCGAAAATCAATTTTGCGTTCCCGCGGCGCGAAGCGCATAGTTTTCGGGCATGAGCAAAGTCAGATCCATGACCGGATACGGTCGTGAAAATTTTTCCGTCGGGAACGCGGATTTTTCCGTCGAAATCACTTCCGTAAATCAGCGCGGACTCGCGCTTTCCGTCTTCGCACCGACGGAATGGATGCCCGCCGCGGAACGCCTGCTCGCGCCGCTCGTGCGCAACGCCGCCGCTCGCGGAAAAGTTTCCGTTTTCGTGCGTAGCGGGAACGGAAAAAATTCCGCCTCGGGAGACATTTTTTCTTGGGACGAAGCCGCCCTCGCCTCCGCGCTCGACGCCCTGCGCGCTTCCGCAAAACGCCTGACGGGAACGGACTTCGCGCCCGACGCGGGAACGCTTCTGCGGCTCGCCGAGCTGCACCGCTCGCACGCGGGAACGTTGCCGCCGCTCGACGACGAAAACGTCGCCGCCGCGCTTTGCGAAGCGACGAATCGCGCGCTGAAAAATTTCGTCGCGATGCGGGAACGCGAAGGCGCAAATCTCGAAGCCGACCTGCGGGAACGCCTTGCTCGCCTGCGCGCTTGGGCGGAAAAAATCCGCGAAGCCTCGGCGGGAACGGTCGCGCATTTTCGCGATGCGTTGCGCGCGCGCCTTGTCGCGCTCGGTCTCGAAATTGATTTGGACGATCCGCGTTTTCTCAAAGAAATCGCGATTTTCGCCGACCGTTGCGACATTTCCGAAGAGCTGACGCGCCTCGCGAGCCATTTCGCGCAACTCGAAAGTTTTCTCGACGAAACCGAAAGCGGTCGCAAGCTCGACTTTATTTGCCAAGAAATTTTGCGCGAGTTCAACACGATCGGCAGCAAGGCGAACGACGTCGCGATCACGCGTTGCGTCGTCGAAGCCAAGAACGAACAGGAACGCCTCCGCGAGCAAGTTCAGAACATCGAATAATTTTTTTCTTTTCTCAAAAAAAAACGCGCCATGCCGCAAAACGATTTTTCCCGCGCCGCCGCAGACGAAGCCGAAACCGCGAACGAAGCGCCGCAAAACACCGAAACTTCCGCAAACGAAACTTTCACGGAAATTCTCCGCCGGAAACGCAAAAACGGGCTTTCGCTCGCGGAAGCAATCGCGTTCGCGCTCGCGCACGAAGACGTTCCCGCCGTCGAACTCGCGTGGGAAAAACCGCTCGCGGATTCGGAAAATATGCGTTCCCGCAAAATTGAAACGGCGCAGGCGCTCGCGGGAACGTTTGCGGAAGCCCGCGAAGCGCTTTCCCGCCCGGCGGGAACGATCACGGTCACGCGGTGGTCGCCGGCGTGGCAACGCGATGCCGAAAACGCCGTGCGCGCATTCTCGGACGCGGCGGAAACGCTGAGCGCGAGCGCGGCGGACTTCACGGCGGCAACGGGATTGCTTCCGCTCGCGGGAACGCTGAAAGAATTTCGCGCGTTGCTCGGTCTCGTCGGCGCATTGCTCGCCGTGCGCGACGAAGATTCGTCGCTCGTGCTCGGCGCGGACGCTGCGGAAAAACTTTCCGCGTTGAAAGAAGCGGCGACGCTTTCCGAAAATCTCTCGCGCCACGAATCGTTGCTTTCGCTTCCGTATCCGGCGAATGCCGCCGACTGCCCGAAGCTTGAGCCTTTGCTGAAAACGTGGCGCGAAGCGGAAATTTCGCGCGCGTTCCCGCGTTGGATGAAGCGGAGAAAAGTTTTTCGCGCGTTGCGGGAACTCGCCGGCGGCACGAAAAAAAATCCGTTGGATCCGCGCGTCGATCTCGGAAATCTCATCGCCGTGCACACGTGTCGCGGCGAATTTGCGGAAAAATTTTCCGCGCTCGCGAAAACGTTCCCGTCGCTCGCCGGCACTGCGGGAACGCTTCCGCGCATCGACGCGCTCGAAAAGGCGCGCGCCGCCGTTGCCGCCGCGTTGGAACGCCTCGAAAATTTCCCCGAAAAACGCGAAGCGTGGAGCACCGTGATTACGCGCTGGCTCACGGGAAAAGATCCGGCGTTCGCCGTCGGCGGCGCAACGGAAAAGGCGCTCGCGGAAGCTTCCGCCGCATTTGCGAAATTCAACGATGCGAGAAAATCGCTCGCGGAAATCGCGGGAACGCTGCTCCCGGAATCCGCGACGGCGACCGCGGAAACCGCCGGAGAATTTGCGCAGGCGATGCTCGAAGATCTCGACGCTTGGAAAAAAATCTGCGCATGGAACGCCGCCGCGCTCGCCGCAGAACGACGCGGAATGGGCGCTCTCGCCGAAAATGTGCGCAACGGGAACGTTCCCGCCGAACACGCCGCCGAAATTTTCGAAAACAATTATTGCCGGCGCTGGGCGGAAGCCGTCTGCGAATCCGAACCCGAAATTCTCGATTTCGTTTCCGAAAAAAATCTTTCCGAAGACGAAAAATTTCGCGCGCTTCGAAACTTTTTTTAACGGCTCGCCGGTAAGTTTTTTCCCGCGAAGCGAAAATCCGCCGGCGCAAAACGCCGAATCAACTTTTTTTTGCCTTTCGGCGAGAAATGCGTAGAATTCTGCGCATCTTAACAAGCACCAAAACCCTCACCCCACACTCAAAATGAATATTCAGGAATTCTTCCGGAAACAATTCGGCTGCGATCCCGCCGCCGTCGCACAGGCGCCCGGGCGCCTCGAATTCATCGGCAATCACGTCGATTACAACAAGGGACTCGTCATGGGAGTCGCCATCGACAAGCACATTTCCGTTGCCGTTTCGCTTCGCGACGACGACGAAATTCACATGGCGAGCGCGGGGCTGAACGCCACGGGAACGGTCAAACTCAACGAAGTGCAGCTCCAAAAAGGTGCGCAATCGTTCATGAATTATCCGCTCGGCGTTTTTGAAATGCTCCGCAAGGCGGGAATGAAAGCGCCGCGCGGCTTCAATTTTGCGGACGCTTCGACGGTGCCGACGGGCGCAGGCGTCAGCTCCTCCGCCGCGATTGAACTCGCGACCGCCTACGCGCTTTGCAAAATTTACGATTTCCCGCTTTCGAAAATCGATATCGTCCGCACGGGACAAAAGGCGGAAAACGTTTTTGTCGGCATGCCCTGCGGCATTCTCGACCAAGGAGTTTCCGGCTTCGGCGAAAAAGACGCGATCGTGCGCATCGACTGCAAGACGGAAGAATTTTCCACGCTCCCGATTCCCGCGGGAACGGTTTTCTGGGTGTTCAACTCGATGGTGAAACACGCGCTCGTCGCCGGAGACTACGCACAGCGCCACGCTTCGTGCATGGCGGCGGCGGCGGAAATCGGCAAATACAACGAAAAAATCCGCTGTCTCGCGGATGCGACGCCGAGCGCGGTCGAAGCTTGCCGCAGCAAACTTTCGGAAACGGATTTCAAGCGCGCGATGCACGTGGTTTCCGAAAATGCCCGCGTCGTCGAAATGGAACACGCGCTCGCGGTCGGCGATCTTTCCGCGATCGGCGATTTGTTGAAGGCTTCGCACGCGAGTTCCCGCGATCTTTTCGAAAATTCCTGCCCGGAAATCGATTTTCTCGTCGCGGAATTGAGCGCGCAACCGAACGTTTACGGCGCGCGCCTGAGCGGCGGCGGATTCGGCGGGATCGCAATCGCGCTTACGAACGGAGATTTCACGGAAGCGCAGGCGGAAAAAGTCGCGTCCGCGTTTGAAGCGAAATTCGGGAAGCGCCCGAAATATTTCAAGACCACGATCGGCGAAGGCGCGGGACTCGTCGCTTAACGCGCGGACGGCGATTCGGCTCGCGGATCGAACGCATCGCGCAAGCCGTCGCCGAAGACGTTGAGCGCGAAAAGCGTTCCCGCGAAAAACGTTCCCGGGAAAAGCAACAGCCACGGGTAATCGCGCATCACGTCCGCGCCTTCCTTGATCATCACGCCCCACGAGGTCATCGGCGGTTTCACGCCGAGACCGAGGAAGCTGATGAACGCTTCGGTGAGCATGACGCCGGGAACGGTCAGCGTTGCATAAACGATTACCGTTCCGAGAATGTTCGGCAGAATGTGGCGCGTCATGATTTTCAGCGGAGATTGTCCCATGCAGATTGCGGCTTCGACGAATGCCTGCGTTCGCAGTTCCCGCGTCTGGTTGCGGACGATTCGCGCCATCGTAAGCCATGAAATCGCGCCGATCGCGATGTAGATCAACTTCATGTCCTGCCCGAAAAGCACCGTCAGCAAAATGACGAACAGCGTGAACGGCAAGGCGTAGAGAATATCGACGAGGCGCATCATCACGGAATCGCGCGCGCCGCCGCACCAACCCGAAATCATGCCGTAAGCGACGCCGATCACGCATGAAACGCCGGTCGCGATGAGTCCGACTTTCAGCGAAACCTGCCCGCCGTAAAGCAAGCGGGAAAGCACGTCGCGACCGAGCGTGTCCGTGCCGAGCCAGTGTTCCCGCGAAGGTCCGGCGGCGCCGAGCGCCAAATCCTGCGCCTCGAACGGGAACGGCGCAATCCACGGCGCCGCGCCGCACGCAATGAGCATCAGCAACACGAACGCTCCCGCGAAAACCGCCGCGCGATTTTCAAAAAAACGCTCGCGGGAACGCCGCCACGGCGAAACCGCAAAATTTTCCGCTCCGCGATTCTTTTTTCCCTCACTCATATTTCAGACGCGGATTCAGCTTCACGAGCACGATCTCGGAAAGCAAATTCAGCACGACCAACACCGCGGCGTAAAAAACCACCGTGCCCACAATCATCGTAAAATCGCGGTTGAACGCGGCGTTGACGAAAAACTGCCCCAGCCCGGGAATGTTGAACATCGATTCGACGACAAACGAACCGGAAATCAGTCCCGCCGCCGTCGGTCCGATATACGTGACGACCGGAAGCAACGCGTTGCGCAAACCGTGCACGAAGTAAATTCTTGCCGGCGAAAGCCCTTTTGCGCGAGCCGTGCGCATGTAATCCTGCGAACGCACTTCCAGCATCGCGCCGCGCATCAGCCGCGCCACCGGCGCCGCGTAAGCGAGTCCCAGCGTTGTCGCGGGAAGCACGAAATCCGACGGCGAATTCCAGCCCGAAGCATTGAACCATCCGAGCCAATTTGAAAAAACCAACACGAAAATCGGTCCGATTACGAACGTGGGCAAACAAATTCCGAGCGTCGCCGCTCCCGTAGGCAAGCGATCGAGCCACGAATCCGGCTTCATCGCGGCAACGGCGCCGAGCGGGATTCCCACCGCAAGCGCAAACACGAGCGCTCCCGCGCCGAGCGCAAGCGATGTCGGAATGCGATCGGCAATCAGTTCCTCCACGTTCCAACCGTGATATTTGTAGGACGGACCGAGCTTTCCGTGCGCAAGATTTTTCAGAAAAATCACGTATTGCTCCGCGAGCGGACGATCCAGCCCGTAATGCGCATTCATCTGCGCCTTGACCGCCGGCGGGAGCGCGCGCTCTTCGTCAAACGGACCGCCCGGCGCAAAGCGAGCGAGGAAAAACGCAAGCGTCGCCACCACGAAAAGCACGGGAACGGCTTCGAGCAAACGTTTGAGAATGAAGCGAAACATTTTCTTCTTCGAAAATTCGGGAACGCGTTCCCGAACAACGCTCCGCAAAAAAAAATCAGTTTCGGCGACGCCGCTCTTCCCGCTGCTGCTCCATGCGTTTACGCAGTTCCTGCGTCGAAATGGGACGCGAATCCGCCGCTTCCGGCATTGACGAAAGTCCGCGACTGCGGCGATACGCATCGACTTCCTCTTTGCGATAATTCGGATTTTCCGCCATGCGTTTTTCGCGTTCCCGTTCAAGCTCCGTCATGCGCTGATCCGCGACCGAATCCGGTTTTTCCGCAGAAGAATACTTATAAAGCATGAAATACGAAACGGGATTGCAACCGCCCACAAAAACGGCGCCGACCAACGCGAACAGAAAGGGAAACTTGCGCATAGGACTTTCATTTTCGCGGGAACGCTCCGCTCCCGCAATCGTTTTTTTGCGTTCCCGCAGACGCAAAAAAAGCGTTCCCGTGCGGGAACGCTTTTTTCGAGGAATCCGAAGCGATTACTTGCTCGGCGTCCAGACGGAGAGAAGCGCTTCGGCGAGGTGCGACGGCGTTTCCGCCACGGCGATGCCCGCGGCTTCAAGCGCGCGAACCTTGTCTTCCGCCGAGGTGCCTTTGCCGCCGACGACTGCGCCCGCGTGCCCCATGCGGCGACCGGGAGGCGCCGTGCGACCGGCGATGAACGCCGCGACCGGCTTTTTCACGTTCGCCTTGATGTATTCGGCGGCTTCGATTTCGGCGGTTCCGCCGATTTCGCCGATCATCAAAATCGCGTCCGTGTCCGGATCTTCATTGAAGAGCTTGATGACGTCGAGGTGCGTAAGCCCCTGAATCGGGTCGCCGCCGATGCCGATGCACGTGGATTGTCCGTAGCCGCGCTGCGTAATCTGATACATGCCTTCGTAGGTCAGCGTTCCCGAGCGGGAAACGATGCCGACGCGACCCGGACGCGCAATGTAGCCCGGCATAATGCCGATGTTGCATTCGCCCGGCGTCATGATGCCCGGGCAATTCGGCCCGATGAGACGAACGTCCGGCGCCTGACGCAGTTTTTCCTTCACGAGCGCCATGTCGCGCACCGGAATGCCTTCCGTGATGCAGACGATGGTCTTGATGCCCGCGTCGATGGCTTCCATGATGCCTTCCGCGGCGAAAGGCGGCGGAACGAAAATGACGGACGTGTTCGCGCCTTCCTTTTCAACGGCTTCGCGCACGGTATTGAAAACCGGGAGCGAATCATTGAATTTTTGACCGCCCTTGCCCGGCGTCACCGCCGCCACGTAATTCGTGCCGTAAGCGATGTTGTTGAGCGCGTGCTTCGAGCCCGCCTTGCCGGTGATGCCCTGACCGACGACGCGCGTGTTCTTGTTGACGAGAATACTCATGACTTAAATCTTTCTCTTTTGAAAATTACTTGTTCGCGGCGACAAACGCGTTGACTTCGGCGACCGCCTTGCGCGCGCCGTCGATCAGACTGTCCGCCGGAGTGATTTTCAGACCGCTTTCGGCGAGAACTTTCTTACCTTCTTCGACCTGATTGCCTTCGAGACGAACGATGAGCGGCACCTTGATTTCGACCGTTTTCGCGGCGGCGACGATGCCCTCGGCAATCGTAAGGCAGCTCATGATGCCGCCGAAGATGTTCACGAGAATGCCCTTGACGTTCGGGTCCTGCGTAATGATGCGGAACGCCGCCGTCACCTGCTCCACCGTGGCGGAACCGCCGACGTCGAGGAAGTTTGCGGGAGAACCGCCGCAGTGCTTGATGATGTCCATCGTGGACATGGCGAGACCTGCGCCGTTGACGAGGCACGCGATCGAGCCGTCAAGCGCGATGTAGTTCAGATCGTATTTGCGGGCTTCGACTTCTTTCGGATCTTCTTCCGTGATGTCGCGCAACGCTTCGACTTCCGGGTGGCGGAAGAGCGCGTTGTCGTCAAAAGAAACCTTTGCGTCGAGCGCGATGACCTTGCCGTCGTTGGTGGAAACCATCGGATTGATTTCGACGAGCGTGCAGTCTTTCGCCGCGTAAAGCTTGTAAAGATTCATCACGAGCTTTTTGAACTGCTTCGCTTCTTCGCCCTCGAAACCGAGCGCGAACGCGAGCTCGCCCGCCTGATAAGCGCGCATGCCGATTGCGGGATCGATCCACACTTTGGCGATTTTTTCCGGCGTTTTTTCGGCGACTTCTTCGATGTTCATCCCGCCTTCCGTGGAAGCGATGACGACCGGCTTCGAGCACGTGCGATCGAGCAGAATCGCGAGGTAGTATTCGTGTTTGATTGAAGAGGCTTCGTTAAAATAAATCGTGCGCACAACGCGCCCCGCGGGTCCCGTCTGCTTCGTCACGAGCGTATTGCCGAGCATCGCTTTCGCGGCGGCGATCGCTTCTTCCTTCGACTTCGTCACCTTGACGCCGCCCTGAAAGCCGTCCTTGAACGTGCCTTTGCCGCGACCGCCCGCATGAATCTGCGATTTGACGACGTAAACACCGCCCGGAATCTGGTCGATCGCGGCGGCGAATTCTTCTTCTTTCTGACAAGCAACGCCGGCGGGAACGGGAATGCCGAATTCCGCAAAGAGCTGCTTAGCTTGATATTCGTGGATGTTCATAAATAACTGATTTTTCTTTGATGAGTCAGGCGAACACGTTCGGGAACGGAACCGCGCTCCCACAGAAACGGTTCGGATGCAAATTCTCACGCTCCCGCATTTATTTCGCAAGCGCGAAAAGGCTTTTTTTTCGAAAAACTCCCGCAAAAATCCGCGTTCCCGCCGAAATTTTGCTTTGCCGAAATCCCCGTTTCGGGCGATTCTTGCCGAAATGTTTTTCCCGTTCAGCGAAAAATTCGAAGAAACCGTCGGCGCGCTCGGCGAATCCCGAATCATCGAAAACATCCGCCGCGCATTCGCGAAAATTTCCCCGCCCGCGCCGCGCGGAATGGGCGACGACTGCGCCGTGCTCCCGATCGTTCCCGAAAAAACGCCGGCGGCGGCAAGCCGTTCCCGCCTCGTCACCACGGACAGCGTGATTTTTTCGAAACACTTCGACGAAAGCGTTTCTCCGCGCGATGCGGGAAAAAAACTCGTTCGGCGCAACGCGAGCGACATCGCCGCAACGGGCGGAACGCCGAGCGACGCCGTGCTCGCGCTCGTCATGAGCGGAGACGTTTCCGCGCACTGGCTCGACGAATTTCTTCAAGGCGTCGCCGATGCCTGCGCGGAATCCGAAATCGAGCTTTCGGGCGGCGACGTTGCTTCCGCGCCCGTGCCGCGATTTTTTTCCTCGACGCTCGCGCTCACGGGCTTCGCCGAACGTCCGTTGCTTCGCAAAGGCGCCGCGCTCGGCGATGCGCTTTTCGTCACGGGAACGCTCGGCGGAAGCATTCTGAAAAAACATTTCAGTTTTCGCCCGCGCATCGCCGAAGGTCGCTTCCTCGCCTCGTTGCCCGCGGGAACGGTGCGCGCCTGCATCGACATAACGGACGGATTGCTCAAAGACCACGCCGCGCTTCTGCCCGCGGGAACGCACGCCGAATTCGATTTCGGCGCCCTGCCCGTTTCCGACGATGCGCGCGCGCTCGGCGGGAACCTTTTGCAACGCGCATTCTGCGACGGCGAAGACTACGAACTGCTTTTCGCCGTCGCGGGAACGGAAACGGAACATTTCGAAAAACTTTGGCGGGAACGCTTCCCCGATGTGCCGCTCACGCGAATCGCAAAAATTGCGCCCGGCATCGAAAATCCCTCGCTCAAATCCGCCCTCGCCGGCGCCCGCGCCTACGAACATTTTTTGAAATAAGGATGAAGCTTCAACCTGTCGGAAATTCCGACAGGTTCGCACCGAGGGAAACAGACAGGTCACAAGAGAGATTCCGCACTACAACCTCGATATGATCATCTCCCTCGGATACCGCATAAAATCCGTAATCGCCACGCAATTTCGCCGTTGGGCAACCGCGCGGTTGAAAGAATATATGATCAAGGGCTTCACGATGGACGATGCGCGGTTGAAAAATCTCGGCGGCGGGAACTACTGGAAAGAACTGCTCGATCGCATTCGGGATATTCGTTCTTCTGAAAAAGTTATGTATCGGCAAATACTTGACCTGTATGCCACCAGCGTGGATTACGATCCGAAAAGCTCGGAATCCGTCGCGTTTTTCAAAATGGTGCAAAACAAACTGCACTATGCCGCACACGGGCACACGGCGGCGGAGGTAATTTACGAACGGGCGGACGCAGATAAACCGTTTATGGGCTTGACCGCTTTCTCCGGCGATTTCCCGACGGCAAAAGACATCGGGATCGCTAAAAACTACTTGTCAGAAGAGGAATTGCGGATACTGAATGGAATCGTCTCCGGGTATTTTGATTTTGCCGAGGTGCAGGCGATGCGCCATCGTCCCATGCACATGAGCGACTATGTGGAGCATCTGGACAGCATTCTCGCTTCCGCCGGAGAACAGTTGCTCGTCGGATCGGGGAAAGTGAGCCACAGGCAGGCAGCGGAAAAAGCAAGCCGCGAATATCAGCGTTTTCTCGTGCAGACTCTCTCTCCCGTCGAGGAAGCCTACCTGCAAACCATAAAAGACGTAGCAAAAACCGCGAAGGGAAAAGTAAAGGGAAACTGAGCCTCGCCGGCGCCCGCGCCTACGAACATTTTTTGAAATAAAAAAACGGAGAACTTCGAACATGACCGACATGAAAAATCTTGCCCCCGACAAAAATCAAGGCGACATCGTAATCTATCAGACCGAAAACGGATGCACAAAAATCGACGTCCGCTTCGTGGACGAAACCGTATGGCTGACGCAACAGCAACTGTGCGAACTGTATCAGACAGGGAAATCGAACGTAAGCGAACACATCAAGCACATATTTGAAGAAGGTGAACTGGAGGAAATTTCAGTTGTTCGGAAATTCCGAACAACTGCCGCCGATGGGAAACAGTACAATGTAGCGCACTACAACCTCGATATGATCATCTCCCTCGGATACCGCATAAAATCCGTAATCGCCACGCAATTTCGCCGTTGGGCAACCGCGCGGTTGAAAGAATATATGATCAAGGGCTTCACGATGGACGATGCGCGGTTGAAAAATCTCGGCGGCGGGAACTACTGGAAAGAACTGCTCGATCGCATTCGGGATATTCGTTCTTCTGAAAAAGTTATGTATCGGCAAATACTTGACCTGTATGCCACCAGCGTGGATTACGATCCGAAAAGCTCGGAATCCGTCGCGTTTTTCAAAATGGTGCAAAACAAACTGCACTATGCCGCACACGGGCACACGGCGGCGGAGGTAATTTACGAACGGGCGGACGCAGATAAACCGTTTATGGGCTTGACCGCTTTCTCCGGCGATTTCCCGACGGCAAAAGACATCGGGATCGCTAAAAACTACTTGTCAGAAGAGGAATTGCGGATACTGAATGGAATCGTCTCCGGGTATTTTGATTTTGCCGAGGTGCAGGCGATGCGCCATCGTCCCATGCACATGAGCGACTATGTGGAGCATCTGGACAGCATTCTCGCTTCCGCCGGAGAACAGTTGCTCGTCGGATCGGGGAAAGTGAGCCACAGGCAGGCAGCGGAAAAAGCAAGCCGCGAATATCAGCGTTTTCTCGTGCAGACTCTCTCTCCCGTCGAGGAAGCCTACCTGCAAACCATAAAAGACGTAGCAAAAACCGCGAAGGGAAAAGTAAGGGGAAACTAAGCCTCGCCGGCGCCCGCGCCTACGAACATTTTTTGAAATAAAAAACGGAGAACTTCGAACATGACCGACATGAAAAATGAGCTGGAGGAAATTTCAGTTGTTCGGAAATTCCGAACAACTGCCGCCGGGAGCGAGGAACAATACGACACAGCGCAAAAACCGCGAAGGGAAAAGCAACGAAAGATTGAGCCTTGCCGCCACCCGCGCTTACGAGCATTTTATATGAACACGAAGTGATCCCCTTTACTCTCACACCACGCACCCCTAAAAAAAACCGATATGGATAATCAAATTCACAATCAAATAGTTAGTTTTATATGGGGCATTGCGGACGACTGCCTGCGGGATGTATATGTGCGCGGTAAGTATCGTGACGTTATCCTGCCGATGACGGTCATCCGTCGTTTGGATGCTCTTTTGGAGGACAGCAAAGAGTCTGTCCTGGATATGAAGAAAAAGTTGGACGCGGCAGGTATCGATAACCAGTGGCCTGCGCTTTGCAATGCGGCGGGACAGGCTTTCTGCAATGCATCGCCGTTCCGTCTGCGCGACCTTACCAGCCGTGCGAAGAAGCAGACTCTGAAAACAGATTTTGAAGCCTATCTGGACGGCTTCTCCCCGAGCGTGCAGGAAATTCTGGAGAAGTTCAAGTTCCGCAATCAGATCGACACCATGATTGAGGCGGATATTCTCGGAGCAGTTATTGAAAAATTTATATCTTCTGACATTAACCTCAGCCCGAACCCGGTGTACAAAGACGAAGAAAAGACCATCCTCAAGCATCCGGGTCTGGACAACCACGGCATGGGCACGATTTTCGAGGAACTGATCCGCAAATTCAACGAGGAAAACAACGAGGAAGCCGGCGAACACTGGACGCCCCGCGATGTTGTTGAGCTGATGGCAGACCTTATCTTTATGCCGATTGCCGATCAGATCAAGGACGCTACTTACTCCTGCTATGACGGAGCCTGCGGAACGGGCGGTATGCTCACCGTTGCGCAGGATCGTCTTACGACACTGGCGGCACGGCGCGGCAAAAATGTTTCTATCCACCTTTTTGGACAGGAGATCAACCCAGAAACCTATGCCATCTGCAAGGCAGATATGCTGCTCAAGGGCGACGGCGACCAGGCGGAACACATCAGTTACGGCTCAACGCTGTCTTTGGACGGCAACGCCACCCGGCAGTTTGACTTCATGCTCTCAAACCCTCCTTACGGTAAGAGTTGGAAGACCGATGCCGAGAAAATGGGCGGCAAGAAGGAAATCCTCGACAGCCGTTTCAATGCTTATCTGGATGGCGGAGAGCAGCTCACGATGATTCCGCGCACAAGCGACGGTCAACTTCTGTTCCTGCTGAATAATGTGGCGAAGGTGAAGAAGAACACGCATCTCGGCAGCCGCATTGCAGAGGTACATAACGGTTCGTCCATCTTCACGGGCGATGCCGGAAGCGGCGAGAGCAACGCCCGCCGTTATATGATTGAGAACGATCTGGTGGAAGCCATTATCGCCGTGCCGGAGAATATGTTCTACAACACAGGCATCGGCACATTCATCTGGATTCTCTCCAACAAGAAGGAAGAACGTCGCAAGGGAAAAATTCAGCTTATCGACGCAACGGCGATGAAATCTGCACTCCGCAAGAA
>CAVFCB010000031.1:0-18518 GCA_963620895.1 Bacteroidaceae bacterium | reverse complement strand
ATCAACTTTTTTTGCTTTCGGCGAAAAACACATTTGCGCGGGAGCGGCGGAGTTGGTGAAATTTTCGGCGATGGAACCACTTTTCAATTGGCTCGAAAAACGCGCCGGCGGGATTTTGCTTCACCCGACAGCGCTTCCGTCGGAACAGGGCATCGGCACGCTCGGAAAAAACGCGTTTCGCTTTGTGGATTTTCTCGCGGAATGCCGTTTGGGGCTTTGGCAGGTTTGCCCGCTCGGACCGACGGGATTCGGCGACTCTCCGTATCAGTGTTTTTCTTCGTTTGCGGGGAATCCGTATCTGATCGATTTTGATTCGGTCGTCGAGGCGGGGCTGTTGGAGGAATCGGATTTGGCGGCGTTGCGGGCGCTCCCGCGAGATTTCACGGACTACGGCGCGTTGTGGGGCGCATTTTTCCCGACGTTGAGAAAACTTTACGGGAACGCGAAAAAAAATCCGCGCGCGTTGGCGAAGTTCGGAGATTTCGCGGAATTTCGCGAAAAAAACAAGGACTGGCTTGTCGGCTACGCGTTGTATTCCGCGCTGAAAACACATTTCGAAGGCAAGCCGTGGTATGAGTGGCCGCCGGAAGCGCGCAAGTTTGCCGCCGCGCGGCGCAAGGAATGGCAGGCGTCCGTGCGCGACGATACCGCGATGTTCGAAGTCGCGCAGTTCCTCTTTTTCTCGCAGTGGCGGGCGTTGCGCAAATATGCGTTTGAGCACGGCGTGCGCATTGTCGGCGACGCGCCGATTTTCGTCGCGCTCGACAGCGCGGACGTGTGGCAGAATCCGGAAATTTTTCAGCTGAATCAAAAGACGTTTGCGCCGAAATTCGTCGCCGGAGTTCCGCCGGATTATTTTTCCGCCGACGGTCAACTTTGGGGAAATCCGCTCTACGATTGGAACGAGCTTGCGCGCACGCATTACGGTTGGTGGTTGCGTCGGTTGCACGCAAATTTCGAGCTCTACGACATCGTGCGGCTCGACCATTTTCGCGGATTTTACGATTACTGGCGCGTTCCCGCGGATTCGTCGACGGCAAAGGCGGGACACTGGGCGCTTGGTCCGGGAATGGATTTTTTCAAAATCGTTCGCAATACGCTCGGCAACGTAAAACTTATCGCGGAAGATTTGGGCGATATGAACGACGGCGTGCGCAAACTGCTCGCGGGAACGGGCTTGCCCGGAATGGCGGTGTTGCAGTTCGCGTTTGACGGCGATGCGTCCAACCTTTACCTGCCGCACAACATCGGCGCGAACACCGTTGTTTATCCCGGAACGCACGACAACAACACTTGTCTCGGTTGGTATGAATCGACGAGCGATTACGCGCGCGACCATTTTCGCCGCTACCTTTGGACGGACGGCACCGCGCCGCACTGGGCGCTCATCAACGCCGCGTTCAAATCGCATGCGAAAATCGCCGTCGTCGCGATGCAGGACGTTCTCGGGCTCGGCGCCGAAGCGCGTTTCAACGAACCCGGAACTTCTCAGAAAAATTGGCGTTGGCGCATGAGCGAAACGCAGTTCGACTCCGCGTTTCGCGATCACGCGGGAACGTTGCGCGACCTCACCGAGCTTTCCGGCAGAACCGCGTGAACCGTTGTCCGAAAATCGAAGTGCGCCGTTCGCCCGTGCACGGGAACGGCGTTTTCGCAGCGGAAAAAATCCCGGCGGGAACGTTCGTTTGCGAGTATCGCGGCGAGCGGATTTCCCGCGAGGAAGCGGAACGCCGCGCCGAAGCGCGTTCCCGCGAAAATCCGAATGCGCCGATTTTTATTTTCGAAATCGATGAAAATTTTTGTATCGATGCAACGGATACAACGACGGACAATCCCGCGCGCTTCGTGAATCATTCCTGCGAGGAAAACTGCGAGGCGGTGTGGAACGCGCGGGAACGCCGCTTGGAAATTCGCACGTTGCGCGAAGTCGCGCCGGGCGAAGAGTTGTCGTTCGATTACGGTTTCGGGCTCGTCGGATTTTTCGAACATCCTTGCCGTTGCGGAAAAAAGAATTGCGTGGGCTACATCGTCGCGCGTCCGTTGCGTCCGGCGTTGCTTCGCAAGCTTGCTGCGAAGAAGCGCGGGAACGCGCGTTCGCTTATGCCGCCGGGAAAATCGAATTGACAACGCCGGGCTCCGGCGCAAAAATCGCCGCTCACATTTCGGGCTGTAGCGCAGTCTGGCTAGCGCATTTGCATGGGGTGCAAAGGGTCGGAGGTTCGAATCCTCTCAGCCCGACCATTTTTCCCGAAAAA
Source organism: Bacteroidaceae bacterium (assembly GCA_963620895.1). Classification (GTDB taxonomy): domain Bacteria; phylum Verrucomicrobiota; class Verrucomicrobiia; order Opitutales; family UBA953; genus Spyradosoma. The sequence goes on along the minus strand of CAVFCB010000031.1, from coordinate 16,263 downwards.
ACCCGCAGAGCCGTAAAGAGCTTTGCGGGCTTTTTTTGTCGCGCGGCAAAAGCGAATTTTCAATTTTCGCCGATCCGCACTTCCAATCCGTCCCAGCCGAGTTCGACGCCGGGCGGGAGCGTGGCGGAATCGCGCGCGTAATCGACGCGAAACGTCATGTGCGTGAAAATCGTGCGTTTTGCGCGAATCGCTTCGGCGGCGGCGAGCGCTTGCGCGAAGCACAGATGCGTCGGATGCGGTTGGCGGTGCAACGCGTCGATGACGAGCACGTCGGCGTCCCGCGCGAGCGCGATCGCTTCGGCGGGAACGGCGCTGCAATCCGTGTAGTAAGCGAGTTTCGCGCCGGTTGATTTTTCGGTGAAAACCATTCCGAGAGAAACGAATCTCGAGCCGTGCGGAAGAATTGTCGTCTGCACGCGCGTGCCGCAGGGCAAAGTCATTTCGCGCGGCGCAAGCCGCGGCGTGAGCGCGACGTAGCCGTGCGCGGAGTGTTCCCGCAACGCGTAGGGAAAAATCGCTTCGACGCGCGCTTTGCCTTCGGGCGTCGTCCACACGGGAATGGCGAGACCGTTGCGCAAATCGCAGAAGCGGCGCAAATCATCCATTCCGAGAATGTGATCGGAATGCCCGTGCGTGAGGAAAAAATAATCGACGGCGGGAACGCCGAAATTCAGGCAGGCGAGACGAAACTCCGGTCCCGCGTCGATCTGAATGTGCGCGCCGTCGCTGACGAGGTGCGCGCAGGAACGATTGCGATGATTTTTCGGTTCGGACAAATCCAGCCCATCGTTCGGATGCCCGATGAGCGGCACGCCTTGCGACGTTCCCGTGCCGAGGAGAAGAAGATTCATGGCGAAAGTTTTTTTGTCCGCCGATTATGCACGGGCGCAGGAAAATTGCGAACGGCGATTTTGCGCAGGCGTGAGAAAAAATCGGGATTTGATTTCGTTCCCGCAGGCGAATAATTTTCCCGCACCATGAAATTCACGAAGATGCAAAGCGCCGGGAACGATTACGTTTACGTGAACGGCTTCGAAGAAAAAATTTCCGACTTCCACGCGCTCGCGAAGGAAATCAGCCACCGGCATTTCGGCGTCGGGTCGGACGGGCTCGTCGTCGTGCTTCCGTCGGAAACCTGTGATTTTCGCATGCGCATGTTCAACTCCGACGGATCGGAAGCGGAAATGTGCGGGAACGCTTCGTGTTCCATCGGAAAATTTGTTTTCGACAACGGGCTGACGACGAAGCGCGCGTTCACGCTCGAAACGCTCGGCGGCGTCAAGCACATCACGTTGGGCGAGGGCGATGCGAAGCGGCGTCAGGTTTCCGTGGACATGGGCGAACCGATTCTCGACGCGGCGAAAATTCCCGTGGTCGCGCCGACTTCTCCGGTGATTGATTTGCCGTTTGAAATTGACGGTCGGACGTGGCTCGCGACTTGCGTTTCGATGGGCAATCCGCATGCGGTGATTTTCACGGACGGCGTTTCCGAGCTCGATTTGCCGAAAATCGGTCCGAAGTTCGAGCATCATCCGGCGTTCCCGCGCCGCACGAACACCGAATTCATCGAAGTGCTTTCGCGGGAACATTTCAAAATGCGCGTCTGGGAACGCGGCGCGGGCGAAACGTTCGCTTGCGGCACGGGCGCGTGCGCATCCGTCACGGCGGGCGTGCTGAAAGGACTTTGCGACCGCAAGGTTCGCGTCGATTTGCTCGGCGGTCGCCTCGACATCGAATGGCGCGAAAGCGATAATCGCCTGCTCCTGACCGGCTTCCCCGTGACCGTGTTCACGGGAACGTGGTAAGCTCCGCGGGAACGTGTTTCGCGAGGAATTGCGCGAAAGCGGGAGAATCGTTGAGGCAGGGAACGAGCGTGAATGCGTTCCCGCCGGCGGCGAGAAAAATTTCGCGTCCGCGCATGCCGAGTTCTTCGAGTGTTTCGAGGCAATCCGCGACGAAGCCCGGCGCGACTACGGCAACGCGTTTCGCGCCTTCGGCGGGCAGGGCGCGGAGACGTTCTTCCGTCGCGGGAACAAGCCATTTCCCGTGTCCGACGCGCGACTGAAACGCGACTTCGAAGCGTTCCCGCGGGAGCGCGAGCGCCGCCGCGAGCCGCTCGGCGGTCGCTCGGCATTCGCGGCGATAATCGTGCGCTTCCGGAGCGGATTCGGGCAGCGAGTGAAATGAAATCAGAAGTTTGTCGAATGCGTTCCCGCGCAACGTTTCCGCAGTTTTTTCCGCCAGCGCGGCGATGTAGTCGTTTTCTTCGAAAAACGGTTCGGCGAAATGAAGTCGGACGGACGGCGCGAGTTCGGAAAAAATTTTTTGCGTGCGAAGAATCGCCGTGCCGCGCGAAGACTTTGCGTTTTGCGGAAAAAGCGGAATTGCAAAAACCTCGCGCGTTCCCGCCGCAAGCAGTTCCCGCGCCGCAGTTTCGAGATTCGGCGTTCCGTAGCGCATCGCGCTAAGCACGCGGATTTCGCCGCCGAGCGCCGCCGCGACGCGTTCCCGCAAACGCTCGGTTTCCGCGACGAGCGGCGAGCCTTCCCGCGTCCAGATTTTCGCGTAGCGCGCAGCGGATTTTTTCGCACGAAACGGAAGCACGATAAGCCGAAGCAAAAGCGCCCGCGCAAACGCAGGCAACGGAACGACGAGCGGATCGTTCAGAAATTCGCGCAGAAACGCGCGCACGGCGGGAACGGTCGGCGCGGACGGAGAGCCGAGATTGATCAGCAAAAGCGCACGCCGCGCAACTTCACCGGATGTGCACGACGCACTCATAAATCGCCGGACCGAGAATTTCCAGCGACGAGCGAATGCCGTCGGGCGTTCCCGGCAAATTGACGATCAGCGCGTGGCTGCGAATGCCCGCCGTCACGCGAAGCAGCACCGCCGTCTTCGTCGTCTCGTAATATTTCATGCGGAGAATTTCGCCGAAGCCGGGAAGTTCTTTTTCAATGACGAGGCGCGTCGCTTCGGGCGTGACGTCGCGGCGAAGCGGTCCCGTGCCTCCCGCCGTGAGAACGAGCGTGCAACCTTCGTCGTCCACGAGCGAACGAATGGCATCGGCAATGCGGTTGCGGTCGTGCCCGACAACGCGGGAGACGAATTTGATGTCCTCTCCGAGCAGCTCGATGAGTTGCTTTTCGATTTCGATTCCGCTGAGATCCGGGGCTTGCCCGGAGAGCGTGCGGTTGCTGATGGTTAGACGTCCGATTCTCAACATGACGCGTTGAATTATGCGTGGCTTTCCCGCAGAGGAAAACGAAAAAGTTGACCTGTCGGGAACGTTTTTCGCAGGTTATTAACAATTGTGCACATTCGCCGGCGGGCTGTTCACAAAATTGTTCACAACAGGTTTTCGGGATCGATGTGAACAACTTTGCGGGAACGCGGAAAAATCTCCGGCGCGGGAACGGGAAAATTTTCAGATTTGAAGCGGGAAAATCGCCGTTTTTTCAAAAATCGGCGGGAACGGCGAATGTGAATATTTTTTTGTGAATAAACTAAAAATAGTTTCGACTTTCTGTGAAAAAAAATCAGAATCAGACGCAGACCGAACGGAGAGTCGAACCGTAAATTTCCGTTTCGGCAACTTCAATTTCCACACAAAACAAAAAAGATAAGGTAAAAATACAGCCGATGAAATCATTGCTTACTGTTTCGGGAGTCGTTTTCGCGCACATTTGCGTATTTCTTCTTTTGGTCAACGGATGCCGCGGCCCGGTTTCCGAGCGCGAGCCGGCATGGCGCGGCGATACGAGCGTGTATTCCGGCGGCGCGCGCAGTGCGGCGCAACCCGCGCAGGCCGTTCCCGCGAAATCCGAACCGGCGGTCGCCGTTCCCGCGAGCGCGACTCCGGCAACGGCAACTCCGGCGGCGGCGCAACCCGTTCCCGCGACCGCGCAACCCGCGTCCGCGGCGCCTGCGGCTGACGCAACGCCCGCCGAGCCCGGCAAGGAAAAACTTTATCGCGTGCAAAAGGGCGACATGCTTTCGACGCTCGCCGTGCGTTTCGGCGTGACGGCGAAAGACATTGCGGACGCGAACGGCATCGGGCTCAACGATCCCATTTACGAAGGCAAAACGCTGAAAATTCCGGCGCAGAAACCGAAATCCGCCGAGGAAAAAGCGAAGGCGGAAGGTGAAATTTACGTGGTTGCGAAAGGCGACGTGCTCGGCACGATTGCGCGCAAGCACAAGGTGACGGTTGCGCAACTGAAAAAGGCGAACAATCTCAAGTCGGACAAAATTCGCGTCGGGCAGAAGCTCGTGATTCCGTCGAAAACGGCCGCTGCGGAAAAAACGGAATCGGAATCCGCCGCTCCCGCGAACGCCGCTCCCGCGGAAGCTCCTGCAAATGCCGTTCCCGCGAACGCCGCTCCCGCGGAATCGAAACCTGCGGAAACGAAATCCGAGGCGGCGCCCGAAGAGAAAAAATCCGACGGTGCGCTCGAAATGCCGGAGCTTCGCATGTTGGAAGAAACAACCGACGCCGCGACCGCTCCCGCAGAGCCGGCGCCGGCAGCGGCTGTTCCCGCGACGAGCGTTCCCGCCGCCGAGTAATTTTTTCCTCCGGGAATCGCGAAGTTTTTTCGTCGCGGCGAACGAGAAAGGAAACGCCGAGCGATGTCCGAACATTCATCTCTCCGTCCGAAACTTCCCCGCTTTGATTTTGAAGCGGGGATTGTCATCTTTTTTGCGCTCGTGTTGGTGACGGTCGGGTTGGTGGTGCAGACGAGTGCCGGGCAATATTTGCGGGAATCGATGCGCCTGCCGCACGATCCGTTTTACACGTTTCGGATGCAGCTTTTTTACCTCGTTCCCGCGATTTTTGCGTGCGTGTTTTTTGCGCGGACGAATCTTGAACGTTTGAGAAAATACACGTGGCACATTTTGGCGGGCGCGTGCGTGTTGCTGGTGTGTGCGCGATTCGCGATTCCCGGCGTGAGTTTTTGCGGCGCAACGTTTCCCGGCGTGAAAGTGAACGGCGCGTGGCGTTGGATCAATCTCGGCGTGCTTCGGCTTCAGGCGAGCGATCCCGCGAAAATCGCGCTCGTGTTCGCGCTCGCGCATTACCTCGCGGGAGCGCAACGTTTTTTCCAGCGCGAAAAAATCGAATGGTTCGATCGAAGCGGACGCTTCCCGATTCCGACACGTGCGGCGCGGGAAGATTTTCTGAACGGATTTCTGAAACCGTTTCTGATCATCGGCGCGGTCTGCGGGCTGGTGGCTCTCGGTCCGGATTTGGGCACGATGGTGCTTTGCGCGACGGTCGGGATCGCGATGGTTTTTCTCGCGGGCGGGAGGTTGCGCTATCTCGTTCCCGTGGTTTCCTGCGTCGCGGCGCTCATTCCCGGCGTGGTTTATTTTTGGCGTTCCCGCGGACTCGGTCGCGCGCTTTCCGCCATCGATCCCGCGCTTGCCGATCAGGCGGAGATTTTTTTCACGAATCGTTTTGCGCGCGTGCTTTCGTTTCTCGATCCCGAGGGCACGCAAGAAGCGGAAGGGCATCAGCTTTGGCAATCGCTGTTGGGATTCGGTTCCGGCGGCACCAACGGCGCGGGCTTGGGCGACGGCGTGCAGTATCGTTATTTTATGCCGGAAGCGCATACGGATTTCGTGTTCGCGGTCGTCGGCGAAGAATTCGGTTTCGTGCGCTCTGCGGTCGTGGCGCTCGTGTTTCTCGGACTGTTCGTCGTCGTCTGGTTTCGCTTGCGAAAAATTCCCGACGTTTTTCATTTCTGCCTTTGTTTCGGAGCGATGTTTTTCATCGTTCTTCAAGCGATAATCAACATGTGCGTGGTCACGGGACTGTTGCCGACGAAAGGCATGTCGCTCCCGTTCATCAGCTACGGCGGGAGCAATCTTGTCGTGATGTTTTCGTTTGTCGGCATCATCATCAACTCGATGCGAAACTGGCAAAAAACCGTGTTCCCGCCGCCGCTCGTTCCCGTTGAAATGCCCGAAGAAAAAATCGCAACGCGGGAGAAAATTTCATGAGAAAAACATTCGTCATCGCCTGCGGAGGCACCGGCGGGCATCTCTCTCCCGGAATCGCGCTTGCGGAGCGCTTGGATGCGCTCGGCTATCGTTGCGTGCTCATCGTGAGCCGCAAAAAAATCGATGCGCGGCTTCTGGAAAAATACCCGCAACTCGAATTTCGTCGTGCGCCCGGCGCGGGACTTGTCGCCTCGCCGCTCGGCGTGCTGAAATTTTTCTGTTCGCAACTTTCCGCCGTGGCGTTCGCGTTTGCGTTTTTGCTGAAAAATCGCCCGGTCGCGTTCGTGAGTTTCGGCGGATTTATGACGCTGGGCATGGCGCTCGTGTGCAAGGTGCTTTTCATTCCCGTGATTTTGCACGAAGCGAACCGCATTCCCGGAAAGGCGGTGCGCTGGATTTCGCGAATCGCGACGCGCGTCTATCTGCCGCCGGGCGTGCGCGTGAACGGGCTTTCTCCGCTTTCGTTTCGCTCGGCGGGCTTTCCCGTGCGACGCGAAATTCATCCGCTCCCGAAAGCGGAATGCCGCGAGCGACTCGGCTTTCCCGTCGAGGGAAAACTCATCGCCGTCTTCGGCGGAAGTCAGGGCGCAAAGCCGCTCAACGACAGCATTTTCGCCGCGCGCGAAAAATTTGCCGACGCCGGCGTTTCCGTGCTTTGCGTGACCGGTCCCGACAAGGACGTTCCCGCGCCCGTGCTCGAACACGTTTCGCCGTCGGGGAAAAAGACCGTCATTCGCTTCATCACGTTTTGCGATGCGATGGCGGACGCGCTTTCCGCCGCGGATCTCGTCGTTTCCCGCGCGGGCGCGGGAACGCTCGCGGAATGCATCGCCTGCCGCGTTCCCGCCGTGCTCGTGCCGTATCCGTTTGCGGCGGACGATCATCAGACCGCGAACGCAAAATATTTTCAGGAAAAAGGCGCCGGAGTTCTCGTGCCGCAGACCGAAATCGAAACGCTGGTGACGACCGTGATCGACGTTGTTTCCGACGATGCCCTGCTCGGGCGTTTCCGCGAAAACATGGATCGGCTCGCGCTCGAATACGTTTGGAACAACGTCGTTTCCGATCTCGAACAATACGCCACCAAACAGCGGAAAATTTTCCGTTCGGAACAGGCGTGAGAATCGAAAAATCGGAAGTCGGAAATTAGGAAAATTTCTTAATTTTTTTCTGAAAAAAATGCTTTCTGCCGAAAACGAAGAACAAAAATCCGCATGGCTGCTCGGCGTGTGCGGCATGGGCGTGGGACCGCTCGCCGTTTATATGCGCGGCGAAGGTTGGGACGTGTCCGGCTGGGACGATTCGAAGGATTCGCCGATGCTCGCGTTTCTCGAACGCGCGGGCGTGCGAATTGCCGACGTTCCCGCGCCCGGCACGGCGCTCGTCGGGCGTTCCAGCGCGGTGAAACCCGGACATCCGCTTCACGATCTCGCGCAACGAAACGGAATGCGCATCGTGCGGCGCGGAGAATTGCTCGCCGAACGCATGGCGGGAAAAAAACTCATCGCCGTTTGCGGCAGCCACGGGAAAACGACGACGAGCGGCATGCTCGCGCAATCGCTCATCGCGGCGGGAACGGACACGGGCTACGTGCTCGGCGGGCTTTATCGCAACGCCGCGCTCCCGCCGGCGCATTATTCGTCGGCAACGGATTGGGTCGTCGCCGAAGTGGACGAAAGCGACGGCACGATTTCCGGTTTTTCTCCGGAAATTACGGTCGCGGTGAATCTCGACTGGGATCATCCGGATTACTATCGCAGCGAAAGCGATCTTGAAAACACGTTTCGCGAATTATTTCTGCGGACGCGCCGCGCGGTGTTCGTGCCGGAGGATTCGGCGCGGCTCGCGCGCATTTCGCGGGATCTTCGCGTTCCCGTGTTCAGCGTCGGCACGAGCGGCGATTACGTGTTTCGCGTGTTGAGCGCGGGAACGACCGAGACGCGCGTCGAGCTCGGCGGAAAATTCCCCGCGGGAACGCTGACGCTTCCCGTCGCCGGGCGCTTCAACGTGATGAACGCGATGCTCGCGCTCGCGGCGACCGTTTTCGTGAGCGACGGAAAAATCGGAGCGTCCCCGCTCGGAAAATTTTCCGGAATGCGGCGGCGGCAAGACGTGCTTTTTCGGAGCGGAAATTTGACGGTCGTCGCCGATTACGCGCATCATCCGACGGAGATTTCCGCGCTGTTGCGCCTTTTGCGGGAAACGCATCTGGGGCGCCTCGTCGCCGTGTTTCAGCCGCATCGCCACTCGCGCACGCGCCAATACGCGGCGGAGTTTGCGCGCGCGCTCGCCATCGCGGACGAAACGTTGCTCATGCCCGTGTATTCCGCGGGCGAAGCGCATTTGCCCGGCGGTGATTCCGCGGACATTCTCGCAAACGTTCCCGCGGGAACGGGAAACATTCGCCTTTATCCCGAAGCGCCGGAACTTTTTGCGCGCCTGCGCGAAATCGTCGCTTCGGCGGACGCGCACGAAACGCTCATCGCCTTTGTCGGCGCGGGCGACATCGATCGCATCGCGGCGGCGGTTTTCGTGCGCGAGCTTTGGCTCGAAGAAGCCTCGCGTCCGCGCGGGAACGCGGAAGATTTCGGCGCGCGAATGAAAAAACTTTTGCTCCCGGACGCGGTTTTTCGCGAAAACGAAAATCTTGCGAAGTGCACGACGCTCGGGCTCGGCGGGAACGCGCGCTACTACGCGGAACCTGCCGACGTGAACGAGCTTGAAGCCTTGCTTCGCGGCGCGGCGGTTTGCGGCGTTCCCGTGTTTGCGCTCGGGCGCGGCTCAAATCTGCTCGTCGTCGATGCGGGTTTCGACGGATTGGTGATTCGGCTTTCGCGGCCGGCGTGGCGCGGAATTCGTCGCGTGCGGCGCGGGAACGACGCCGCGGAAGAAGCGACCGCGGACGGGCGCGACCGCATTCGCGTCGGCGCGGGAACGAAACTCAAAGAACTTTGCGCATTCGCCGCGCGCGAAGGGCTCGGCGGATTTGAATTTCTCGAAGGCATTCCGGGAACGCTCGGCGGCGCTCTGCGCATGAACGCGGGAGCGATGGGCGCGTCGATTTTCGACGTCGTCGAATCCGTCGAATGGATTACGCCGGAGGGCGCGCGGCACGAAGTTTCGCGCGAAAAAATGTCGCCCGGCTACCGCGATTGCCCGGAGCTTCACGGCGCGATTGTGCTCGGCGCGGTGCTTCGGGCGCGGGAGAGCCGAGCGCCGGAGGAAATCCGCAAGGCGATGGACGCTTACGCCGAAGTGCGAAAAGGTTCGCAACCGCGGGAACGTTCCGCCGGTTGCACGTTTCGCAATCCCGATGGCGTTCCCGCCGGAAAACTCATCGACGAGCTCGGACTCAAAGGCTCGCGCGTCGGCGGCGCGGAAGTTTCCGACGTGCATGCGAATTTCATCGTCGCTCACGGGAACGCGACCGCGGCGGACGTCGTCGCGCTCGTGCGGCGAATTTACGGCATCGTCAAGGCGGAGCGCGGGATCGAGCTCACGCCGGAAATCGAGTTGCTGGGCGCGTCGTGGAACGAAGTTCTGCACTGATTCGGCGTTTTTTTCGAGCTTGCGGGAACGTTCCCGCCTTTGTAATTTTTTTTCATTATGAATCCCCGAAAAAACCACATTTCACCCGCTTCCGGAATCCTTCCCGCGCTGGCGCTCGGCGTCGCCGCCGCACTCGCGGGAACGCCCGCCGTGTTTGCTCAGCAAAAGGCGCAAAAACCCGTAAAGTTTGAGTTTGCGGAAAATCCGACGAACAAAAACGACGGCATTTTCCTCCTCAACGGAAAGCCGTTTCAGATTCGCGGCGGCGAATTTCACCCGCAACGCGTTCCGCGCGAATACTGGGATCATCGCATTAAAATGTGCAAGGCGATGGGGCTGAACACGATCGCGTTTTACACGATGTGGAACGACTTCGAGCAGCCCGACGGCTCGTTCGATTTCACCACGGGCAACCGCGATATCGCCGCGTTTCTCCAACTCTGCAAAGACAACGGAATGTGGGTGCTTTTCCGCCCCGGTCCTTACGTTTGCGGCGAATGGGATTTCGGCGGGCTGCCGGCATATTTGCTCAAAGAAAAAGACGCGCGCATTCGCACCGTCGCCGACAAAAATTTTATGAAGGCGCAGGAGCGTTATCTGAAAGAAATCGCGAAAATCGCAAAGCCTTTCCTCGCGAAAAACGGCGGTCCGATTCTGATGACGCAACTTGAAAACGAATACGGCAGCTGGCCGCGCAAGGAAGCGTCTTACCTGAAATGGCTCAAGGATTTTTGGACGAAACAGGGCTTCGGTCCGTCGTTCTACATGAGCGACGGCGCGTCGGATTACCATCTTGGCGGGCTGATTTATCCGGACAAGGACGTTGCCGTCGGGCTCGATCCGGGAACGAACGATAATCACTGGAAAACCGCCAACCGCAAAAATCCCGGCGTTCCCGTGTTTTCCTCCGAAACCTATCCGGGCTGGTTGCGTCGCTGGGGCGAAGGCAACTGGAATCCGACGAATCTTTCCGGAAATATCCGCTGGTACATGGAAACCGGACGCTCATTCAGCATTTTCCCCGTGCACGGCGGCACGAATTTCGGTTTCACCGCCGGCGCAAACAACGACCCGCGCAAAGAATTCGGCGGCGACTATCACACGGATTTGACGAGCTACGATTACGGCTCGCCGATCGACGAGCAGGGACGCCCGACCAAGGAATACCACCAGTATCGCGAAATCATCGTGAACGCGCTCAAAGGAAAGGAAAAAATTCCCGCGATCCCGAAACCGATTCCCGTTACCGAAATCAAAGATTTCACGCCGAAGTTTTTCGCAAATTTGCGCGATAACGTTCAGCCGCTCAAAAACGGCGGCAAATTCAAAAACGCTCCGTATTTTGAAGCTTTCGGACAAAATCAGGGACTCGCGTTTTACCGCACGACCGTTCCCGCGGGCGCGGCGGGAACGCTCAGCTACGACGGCTTGCACGACTACGCACACGTTTTGCTCGACGGAAAACTCATCGCGACCGTCGATCGCCGCATGAAAAAATCCGACATCGCCGTTCCCGCGCGCGAAAAACCCGCGCAGCTCGAAATCATGATCGAAGGCATGGGGCACATCAATTACGGCGGAACAATGGAATCCGACCGCAAGGGAATCGTCGGCGACGTGAAGCTCGACGGCAAGCCGCTGACAAATTGGACCGTCGTCCCGAAAACGCTTTCGGAAGAAAGCATCGCCCACGCGCAAAAATCAAAATCGCAGGACAAATCCGCGCTCGGCGGGCATTTCCGCGGAACGTTCTCGCTGTCCAAACCCGCCGACACGTTCCTCGATATGTCCGGCTGGGGCAAGGGCGTGCTCTACGTCAACGGACACAATCTCGGTCGCTACTGGACAAAAACGCCGGACGGCAAACCGGTCGGTCCGCAGCTGCGTCTTTACTGCCCGGCGCCGTTCCTGAAAAAAGGCGCGAACGTCGTGGACGTCGTCGAATTCGAACAGACCGTTCCCGCGGCAATTCGCGGTTGCGAAACGCGCAACTTCGATATGAACGACGTCAAGACCAAGAACCTGAATAATCAGTGGTGAAGCGTTCCCGCGCTCGGTTTTTGGCGGCGTGCCGTTGTGAACCGGTCGATCGCGTTCCCGCGTGGATTATGCGGCAGGCCGGGCGCTATCTTCCGGAATATCGCGCGCTCAAGGCGAAACACGATTTTCTCGAAATCGTGCGCACGCCCGAGCTCGCGGCGGAAGCGACGCTGCAGCCCGTGCGCCGTTTCGAAAAACTCGACGCGGCGATTCTGTTCAGCGACATTCTCACCGTTCCCGAAGCGCTCGGTCTGGGATATTCTTTTCGCGAAAGCGGCGGAATCGCGATGGATTTCGCGCTCGATTCCGCAGAAAAAATCGCCGCGCTCGGCGAGCCTTCCGCCGTTCCCGAACGGCTCGATTACATGGCGCGCGCCATGCGGCTCGTGCGCGCGGAACTCGGCGAAAGCCGCGCGTTGCTCGGCTTCGCGGGATCGCCGTGGACGCTCGCCGTCTATATGGTCGAAGGAGGAAGCGCAAAAAATTTTACGAAAATCGCACGCTTCGCCGCCGAAAATCCCGCGCTCTTCGCAACGCTGATGGAAAAACTTTCCGACGCCGTCGCGGAATCGCTTAAAATGCAAATCGCCGCAGGCGCGGACGCGGTTCAGATCTTCGATTCGTGGGCGGGACTTTGTCCGGCAAGCGGCTACGAACAACTGTCGTTGCGTTGGATTCGCCGCGTGATTTCCGCGCTCCCGGCGGGCGTTCCCGTCATCGTTTTCGCCAAAGGCATGGCGCATTTCGCGCGCGAAATCGCATCGGCGGGAGCGAGCGTGCTCGGCGTCGATTGGACGCGGCGGCTTTCCGATGTGCGGCGCCTCGCCGCGGGAACGCACCTCGCGTTGCAGGGCAATCTCGAACCCGCCGTGCTGACTTTTTCCGACGAAAAAATCGTGCGTTCCCGCACGCGGGAAATTCTCGACGAAATGCGCGGGCAAAACGGTTTTATTTTCAATCTCGGACACGGAATCACGCCCGACGCCTCGCCCGAAAATCTCGCCGCCGCACTCGACGAGTTGCACGGGAATTAGGAATCAGGACTTCGTGGTTTTTTTTGAAAGAAACCACGGATGGACACGGAGGAACACGGATTTTTTTTGAACGGGGAAACGGAAAATATTTTTTTGCCGCAGGTTTCACAGATGCTCACAGATGGGGAAATGAATAGCGGCAAACGGAAAATGAATTCGTGAAATTCGTGTTCATTCGTGGTTAAAAAACGTTCCCGCGAGGGAAATCGCCGTTGACATCGATGAGTACATTTTGCACCATCGTCGGCATTACATCCCTCCGCCGCTCACCGGCGACGGACATGCGGGCGGAATTTTCGAGAATTCCGCCCGCATCTTTTTTCTCCTTATGCCGAACACGCGCGTTTACATAGACGGATTCAATTTTTATTACGGTGCCTTGAAGCTAAAAGTCTCGGAAACTCCGGTTAAAAATTCGCGTTCATTTGCGTGAATTTGCGGATAAAAAAGCGTTCCCGCGAGGGAAACCTTTGCGTTCCTTTGCGCGCTTCGTGGTTTTTTTTTGAACGAAACCACGGATGGACACGGAGAAACACGGATTTTTTTTGCCGCAGGCAAAAACCGCACTTCACCAGTCCACCGGTTGACCAGTCTACCAGTTCTCCGGTTTCGCGTTCATTTGCGTGAATTTGCGGACAAAAACCGTTCCCGCGAGGGAAACCTTTGCGTTCCTTTGCGCACTTTGTGGTTTTTTTGAAAGAAACCACGGAGGAATACGGATTCATCCGAAAGAAGAGGGTCCTCGCGGGAACGTTACGTTCGCGCTCGCGGGCGGGCTGCCTTGTTCGACAACGCACGCAAGCCCTGCCAAATCGGGGAATCAGTAGTTGTTGCGGGGCGGTGTGAATTCGCGGTCGGAGTCGTGGCGCAAAGATTTCTTCGGGAACGCGACTTTCGCTCCGTCTTTGAATATCGCCCAGTCCAGATGTACGGACGAACGAGTTCGGGCGATAAAAAATATGTCTATCGGATGCCATCCCTCAGAGAGCGTGAGCGTTTTGACCCAAGCCCCGCGAGAAGTGTTGTTTCCCCACGCGATACTTTTGTTGTCTACAAAAACGGAACAGTTGCTATCTCCCGCGCAATCCAACTTGTAGGTGTATTCCCCGGACTCCGCGACAAAAAAATCGCCGGAAAAATGTAACCCAAAATAAGATTTTTGTTTGAGACGCGGGAATTCATACGATGTTACGACTGCCGTTTTTGTCGGTTTTAGCTTGTTCAGATCCAACTCAAAGTAGCTCTTCCCGGGCTTCCACAGAGGGATAGTTTCATCTCCGTAAAATATTTTGCACAACAAGCCGGGCTGATATTGGTCTGTTTGAGAACTCGATGTCTGCGGCGTTTTTTGCGACTTTTTCGAATCCGCACTTTGCGGTTCTAATACTCTCCCCTGTGTAGCTTTTAGCTCTTTTGCGAACTTTTGAAATTGAAGTGCGGTTTTCAAATCTCCTGCACGAGCGAACGTTTCTTTTTGGATTGTTGCCGCTTGGATATATTTCTTATTGAGTGCTTCAAGCGTTCGAAGCTGTTGCATTTTTAGTGCAGAAAATTTGTTTTGAAAAAATTTGATGAAACTTCGCTGATTTGCGGGGAATGACTCGAGAGATTTCTCAAAGGTGGAAACGGACAGCGATTCATTTAAGCGCGCAAGGCTTTCAGCTTCTTCAAGATTGATATTTTTTGTGCAGTAGGCTATGCGCTCTTCCAGAGACGCGCGCGCTTCTTTAAGGAGAGCATCGAAACATTTTTTAAATTCGTTGCTGACGGAAGCTTCGTATTCCGTTTTATAGGATTTTTTGAGTTTTAGGACGTGTGCAGATTCGGTTTCTTCTTTTTCGTCCGAAAACTCTTCTTCTTCCGCTTCCGAGCCTTCCTCTTCGTTCCGATCGATATTAACAATCGGCTTGCTCATCTTGTTGCGCGAAGATTGTTCGTGAATTACCGTTCCGAATGCAGACTGTTGTCCAAAGGCGATGCCGGGGGAAAAGACGACGACGCAAAATTGGATAAAGAGAAGAAATGCTGTTTTTTTTACGTGTGTCATGACTATTGAGGAATTTTGATTTTTCTTGCGTAGTTTTTTGAGCGAGACTGAAAGAATCTTGAAATCTAAACTTTTACAATTTGTGCAACGGTGAGGTTTCCACCACCGTTCATTTGTTTTTCATAAAATATCGAATAGGGTTTTGCGCCCCGCGTTTTTTGCTAAGTTCCTTGTAAATATACTGCGGATATTCCGCCGAAACATCTTTCCCGGAGAACATAATGCGGTCGTTGTCTTCGGGGTTCTTTCTCCACTTTCCCGGCTTAAAGACTGCTCGAATAACACCTTGGTATTCGCAGAAAACGAGGTCTGTTTTTCGGGCTTTTTCAAGGTCGATTCGCCACGATTTGCGCGTGGCTTCTAAGAGGCTCTTCGCGCGAAATGTCTTGTTTATATTGATAACAATGACGTTTTCTTTTATCTGGGATTCTTTTAGCGTCGGGGGGCTTTGAAGTCTGAGAAAATTCTTAATATCAGATGTTCGCCCGTGCAATGCCTGCCAGAAGCCGGATTGAGCGTTAAATAATTTTCCTTTTTGATAATCGGAATTAAAAAAATCAATGAGTGTGGCTTCTACGTGAAGTGCCGTTTCCTCATCCATCCCGTGCCGAATAATTTCTCGGATTACTTTTTTGCCGGAGTCCTCGATTTCTTTGACCGTTGAGTTGGTGCGCCGAGTCTGTCCATTTACGCGGTCATTACATCCTTTGCCGACATAGAAGACCGTGTTGTTACGCGGATCAACGAGAAGATACACATAGAATTTTCGGCAAGAGGACATTTTTTTCATAGCGTTATATATTTTCATCGTGGCATCTTTTGAGAAAAGGTCATACATGCCCTTTTTCTGGGTGCCATTTTGCCAAAAAAAAACGAACTGCAAGTTTTTTGCAGTTCGTTTTTTTATTTTCTCTCGCGGTGGCACGAAGAACGCGTCGAATCAATCCTCGCGGGAACAAAGCACCGCCGGCGCTTTTTAGTTTCTTGAAAAGGGATTCGATGCGGAGACGTGGACGGATTTAGCGGGCAGCTGATAACGGATAGCTCCTCACCTTTTTCGCGTTCTCGCGAAAAAAACGAGCGCCAACGGCGCGGTAAGCAATAGCGTAGGGCAATGCTCTACGAATCCGAAGAAAAAACATTGAGCCCTGTAAGGGCGAAAGCCGGCGTTCCCGCGGGAACGTTTCAGCCCACAGATGAACACGGAGGAACACGGATTTTTTTTGAACGGGGAAACGGAAAATATTTTTTTTGCCGCAGGTTTCACAGATGCTCACAGATGGGGAAATAAATAGCGGCAAACGGAAAATGAATTCGTGAAATTCGTGTTCATTCGTGGTTAAAAACCGTTCCCGCGGGAGGTAGTGTCGCCTCTACGAGGCTTGATGTGAGCGTGACGCGTGCCCCACGCTCACGCGTGGGGTTACGATAGTTTCGCGTCTCCGATGCTCTTAGTTTCCTCAAAAAAACATCTGTGCGCATCTGCGAAATCTGCGGCAAAGAAAAATGGAAAGCCTTGGATCTTTCGGGAAAACCTTTGCGTTCCTTTGCGCACTTTGTGGTTTTTTGAAAGAAACCACGGATGGACAC
>CAVFCB010000030.1:0-19160 GCA_963620895.1 Bacteroidaceae bacterium | reverse complement strand
GCATATCTTGGCGCATTATATTTTTTCACAAAATTATGAGCGAAACACAGAAAAATTCCGGGAACACCCTCGCAGATATTTCGCACGACCTTTTTGCCGTGCGCGCGGAAAAGCTCAACCAGCTTCGCGCCGCCGGGGAAGATCCTTTCCGCGCCGAATGGGCGCAGACGCACACTTCAAAAGACTGCGCCGAGATGATGCGCCCCGCGATTGAAGCGGCGAAAGCGGCGGGAACGGACGTGCATGAAATTCCCTCGACCACGGAGGAAGTTTCCGTTGCCGGGCGCGTGATCGCAATTCGCGTCATGGGCAAGGCGAGTTTCATGAAACTGCTCGACCGCGACGGCGTGCAGCAAGTTTATCTCACGCGCGACATTCTCGGCGAAGACCGCTACAACAAACATTTCAAAAAAATGGTCGATATCGGCGATTTCGTCGGCGTTCGCGGCGAACTTTTCGTCACGAAGACGGGCGAAGTCACGGTGCGTGCGCGCGCCTACGGACTCGTTGCGAAAGCGCTTCGCCCGCTCCCGGAAAAATGGCACGGGATCACGGACGAAGAGCAGGTTTCGCGTCAGCGCTACCTTGATCTCATCGCGAATCCGGAGTCGAAAAAGCGCCTGATGCAACGCTCGCAAATCATCGCGGAAATCCGCAAATTTCTTTGGGCGAAAGATTTCGTCGAAGTCGAAACTCCGGCGTTGCATCCGATTGCGGGCGGTGCGGCGGCGCGGCCGTTCATCACGCACTTCAACGCGCTCGACTGCGAATTTTACCTGCGCATTGCGCTCGAACTGCACCTGAAACGTTGCCTCGTCGGCGGGATCGAGCGCGTCTTCGAGATCGGGCGCGTTTTCCGCAACGAAGGCATTGACCGCCGCCACAATCCGGAATTCACGATGCTGGAAATTTATCAGGCCTACTCGAATTACGAAGGCATGATGACGCTCATTCGCGAAATGATTCAGCATCTTTGCAAAACCGTGATCGGCTCGACGACGATTAAGCGCTACGACGGGCAGATTATCGAGCTCGGCGGCGAATGGCGCGTTGCCGACTACAAAGATCTCGTGCGGGAACGCACGGGACGCGCCGATTGGTTCGAACTTTCCAAGGCGGAAAAAATCGCCGAATGCCGACGCATGGCGGACGAAATCCGTTCCCGCGCGAAAGCGGAAGCGGCCGCGCGCGGCGAAGAACTCAAAAACAAGGATTTGATGGTGCCCGATCCGCGTGAAGACTGGGAAGACTACGAAGTGACGAACGAAGTTTACGGCAAACTCATCGAGCCGAATCTGATTCAGCCGACATTCGTCACGCACATCATGAAAGAACTTTGCCCGCTCGCGAAAATCAACGAAAAGGATCCGAGCGTCATCGACGTTTTCGAGCTTTGCATCAACGGGCAGGAAATCGCTCCCGCTTACTCCGAGCAGAACGACCCGATCACGCAACGCAAAATGTTTGAGCTGCAGGCAGGCGAAGAAATTCAGAAAATCGACCAAGACTTCCTCGTCGCGATGGAACACGGCATGCCGCCCGCCGGCGGAATGGGCGTCGGCGTCGATCGCCTTTGCATGTTGCTCACGGGTTGCGCAAACATTCGCGAAACGATTCTCTTTCCGACGCTGAAACCGGATTACGTTTCCGGTCCGCAGAAAAAAGACGAATAACGCGGGAACGCGCCGCTCCCGCGCAAAAATTTTCCCCATCAAAACAACTTCAAAAATCAAAAAAAATACCATGAGACAATCCACGCCCCTCGTCGCCGCGCTTGCGGCGCTCGCCCTCGCCGGATTCGCCGGTGCGGAAAATCTTCCCCTCGTTGCCGTTCCCGCGTTCGCGCAAAACGCCGCCGCGTCCGCGAAGGAACTCGCCGCGACGTTCTCGCCGGAAGCGAATCTCGACCTTTCCGGAGAAACGCTCGCTTACAAAAATCTTCCCGCCGGCGTAAAAGCGAAAATCATCGGAACGACGTATGAGCAACTCGTCGATTTTGACGGAAAAATTCGCCGCCCGATTTCGCCCAAGACAACGAAACTCACGTTCGAGTTGAGCGATGCTTCCGGCGGCACCGCGCAAACGGCGACATTCGACGTTGCCGTTCCCGTGGATCCGAATTTTGCGAATATGCCCGATGCGCCGCGCAACGCAAAGCCCGCCGTCGTTCCCGCGTTGCAGGAATGGCACGGCGGAGAAGGCGCGTTCGTTCCCGCGGCGGATTTCGCAGTCGTCGTTCCCGAAAAATACGCAAACGTCGGAACGCCGTCCCTGCGGGAACGCGCGGAGCTTTTCGCGGCGGAACTTTCGGAAATTTTCGGGCGAAAAGTCGCGGTCGTCAACACGCCGCGTCCGGGCAAAGCGGATATCACGCTCATCGCCGCTCCGGAAAATGCCGACGCCGCCTGCCTCGGCAAGGAAGGCTACGGGATCGTTGCGCTGAGCAATGCGCTCACCGTCACCGCCGTCGATTCGCTCGGCGCATTCTGGGGCACGCGCACGATTTTGCAGGTTTTCCGCCGTCACGAAAACACGTTCCCGTGCGGCATCGCCGTCGATTACCCGCAGTATCCGTTGCGCGGATTCATGTATGACATCGGGCGCAAACCCGCTTCAATGCAAGCCGTGCGCAATGTCATGCGCACGATGTCTTACTACAAGATGAACGATTTTCAGCTGCATTTGAACGACAACTTCATCTGGATGTACGAATACACCGGCACGCCGGACACCCGCGATGCGACCGACGAGCAGAAAGCCGCCGCGCGCGCCGAAGTGCTCGCCGCCGCGCCGACCGCGTTTCGCCTCGAATCCGATGTCGTCGGCAAAAACGGCACGCCGCTCACCGCGTCAGACCTTTTTTACACCAAGCAGGAATTCGGCGCGCTCATCGACGAAGCAAAACTCTACGGCGTGAGCATCGTTCCCGAATTCGACGTTCCCGGGCACGCGATGAGCTTCATCCGCGTTCGCCCCGAGCTGATGTATCGCGGAAAAGTTTCCAAGCCGCACGACGTCGAACGCACGGCGATGCTCGACGCGTCCGACGACATCTTCGATCCCGCCACGGGAAAAACTTTCCGCGAAGAAACGCTCGATTTCGTGCAGTCCGTTTTCGATGAATATCTGCTGCCCGGCAAAAACGGCGAAAAACCCGTCTTCCGCGACGCCGTCGTGCACATCGGCACGGACGAATATTACGGGAACGCCGAAGACTACCGCGCCTTTGCCGACGCGATGCTCAAATACGTGAAATCCCGCGGGCACACGCCGCGCCTTTGGGGAAGCCTTTCCGTAAAACGCGGGAAAACGCCCGTGGACGGCACCGGCGCACAGATCGACGTGTGGAATCTCGGTTGGCAAAATCCGCACCTCGCGCTCGAACACGGTTTCGACCTCGTGAACATTCTCGACGGCACAAGCTACGTCGTGCCCAACGGAACCGGGAACGTCGGCGGCTACGGCGACCTGCTCGACCTGCCCTTCCTTTACTCGCCGGCGTGGCAACCGCACACGTTCGGGAACGTTCCCGTCATCGCCGGGATGCCCAAACTCCTCGGCGCACAATGGGCACTTTGGAACGACAATTCGTTCCGCAAAGACACCGGGCTGACGGATTTCGACCTCTTCGACCGCATTCGCAAAAACTGCGCCGTCTTCGCCGAAAAAACATGGAATACGGGCGACGACGCTTCCTATCGCGACTTCATGCGCACGGTGAAAAGCGTTGCGTTCCCGCCGCTGACCAATCCGGAATACACCGTGAAAAACGCCGACGGCGATACGCTTTTCGCTCTCGAAAAAAGCGTTCCCGCAGGCAAAAGCATCACGACCGGACTGCTCGGCATCGCGCCGAACTACATCGCCGAACTTCGCGTGAAAAAAATCGGCGAATCCGCCGGCGATCAAACAATCTTCTCCGGTCCGACGGGAACGCTCGTCGCCGTGCGCGCAAGCGACGGCAAAGTCGGAATCACGCGCGACACGTGGAGCTATTCTTTCGACTACTCGCTGCCCGCCGACCGTGAAGTCACGCTCAAACTCGTCGCGAAAAATCGCACGCTCACGCTCTTTGCCGACGGCGTAAAAATCGGCGCTCCCGTGCGCGACGCGTTCCCGGCTTCGCACAAATTCTCGACCTTCGTGTTCCCGCTCGAAAAAGTCGGCGCGGAAAACGGCAACGTCGAAATTTCCTCGCTGAAACTCACGCGCATCGTCGAACCGGGAACGGAAAACGCCCTGCCCGCAGACGCGATCGCGGCGGTTTCCGCAAGCAGCGAACACGGACGCGGCGCCGACGGCGATGCTTCCGCGCTGATCGACGAAGACGTCGATACCTACTGGCACAGCCGCTACGCGCCGACCAAGGACGCGCCGCCGTTCGAAATCTCCGTCGAACTCGCCAAGCCGACCGCGCTCGCCGGCTTCGCGTTCCTGCCGCGCCAAAGCGGCGACAACGGGAACGTGAAACGCGCCGAGCTCTTCGCGAAAAATTCCGCCGGCGAATGGGAAAAAATCGGCGAATTTTCCGAGCAAAATCCCTCGCGCGAATTGAAGAAAATCGCGTTCCCGCCGCGCACGACGTCCGCGTTGAAACTCGTCATTCTCGACGGAGTCGGCGGCTTCGGCACAATCGCGGAAATCTATCCGCTCCGCGCGCTCTGAGCGCACACGAAACCGCGGGCACCACGGTGTCCGCGCAACGACAAAAGACTTCGGCGTTCCCGCCGAAGTCTTTTATTTTCCGCCGAAAATCCGCGAGAAAAGCGACGGCGTGAACGTTGCGGAAACGGCGTTGATTTCTTTTTTCTCGTTGTGTTCACATTTGACGGAAAACCGCGTTCCCGAACGTTTCGCCGCGCGGCGAAACATCGGAATGAAAAAATGTTTCAGCCGATATTCCGTATCGCAAAGAATGCGCACGACAAGCCCGTCCGTCGTGTTTTCCGTCGAGCCGACGAATTCGCTTTTCTGATTCGTCTCGTAAAGCTCCATTTCGATTTCGTAGCGTGCCTTATTTGATATCGTTTTCATGAGAATCCTCCGCGTTATTTTTTTCGCCGTTTGCGTTTTCGATTTTCGAAATTTCCGCTTCGAGATTTTTTATTTTTTCGGCGATTTCAGAAATTTCCCGCGTCATTTTTTCGGCGTTTTCGCAAATCTCGATTTCGAAAGTGCAGGCATCGATTCTGTCTGAAATTTCCCGTTCGCGTGCGCGTTCCTTTTGCATGCGGGAACGCAAACGTTCGAGCTGTCGCGCGTTTTCTTCGATTTGCATGCATTGCCGCTCGGCAACGCTCAACTTTTTTTCGACGGCGGCGCGGCGAAACACCGGCGTTCCCGCGTATTCCCTGCGCACGGCATCGCGATAGTCGAAAACCCTTTCGCGAAACGCTTCCGTCGCCTCCGCTTCCGCGACTTTTTTCTCCACCGAACGAATGCGGGAACGCCGTTCTTTGAGCTGCGCTTCCGCCGATTTTTTCTTCGCTGCGAATTTCGCTTTTTCCTTCCCGTAAGCGTCGAGCCGAAGCTGCGTCTGTTCCGGCGTCTCCTCCGTTCCCGCAAACGGCAACACGCCGCTTTCCGATTCCGAAAGAAGGCGTTTCAGGGATTTTTCGAGGGCAAATTTTTCGTCGCGCGCGACGGAAATTTCTTCGCGCAACTCGGCGAGCCGCGCCCTTCTCTCTCGTTCCTGCGGATCGATTTTCACTTCGGTTTTTTCGGGAACGGACGACCAACAGCGCGCCAGATATTTCGTTCCCGCGATGAAAAAACCGACCGCGACAGCGATGACAATGGCATAAATGACGACGACAAGCCGAAAATAATTTCTCACGACTCAGTCTCCTTCGGTCAATTTGTTGAACGTGTAATTCACGGTCACGTCCCCGCGCCACGCAACGACGCGATACGTTTTCCCGAAATTTTTGTAGCAGACTTTTTCGCCGCTCGGAAGCCGCGCATCGCGCCATTCCGGGTAATATTCCGCCGCGCGCGTGCGGGGAAGTTTCTCCCACGTATCGGGAATGTCGGAAATCGTCACGAACTCGGCGGATTCCAAATCGCGAAGCTCCGGATTTTCAAACTTCACGGAGTAAGAAATAATCAGCGTTCCTATCGGTTTTTTGTCTTTGCCGACGAGCACCATCGAACCGCCCGCAGGATTGAAGAAACTGCCGTTCGGGAACGTCGCGTTCGGAATATTTTCCAAATAATATTTCCGCGTTTCGACGATGAGTTGAGATTTTACGCGACTGAAAATTTTCGTGCGAAAAGACGTCGCCGTCGCGCGCAAATCCGGACGCGTCCTGATGCAAAACGTTTTTTCGGATTCAATCGTTTCCGCAGTTTCCGGCGAGAGCACGAATTTTACGCCGCCGATTTTTTCGACAAAATCGTCCAGCTTCTTTTTGTCCGAAACTTTTTCGCCTTTGACGATGCGGGAACGCGTTTGCACGCCGGAGTCCGTTTTCACGTTGAAGGAAATTTTTACGTTTTCCTCGGGATCGAAAACGCCGAACGGCGTAACGACCAATTCCGCAAATGCGCAAAGCGGAATTCCGACAAAAGGGATAAGGGAAGCCACGAGTTTTTTCATGGCTTAAAATACTACGCTACCCCCCCCCCAGTTGATGCAAGCTTTTTCTGCGGGAACGCAAAATCGCGTTCCCGCAAAAAAATCTTGACGGTTGAAACGCGAAGGAGTTTCCTTTCGGAAAATTTGTTTTGCATGACTCGCAATTTCCGCAACATTTGGTGGTGGCGTCCCTCTTTCGAAGACGGGCGTTCGCTTGCCGCGTAAAATTTTTCGCAAGAATTTCCGCATAAACGAAACGTTTTTCACGAATGCCCGCTTCCGAACGAAGCGGGTTTTTCTTTTCAAAAAATAACGATTCCACGAAAAAAAATTCAAAAATGAACACGCAAATTCAACTTCCGAAAATTTCGGCAAAATACGTCGAAGAACCGCTCGGTCTCTACGAGCGCGTGCGGCGCGGAGCCTCCGCGAACACGTTGCTGCTCGAATCCGCCGACATCACGACGCACGCGGGAACGCAGAGCCTGATTCTCGCCGACGCGTGTCTGCGCGTCGAATGCCGCGGGCGGCGCGTGGTCGTCGAAGCGCTCTCCGCAAACGGCGCGGCGGCGTTCCCGCATTTGCGCAAGGCGCTTGCGGACGTTCCCGCCGAGGCGGAAAGCCCGACGAAGCTCGCCTTCGCGTTCCCGCCGATTGACGCCGAGCTCGACGAAGAAACCCGCCTCCGCGCCCGTTCTCCGCTCGACGTGTTGCGCGCCCTGCGCGAAGAGCTTTCGCCGAAAGACGCGCCGGAGCACTTTTTGCTCGGCGGAATTTTCGGCTACGATCTCGTCGAAGTTTTTGAAAAATTGCCCGCCGTCGCCGAAGGCGCAAACACGTGCCCGGACTTTCTTTTTTACCTCGCGGAAACGGCGATAAAACTCAATCACGTTGCGCGCACGACGGAGATTTTTTCGCTGTTGATTGACGGTGCGCCGGAATCCGAGCGTGAGCGTCTGCGGGAACGCACGAAGGCGCTCGCGCAGGCTTGCGAAAACTTCGTTCCCGAAAATGCGCCCGCCGTGACGGCGACGGGAACGCTCCCGGTCGCGCTCGGCAAAAGCGATAAAACCTACTGCGCCGAAGTCGAATATCTCAAAACTTTCATCCGCAAAGGCGACATTTTCCAAGTCGTGCCTTCGCGCACGTTCCGCGCGGCGTGCCCGAATCCCGTTGCCGCCTACCGCGCGCTCAAAAGGAATAATCCGAGCCCGTATATGTTTTACGTGGACGACCGCGAGTTCACCGTTTTCGGCGCTTCGCCGGAAATCTCCGTAAAATTCACGGCGGCGACGCGGCTCGTCGAGCTTTACCCGATTGCGGGAACGCGGCGACGCGGTTTTCGTGCCGACGGCACGATTGACTGCGACCTCGATTCGCGCGTCGAATTCGGATTGCGCATGGACGCGAAAGAACTTTCCGAACACCTGATGCTCGTCGATCTCGCGCGCAACGACCTCGCGCGCATCGCGAAGCCGAACACGCGCCGCACGAGCGAATTGCTCAAAGTCGATCGCTACAGCCACGTGATGCACCTCGTCTCGCACGTCGTCGCGGAACTGCGCGACGATCTCGACGCGCTTCACGCCTACCTCGCGTGCATGAACATGGGCACGCTCACGGGAGCGCCGAAAATTCGGGCGACGGAGCTGCTCCGCGAAGTCGAGCGGGAACGCCGCGGCAGCTACGGCGGCGCAATCGGTTATCTCACCGGGAACGGCGATATGGACACGTGCATTCTCATTCGCTCCGCGTTCGTGAAAAACGGCGTCGCCACCGTGCAGGCGGGCGGCGGAGTCGTGCTCGATTCCGTGCCGCAAAACGAAGCGGACGAATCCCGCAACAAAGCGATGGCGGCGCTCGTCGCCGTCGCGCAGGCGCAAGGCAAGGAACTGATGTTCACCGAATAACGTTCCCGCATTTTCTTTTCGGAAAAATTTCGCAATTAAAATTTCAATACGCAAATTCCATGAGTAAGACAATCTTCCTGCTCGATAACTTCGATTCGTTCACCTACAACCTCGTGGACGAATTTCGCTCCGCCGGGCACGATGTTCGCGTTTATCGCAACAGCATCGCGGCAGAGAAAATTTTCGAAAAAATGAAAGAGGCGAAGGATCCGATCCTCGTCATTTCGCCCGGTCCGGGAACGCCCGACGAAGCGGGTTGCCTGTTGCGGCTGATCGCGCTTTGCCACCGCAAATTTCCGATTATCGGCATTTGCCTCGGACATCAGGCGATTTGCCGTTTCTACGGCGGCGTTGTCGGCCCCGCGCCGGAAATCATGCACGGCAAAAGCTCGCTGATTTCGCACACGGGAACGGGTCCGTTCGAAGGCATGCCGAATCCGTTGCCCTTTGCCCGTTATCACTCGCTCGCGGCGACGGTCGTTCCCGCGACGCTCGAAGTCATCGCGCAGTGCAACGGCACGGCGATGGCGGTGATGAACCGCGCGGATCGCGTTGTCGGATTTCAGTTTCACCCGGAATCGATCATGTCGCCGAACGGTTCCGAGTTGCTGCGGCGCACGCTTGATCTCGTTTCCTGCGAATCGCGACGCGCGGACGTGCAGGCGTTGCTCAACCTGCTCTACGCGGGGAAAAATCTTTCGGCGCCGCAGTCGTGCGAACTCTTTACGGAAGTCATTCGCGGGAACGTCGAGCCCGCGACGCTTGCGGCGATTCTGACTGCGCTCAAACTCAAAGGCGAAACGCCGGAGGAAATCAGCGGCGCGGCGCAAGCGCTTTCCGAAAATGCACGCGCGTTCCCGCGCCCGGATTACGAATTCTGCGATATCGTCGGCACCGGCGGCGACGGCGTCGGCACCATCAACATTTCGACGACGTCGGCGCTCGTCGCGGCGACCTGCGGAGTAAAAGTCGCCAAGCACGGCAACCGCAGCGTTTCGTCGAAATCCGGTTCGTCGGATTTGCTCAACGCGCTCGGCGTAAAAATTTCGATTTCGCCGGTCGCCGCGCGGGAATGCCTCGACCGCTTCGGCTTCTGTTTCCTTTTCGCCGCGTATTATCACGGCGGAATGCGCTACGCCGCGCCCGTGCGCCAAGCGATGAAAACGCGCACGATTTTCAACGTGCTCGGCCCGCTGATCAATCCCGCGTGCCCGACGTTTATGCTCCTCGGCGTGTATTCGCCCGCCCTCGTCCGCCCGATTGCGGAAACGCTGAAACAGCGCGGACTGCGGCGCGCGATGGTCGTTCACGGGAACGGGCTCGACGAAGTTTCCGTCAGCGGAAAAACGCAGTGCGCGGAACTGCTCCCGAACGGCGAAATTCGCGAATACGAACTTTCGCCGGACGACTTCGGACTTCCCGCGTTCCCGCAGGAAAGCGTGCTCGGCGGCAATCCCGAAGAAAATCGCAAAATCACCGAAGCGATTCTGCGCGGGAACGGTTCGGCGGCGCACAATGCCGCGATCGCCGCAAATGTCGCGCCGCTGCTCTACATGAACGGGAACGTCGCGACGCTCGCCGAAGGCGCAAAGCTCGCGCTCGAAACGCTCGCCTCCGGAAAAGCGTGGACGCGCGCTCGGGAAATCGTCGATTTCACGAATAAATAGAGGAGAGATGATGGAGGAGCGAGGAGAGAATATTCTCGAAAAAATCGTCGCCGCCAAGCGCGAAGAACTCGTCGTGCGCAAGCGTTCCCGTCCGCTTGCGAGCTTTCGCGGGAACGTTTCGCCGAGCGATCGCGATTTTTACGGTGCGCTCGAACGTCGGAAGCGCGCGGGCGTTCCCGCGTTCATTCTCGAATGCAAAAAAGCTTCGCCTTCGCAAGGGCTCATCCGCGCGGATTTCGATCCGGCGGCGATTGCCGATGTTTACGCGAAATACGCGGATGCCGTTTCCGTGCTCTGCGATGAAAAATTTTTTCAAGGACGCTACGAAAACATTCCGCTCGTGCGCGCGCGCCTGCCGCAACCCGTGCTCTGCAAGGAATTCGTCATCGATCCGTATCAGATTTTTCTCGCGCGAAGCCTCGGCGCGGACGCCGTGCTGCTCATGCTTTCCGTGCTCGACGATGCGACCTACGCCGAACTCGCCGCGCTCGCGCATTCGCTCAAAATGGGCGTGCTCACCGAGGCGGATTCGCCGGAAGACGTGCAACGCGCGAACGCGCTCGGCGCACGCGTAATCGGCATCAACAATCGCAATCTGCGCACGCTTGAAACCGACGTCGCACGCACGCGGGAACTCTCCGGTGCCGTGCGCGCGGATGCCGTGCGCGTTGCCGAATCCGGAATCCGCTCGCACGCAGACGCGCTGGCAACGGCGCCTTTCGCCGATGCGTTTTTAGTCGGCACAACGCTGATGCGGGAACGCAATCTCGATCGCGCCTGCCGTGCGCTGATCTTCGGAGAAAACAAGGTTTGCGGGCTGACGCGCGCGGAAGACGCCCGCGCGGCGCGCGACGCGGGAGCGCTTTTCGGCGGACTGATTTTCGCGGAAAAATCTCCGCGCCGCATTTCGCGGGAACGCGCGGCGGAAATCGTCGCGGGAACGCCGAACCTCGATTTCGTCGGCGTTTTTCGAAATCAGACGCGTGAGGAAATCGCGGACGCGGCGCACGCGCTCGGACTTTTCGCCGTGCAACTTCACGGCGACGAAGACGCGGATTTCGCCGCGCGTTTGCGCGAAAAACTTCCCGCGGGAACGCAGATTTGGAAAGCGTTGAGCGCGGACGCAGAAAACGCGTTTCGCGTTCCCGAAACGACGGCGGCGGCGTTCGATCGCTTCGTGCTCGACAGCGGACGCGGCGGCACGGGAACGGTTTTCGATTGGAAAAAAATCCCGGAATCGCTGAAACGCCGCGCCTTGCTCGCAGGAGGAATTTCTCCGGAAAACGCGCGCGATGCGCATCGCGTCGGCTGTCTCGGACTGGATTTCAATTCCGGCGTCGAACTCGCGCCCGGCGAAAAATCCGCGGAAAAAATCCGCGCCGCTTTCGACGCGATAAAAAATTTTTAACTTTTTCTTTTTCAAAAAAATTATGAATACGAAACTCAATCCGTTCTTCGGAGAATTCGGCGGAATGTATATTCCGCAAATTCTCGTTCCCGTGCTGTGCGAGCTCGAAAGCGCATTTATTGAAGCGCAGGCAGATCCCGCGTTTCGCGCGGAATTGCGCGAACTGCTCACCGAATTTGCGGGGCGCCCGACGCCGCTCACGCTCGCGAAAAATCTCACCGCGGGAACGCGCACGAAACTCTATCTCAAACGCGAAGATCTTCTGCACGGCGGCGCGCACAAAACGAATCAGGTGCTCGGGCAGGCGCTTCTCGCAAAACGCATGGGCAAAACGCGCATCATCGCCGAAACCGGCGCCGGGCAACACGGCGTCGCGACGGCGATCGCGTGCGCGTTGCTCGGTCTGAAATGCCGCGTTTACATGGGCGAAAAAGATTGCGAGCGCCAGCGCCCGAACGTTTTCCGCATGAAATTGCTCGGCGCCGAAGTCGTGCCGATTAAGACCGGTTCGCGCACGCTCAAAGACGCGTGCAACGAAGCGATTCGCGACTGGACGGCGAACTACGCCGACACGCATTACCTGCTCGGCACGGCGGCGGGACCGCATCCGTTCCCGACGATCGTGCGCGAATTTCAGCGCGTCATCGGCGAAGAAGCCAAAGCGCAATGCCTGAAAAAAGAATCGCGGCTTCCCGATGCCGTGCTCGCGTGCGTCGGCGGCGGCTCCAACGCGATCGGGATTTTTGCGGATTTCATCGACGAACCGAGCGTGCGGCTCATCGGCGTCGAGCCGGGCGGGAAAGGCGTCGAAACCGGACAACACGGCGCCGCGATTTCCGGCGGCGGGAACATCGGCACGGGAATTTATCTCGGAATGCGCGCGCCGCTCATGCAGGATGCCGACGGGCAAATTCAGGAATCTTACTCCGTTTCCGCCGGGCTGGATTTTCCCGCCGTGGGCCCGCAACACGCGTTTCTTGCGAAGACCGGACGCGCGGAATACGTGAACGTGACGGACGCCGAGGCGCTCGCCGCTTTCCGCGCTCTTTGCCGCGAGGAAGGCATCGTTCCCGCGCTTGAATCTTCGCATGCGCTCGCGCACGCGCTGAAAATGATTCACGAAAATCCCGACAAGGAACAGATTCTCATCGTCAACCTTTCCGGGCGCGGCGACAAGGATCTCGAAACCGTAATGAAACTTTTTAATCTTGCCTGAAAATGCGTTACCAAAAACTTTTTTCCTCGCTTGAAGCAAAATGCGAAGGCGCGTTCGTGCCGTTCGTCGTGCTCGGCGACCCGAACAAACAAGCTTCGCTCGAAGCGATTGAAGCGCTCGTCGAAGGCGGCGCGGACGCGCTCGAACTCGGATTCCCGTTTTCGGATCCGCTCGCGGACGGTCCCACGATTCAGGAAGCGGACAATCGCGCGCTCGCGGCGGGAACGCGCATCGACGACTGCTTTGCGCTCATCGCCGAAATTCGCCGCCGCCACGCGGAGTTGCCGATCGGGCTTCTCGTTTACGCAAATCTCATCGTGCGCCGCGGCGAAGAAAAATTTTTCCGCGATGCGCTTGCGGCGGGAGCGGACTCGTTGCTCATCGCCGACGTTCCCGTGGAAATGAGTGCGCCGTTCCGCGAAATTTCCGCGAAAACGGGACTGCCGCTCGTTTTCATCGCTCCGCCCAACGCCGACGAAGAAACGCTGAGCGCCGTTGCAAAATTCGGGAACGGCTACACCTATCTGCTTTCGCGCGCGGGCGTCACGGGAACGGAATCGCGCGCCGGTTTGCCGATTGACCGCGTGCTTTCCGCGCTGAAAAAATTCGGTGCGCCGCCGCCCGTGCTCGGCTTCGGAATTTCCGAACCCGCGCAGGTGCGCGCCGCAATCGACGCCGGCACCGCGGGCGCAATTTCCGGCTCCGCCGTCGTGCGGCTCATCAAAAAATACCGCGACGACGTTCCCGCGATGCGCACGGCGTTGCGCGAATTTGCCTCCGCGATGAAAGCCGCAACTTTCGGCCGCAAGAAAAATTAGTCGCCGCGAAAAAACGCCGTTTTTATTTCGTGCGTTTTTTCCAGTCGATGACAAGCTCCGGCGGCGTCGCCGACGTTCCCGCGCAAACGTATTCCACGCGAATTGAGTGCGTTCCCGCGGCAAGGCGAACGCCGCGCGTGCCTTTCGGCTTTTCCGTGCCGAGGTTCATGAACGAATCCGCGAGCTCGCCTGCAACGTAGTCTTTATCGGCATCCACGAGCTGCGCATCGTAAAGATGCACGAAAGCGCGACTGCCTTTCGCGGCATCGGTTCGGAGCGTGAACACGTATTCGCCCGCTTCGGGAATGCCGATCGTGCCTTCAAAAAGCACACCGCGCGCGCCGCGTCCGTTGACAAAAGTTTTCGGCAAAATATTCTCGCCGCGCTTCGCGGAAAATTTTTCCGTCGCCACGGCTTTCAGGTGCGTCTGGCGAAAATCCGGCACCCACGGGAACGGTTTTTTCGCGGAGAAAAATTTGCAGGTTCCCGCGATTGTGCCTGCGGGCGTCGAAACGCCGTCGAGCGCGGGAACGGGATTTTTTTCAAAGAAAACTTTCTGCGAAAAATCGAGTCCGCGCGTGTAGCTTTGCGGATCCTTGCCGTCGAAAGCGCGGCGGGAACGCAACGCCTTTTCGCGAAACTTTTTCTGCATCGCGTCTCCGAAGCCCGGCGTTCCCGCGAGATTTTTCTTTTCCTGCGGATCTTTCAGCGTGTCGTAAATTTCGAAAACAACGGCGCCGTCGCCGGAAAATTTCGATTGTTCGTTCAGATTTCGCGCGAGTCCTTTGTAGCCGTCAACCCAGACGACGAGCTGATTGCGCCGCGAAACTCCGCGGTGCGCGGGAAGAAAATCGCTGCGGGAAGACGCGTTCCCGCCGAAAGAATATTCGCAGTAAATCTGCCCCGGAAACTGTTCGCCGACGCCCGTAAGCGAGGGCAACAGCGAAACGCCGTCGGAACGCGAGGGAATTTCCGCGCCGGCGACATCGGCGAGCGTCGCCATCCAGTCCTGAAACTGCGAAGGCGCGGTGCAAAGTTTTTTCTTGGGCACGCGCGCGGGCCAGCGCACGATCGCGGGAACGCGCATGCCGCCTTCGAAGCAGTCGCGCTTGATGCCGTCCATCATTCCGTAAGATTTGAAAAACGAAGGATCCTGCGCCGGCGAAGCGGAAGCGAAAAATCCGTTCGCGCTCGCGTCGTTGCCGGGTTCGTCGTGCGGACCGTTGTCGGACGTGAAAATGACGAGCGTGTCGTCGTCGATTTTCAAATCTTTGAGCAAACGGAAGAGATCGCCCATTGCGTCGTCCACGCGGCGAATCATCGTGGAATGGCGGCGCGCGGCGTCGGTCGCGAATTTTTTATTATCGGGATGAATGAAAGAATCGGGAGCGCCGAGCTTGGGCGCGGCGGTGTTCACGGTGCCGTCTTTTGTCCACTGCACGCCGCCGCGCAGACCTCCGCCGGAGGGATACGCGCAACTCGGCACGCGCAGCGAACCGTGCGGCGCGGGATAAGCGAGAAACAGGAAAAACGGGCGACGCGGCGCGGCTTTTTTCTGCTGAACGATCCAGTCCTTGGCGCGCGCGGTAAAAAGATCCGTCGAGTAGGCGTTCCCGTTTTTGAGCTTTGCGGAAACGTCCGTTTCGTTTTCCCAGACGAAGCGTCCGCTGTTTGCGGGATAGTGAAAATGCCCCGCCATGTGGTCGAACACGCCGTAAAAATAATCGAATCCGCGTTCCCGCGGGCGTCCGTATCCGGTGGCGGCGGTCGAACCGTTGCCGACGCCGCCGATGCCCCATTTTCCGATTGCGGCGGTGGCGTAGCCGGCTTCGCGCAAAACGGAACCGAGCGTGTGCACGTTGGCGATCGGCGTGTCAAACGTGTTGTCGCGCACTTGCCGCGTGTGTCCTTGGTGCACGCCGGTCATCAGCGAAGCGCGCGCGGGAGCGCTCACGGGACACGCCGTGTAATGGCGCGCGAGCAGAACGCCCTCTTTCGCCATTTTGTCGAGCGCGGGCGTATTGAAATGATTTTTGCGATCGCGGTTCCCGAATTTTTCGCCGTAAGCCCAATTGCAATCGAGATCGCCCCAGCCCATATCGTCCACGAGCACGAAAATAACGTTCGGGCGGGCGCCGGCGGCGGTGTTTTCGGCGGCGAGCGCGGAAAGGGAAAATTGCGGGAACGCAAACGGAGCGGTGGCGCACGCGAACGACGCGCGGCGAAGCAGTTTTTTCAGGGGAATCATAGAAGGGAATTTAACCGCTTGCCCCGTTTTTGCAATCCAACAAAAAAATGCGCGCGGCTCACGCGTTCCCGCGATGTTTTTTCCGACAGGCGGAACAGGAACAGCCTTCGCCGTGCAAAAGAGAATTCTCGTGCGGGAGCAATTCGTTCCCGCGCGGCTTGCGAAACGTCTCCGGCGCGTTCGGATCCGTTCCCGCCGTCTTGTGATAAACGCCCGTCGCGGGATCGCGCTCGTATTTCGTGAAACCGTGCGCGGAAAGGTATTTTTCGTCCGTCGTGCGGCGTTTCATTTCGCCCTCGGAATATCGCGTGACCAAGCCCGGCGGAGAAAAAACGCGCCGCAGCGGCGCTCCCGTGAGCGGATGCTTCGTAAGCGGAGCATCGTTCACGCCCTGTTCGATTTCGAGCCGGGAACCCTCGCTCCCGTCCGGATTGACGACGACGTAGATGAAAGTCGGCATGGCGAAAAAAAATTTGCGGCGACGAAAACGTTTCCCTCGATTTCAGAAATATTGCGAATTGCGATCGAGGCTTCGGTAGTTGATGGCTTCGAGCAAGTGCGAAGTTTCGATTGCGGGCGTTCCCGCGAGGTCGGCGATCGTGCGCGCGACTTTCAGCACGCGGTCGTAGGCGCGCGCCGAAAGCCCGAGGCGTTCCATCGCCCGTTGGAGAATCAATCCCTGCTCCGAAGTCAGCGCACAGACTTCCCGCAACTGTTTCGAGGACATTTGCGCATTGCAACGCAACGCCGTTCCCGCGAAACGCCGACTCTGCACGGCGCGCGCGGCAACGATGCGTTCCCGCATCGCGGCGGAGCTTTCGCCGGGCGCGGCGGTGCGCAATTCGTCGATCGAGAGCGCGGGCGCTTCGACGTGAATGTCGATGCGGTCGAGCAACGGTCCGGAAAGGCGCGAGCGGTAGCGCTGAATTTGCACGGGCGAGCAACGGCACTGCCGCGATTTGTCGCCGAGATAGCCGCACGGGCACGGATTCATCGCCGCGACGAGCATAAAGCGGCTCGGCAACGTGATTTTTCCCGCCGCGCGGGAAATGCTGACTTCGCCGTCTTCCAACGGTTGGCGCATCACTTCAAGCGCCGAGCGTTTGAATTCCGGGAACTCGTCGAGAAAAAGCACGCCGTTGTGCGCGAGCGAAATTTCTCCCGGTCCGGGAACGCTCCCGCCGCCGATGAGCCCGACATCGGAAATCGTATGATGCGGGCTTCTGAACGGACGCGAGAAAAAGCGATTTTCCTCCGAAAGCGAAATTCCCGCCGCCGAATGAATTCCGAGAATTTCCAAAAATTCGTCGAGCGTCGGCTCCGGAAGAATCGTCGGAATACGCTTGGCGATCATGCTTTTCCCGGAACCCGGAGAACCGATCATGAGAATGTTGTGCCCGCCGGCAACGGCGACTTCCACCGCGCGCCGCACCTGCGTCTGCCCTTTGACTTCGGAAAAATCAACGCCGAACGCGTTCCCGCGGGAACGGAACGGACTTTTTTCCGCCGTGAGCGGCGCGAGCGGCAATGTTCCGTTGAGAAAATTCACGCAGTCCGCGAGCGATTCGACCGGATAAACTCGCACGCCCTCGACGAGCGCCGCCTCCTCGGCGGATTTTCGCGGAAGAATCAGATCGCGCTTTTCCCGCCGCGCCAACAGCGCCAGCGAAACGCCGCCGCGCACGGGACGCACGTTCCCGTTCAGGCTCAATTCTCCCGCAATCACGAAATTTTCCAGCCGTGAAAAATCCATCTGCCGCGACGTCGCCAAAATCGAAAGCGCAATCGGCAAATCGTAGATCGGTCCTTCCTTGCGCAAATCTCCCGGCGCGAGGTTGATGACCGTGCGCGTGTCCGTCAGCGAAAATCCGCCGTTCATCAGCGCCGCCGTCACGCGCTCCGTCGATTCCTTGACGGCGGCATCCGGCAGCCCGACCACGCGAATTCCGGGATCGCCGTGAAGCCCGGACTTCATTTCGATTTGAACGGGAACGGCTTCAACACCGACCAACGCGCCGGAATGGACAATCACAAACATGCCCGCAATAAATCAGAACTCGCCGAAATTTGGCGAGGACAAAGTTGCGGGAACGCGGAAAGAAACGGGAACGAGAAAAGCTTTACGCGTTCTTAATTCGCGAAGCGGAAGAGCGCAACGTCGCCGTCCTTGAAAAGATAATCTTTGCCCTCAAGCCGATATTTTCCGTTCTCGCGCGCGGCGGCAACGGAACCGGCGGCGACGAGATCTTCGTAGGAAACGACTTCCGCTTTGATGAAGCCTTTTTCGAAATCCGTGTGAATCACGCCCGCGCACTGCGGTGCCGTCATTCCTTTTTTGAACGTCCACGCCTTCGCTTCTTTTTCGCCGGCGGTGAAATACGACGCAAGCCCGAGCAAATCGTAGCTTTGGCGAATGAGTTGAGAAACGCCGCTGTCGGCAACGCCGAGACTTTCCAAAAATTCCTTGCCCTCTTCCGGCGACAAATCGCAAAGCTCCGCTTCAACTTGCGCGCAAATCACGCAGGTGCGGGCATCGTGGTTTTTCGCAACATAGTCGCGCACCGCCGCAACGTAGCGGTTTTTCTCCGGATCGGCGAGACTGCCCTCGTCCACGTTGCAGGCGTAGAGCACCGGCTTCGTCGTAAGCAGGAAAAAGCCTTTCATGCGCGCGCGATCTTCGTCGTTCGCCGACGGGAGCGTCGAGGCGGGCTTGCCTTCGTTCAAATGCGGAATGAGACGGTTCAAAAGCTCGACGTTCGCCGCCGCTTCCTTGTCCAGCCCTTTGACTTTTTTCAAATTTCTGTCGAGCTGCGTTTCGCAGGATTGCAAGTCGGCAAGCACGAGCTCCGTCGTAATGACTTCGATGTCGCGCACGGGATCGACGCTGCCCATGTTGTGAATGACATCGTCGTCGTCGAAACAGCGGACAACGTGCACGATGGCGTCCACTTCGCGAATATTGGACAAAAACTTGTTGCCGAGCCCTTCGCCCTTGGACGCTCCCGCGACGAGTCCCGCAATGTCCACAAATTCGATGACGGCGGGAACGATGACGTTCGTTTTCGCGATTTTCGCGAGCGGCGCCAAACGTTCGTCCGGCACCTCGACGATGCCGACGTTCGGCTCAATCGTGCAAAACGGATAATTCGCCGCCTCGGCGTTACGGGAACGCGTCAGCGCGTTGAAAAGCGTGCTTTTGCCGACATTCGGCAGTCCGACGATACCTGCTTGAAGCATAATGAAATTTTTTCAAAAAAGTTGAAGCGGGAATTAAACGCCATGTGCCGAAGTTTTGAAATCAAAAAGAACGGGAACG
>CAVFCB010000029.1:0-19620 GCA_963620895.1 Bacteroidaceae bacterium | reverse complement strand
GCGTTGACCTTTCCGAGAATTTCAAGAAAGTCCGGTAGCGAAAGCTCCTCGGTTTTTTTTTGCCGAAAAAATCCGTTCCCGCCGTGCCTCACGTAAAAACGACACCGAAGGGATGTTGTTTTTGGTGAGGCACTGCGTTATTTGTTTTTTTTTCAAAAAAATGCTTGCACGGTTTTAGGGAAAAGGTTTTACTGAGTCTTACATTTTTGAACGCGCCCGTGGTGAAATGGATATCACTAGTGACTACGGATCACTCGTTCGGGGTTCGAATCCTCGCGGGCGCGCCATTTTGAATCGCCCGCATCGCGCATAAGCGCTGACTGCGGGCGATTTGCGTTTCGGGAAAGCGACTTGCGTTCCCGCGCAAGATTTTTCGTCAACTTTTTTTTCTTTCAAAATTCGACGCTCGCGGATAACATCGCGGAAACGCTTTTTTATCCAAAGAAACAGGGTCTATTTTATGAAGAAAGAACTGATTGAAAATCTGGAATCGCTCCGCAAAAAAGCTCTCGCCGGAGGCGGCGAAGACAAGCTTGACGCGCGTCGCAAAAAAGGTCTGATGACTGCGCGCGACCGCATTGCGGGTCTTGTGCAGCCGGGCTCGTTTATGGAGTTCGGGATGCATATCAAGCATCATTGTCAGGATTTCGGCATGAAGGGCAAAGATTTGCCCTGCGACGGCGTCGTTACCGGCATCGGCAATGTGGACGGGCGTTCGGTCGCGATTTATTCTCAGGACTTTACCGTGCAGGGCGGTTCTCTCGGGCACGAGCACGCGCAGAAAATCTGCAAAATGCAGGAATACGCGCTCAAAATGGGAATGCCGATTATCGGCATCAACGACTCCGGAGGCGCTCGCATTCCCGAAGGCGAAATGGCGCTGAAAGGTTTCGGCGACATTTTCTATCGCAACGTTCAGGCGTCGGGCGTTGTTCCGCAGATTTCCATCATCGCCGGTCCGTGTGCGGGAGGCGCCGCTTATTCTCCGGCGCTGACGGACTTCATCATCATGAAGAAATCCAACGCGCAAATGTTCATCACGGGACCGGAAGTCATCAAGGCGGTTACCGGCGAACAGTGCACGATGGACGAAATCGGCGGCGCGGCGGCGCACGCTTCCATCAGCGGTAATATTCATTTCGTTGCCGAAGACGATGCGCACGCGCTCCAGATCGCGCGTCGCTTGCTCAGCTATCTTCCGTCCAACAACATGATGGATCCGCCGCACCAGCCGACGCCCATCGTTTCCATGCAGGAAGATCCGGAAATGGCGGATCTCGTTCCCGCCGATCCGAAGTTGCCGATCGACATGAAGAAAGTCATCGCGCGTCTTTTCGACGAAAACACGTTCTTCGAAGTGATGGCGGATTTTGCGAAAAACGCCGTCATCGGCTTCGCGCGTCTGCAAGGCATCGTTTGCGGGATCGTCGCCAATCAGCCGACGATGAAGGCGGGCGTGCTTGACATCGATGCGTCCGACAAATGCGCGCGTTTCATTCGTTTCTGCAACGCGTTCAACATTCCGTTGGTGACGCTCGTGGACGTTCCCGGCTTCCTGCCCGGCAAGGCGCAGGAGCGCGGCGGCATCATTCGCCACGGCGCCAAGATGCTTCACGCGTATTCCGCTTCCACGGTGCCGAAGATTACGCTTGTGCTTCGCAAAGCTTACGGCGGCGCTTACATCGCCATGTGCTCCAAGCCGCTCGGCGCGGACGCCGTTTTCGCGTGGCCGACCGCCGAAATCGCCGTCATGGGACCGGCGGGAGCGGCGAACATCGTCTTTAAGAAAGACATCAACGCCGCCGGCGAAAAGGCGAAAGCCGATGCGCTCGCGGAAGGCAAGTCCGAAGAAGAAGCCGAACGCCTCGGCAAAGAAGCGTCCAAGGCTCGCGCCGCGGTTTATGCGGATGAATACAGCGCGCAGTTTGCGACGCCGTATCGCGCCGCCGCCAACGGCGTTGTGGACGATGTGATTACGCCTGCGCAATCCCGCGCGGTGCTTTCGCAGGCGCTCCGCACCTCGCTTTCGAAGCGCGCGACGCGTCCGCCGAAGAAACACGGCAACATGCCGCTGTAATTTCGGGAACGTTTTTCCGAACGCTTTTCGAAAAAAGAAAACAGAAAATTTCGCAAAATCATGAGTTTCCAAGTGTTTTTGAGCACAATCAACTGGGGGACGGTCGGCTGGGTTTTGGTCGGCACCGTCGCTCTTCTTGTCGTTGTCGCCGCGGTGGGGCGCGCCATTGCGGCGGCGTTCCCGCCGAATCCCGAGCACATGTCGAGCTTCCGCAAGCCTGTTGCGCCGGTCGTTCCCGCGCCCGTTGCGGCGCCGGTTCCTGCGGCGGCACCCGTTCCCGCAGCGACGCGCGTTCCCGCGGCGAATGCGATTTCGCCGGAAGTGATGGCGGTAATTGCTGCCGCGGTCGCCGTTGCTTTGCGCGGTCGCCGTTATGCAATCAAGGACGTCGCTCCCGCGAAGGCTCCCGACATTGAGCAGCTGATGTCGCTTTGGTCGCTCGAAGGACGCCGTCAGGTTTATTCGTCTCACACGCTTGCGCGCTGAGATTTTTTCCGTATCCGAAAAAAAATTACACTCTTAAAAAAGAAATACTGTTATGAAGAAACTTAAAGTTACCGTTGACGGAAAAACTTACGAGGTCTCCGTCGAAATCGAAGGCGAGGCCGCTCCGGCTCCCGCCGCTCCCGCACCCGCTCCCGCGGCTCCGGCGCCTGTCGCGTCCGCTCCGATTTCCGCTCCCGTTGCGGCTCCCGCTCCCGCACCTGCTCCCGCGGCTCCGGCTCCTGCGCCCGCCGCCGTTCCCGCCGGCGCTTCCGGCGTGCCTTCCCCGCTCGCGGGCAAGGTCGTTTCGATCGACACGAAAGTCGGCGCAACGGTCAAGGACGGCGATCAGATCCTGACGATTGAAGCGATGAAGATGAACACTTACATCTACGCGGACAAGTCGGGAACGGTTTCCGCGATCAACGTCAGCGTCGGCGACGGCGTCGAAGAAGGTCAAATTCTCGCGGTCATTTCCTAATTTTTCGCGGAGGCGTTTATGTTCTCACTGCTTGCGGAAACAACGACTGCGGTTCCGGTCTCCAACGAGGCGGCGCTCGAAACGGCGCTGAACTGGCTTCCGTGGATCGTGCTGATTGCGGCGCTCGTCGCCGTTGTGCTCGCGATTCTTGTGAAAGGCATTTACCTGTTTCTGCATATTTTCAGCAAAAAGGGCTGAGCTGCGGGAACGCGGTTTCGGCGGCATGAGTGCGCGGTTGCGCATTTCCTGTTCTGCGCCGTTCCCGCATTCCGAAAGAAAACCCCATGAACAACATTGACATTACAGACATCGTCAGACGCCTTTTCGAAGGCATCACGACGCTCGTCGATTCTCCTTCCGTGCTTTGCTGGACGGGCATCGGTCTTATTATTCTCGGCGGCGTTCTCGTTTTTCTCGGAAAACGAGGCGTGCTCGAGCCGTTGCTGATGATTCCGATGGGGCTCGGAATGATTGTCGCCAACGCCGGCAATCTTTATCTTGACCCGACGACGGCGGTGGAGTCCGAACGCGCTTCCGAAGCGCGCTGGATTAATTCCGAAAATCGTTCCGACGTGCGTTATTTCACGGTGGTCGGCGATGCGGATTTTGCCGAAAAATCGGTGCAGTCGGACAAGTATATTCGCGTAGAAAAAAAGTCCGACCTCGTCGGTTTTCTCAAAAAAGGCAAGCTGAGCATCATCGACGGCGCAACGCAGAATGAGCTTCGCGGGAACGTCGTTCTTCAAGGCGATCTCAACGTCGAGCCGCTCGTTCAGGGCGAAACGAATCTCGTCGCGCTGATGCAGAAAGACTGGATTCAGCCGATTTACAATTACGCGTTCAGCAACAATCTCATCGCCTGTTTCATCTTTATGGGCATCGGCGTGCTTTTGGACGTGGGCTTCCTGATGGCGCGCCCGTTCCAAAGCATGTTTGTCGCGTTCTGTGCGGAGCTCGGCACGATTGTCACGTTCCCGGTTGCGATCGCCTGCGGGCTCGACTACGGCGAAGCGGCGTCGATCGCGATGGTCGGCGGGGCGGACGGTCCGATGGTGCTGTTCACTTCGCTGAAACTTGCCAAGGATC
The DNA here is from genome assembly GCA_963620895.1 of Bacteroidaceae bacterium. Taxonomy (GTDB): domain Bacteria; phylum Verrucomicrobiota; class Verrucomicrobiia; order Opitutales; family UBA953; genus Spyradosoma. Next base: position 15,493 of record CAVFCB010000029.1, on the reverse strand, counting down.
TCTTCGTTCCCGTCACGGTGGTTGCCTACCTTTATCTCGGCATCACATACGGCGCGTATCCGTTCCTGATTCGTTTCCTCGTTCCCGAATCGCTCCGCAAGGTGCGCAACAAACCTACGAAGAAACCGATAAAGGTCACGGCGAACGAAAAAATCGCGTTCACGGTCGTCACCTGCACGGTGCTTTGCCTGCTCTTCCCGGTGGGCGCGCCGCTGTTCTGCTCGCTCTTCGTCGGGATCGCGGTGCGCGAAGCGGGAATCCAGTCGTTCATTCGGCTCATCGATCAGGTATTTCTCTACGGCGGAACATTTTTCCTCGGGCTCATTCTCGGATTGCTTTGCAGTGCGCGGACGTTGCTCGACGAAAAAGTGCTGATCCTGCTCGTGCTCGGAATTTTCGCGCTCACGGTTTCCGCCGTCGGCGGCATCATCGGCGGCTACATCATGTATATGCTGACAGGGCGCCGCTTCAATCCGGTCTGCGGCATCGCCGGCATTTCCTGCGTGCCGACTTGCGCGAAAATCGCCCAGAAGGAAATTTCCCGCGTCGCTCCCGACATCATCGTTCTTCCCGACGTGCTCGGTATCAACATTTCCGGCGTCATCACCACGGCGATTTTCACGGGCGTTTACATTGCGCTCGTGCCGATGATCAGCGGTTGAGGCACTCGGCGCATTCGTTTCTTTCGAAAAAACGGATTTCTGCGGCGTTCCCGCGGGAGTCCGTTTTTTTTGCTGCGGGCGAAAAAAGGTGTAGGGCGGCAGCCGCATTTTGCCGAACATTCGGTTCGCCGATTTTTTTATTTTGCGGGAACGCGGCTTTCGGGCAATGTTTGTTCGCATGAAAAAAATTCCTCGATTTTGGATTTCGGGAACGTTGGTCGCGTTGGCGGGCGTCGTCGTCGCTCGCTTTGTTGCTCCGGAACTGGAAAGCGTTCACGCTAACGCCGTGTTCGTCGCGAAAGTGTTCGGGCATCTCGTTGCCTTTCTCGGAATTGTTCTGATCGCGCGCGGGATCGCCGGGAAGCACGCGGATTCGGAAGATTGACGGAATTTTTCCCGCATTCATTTCCGAAAATTCAAAAAAAGTTGCAAGGTGGACGCTTCCGTTCCTTTCGGCGTTTATGTTCACGTGCCGTTTTGCGGAACGGCGTGCGACTACTGCGCGTTTTATCGCGAGGAACCGCATCGCGCGAGCGTGGACGCGTGGCTCGCCGGCGTGGAGCGGGAACTGCAACTCGTGCCGTTCCCGCGCACGGCGGAGACGTTTTATATCGGCGGCGGAACTCCGGGCGTGCTTTCCGCGGAAAAATTCGCGCGGCTTGCGGAGCTGCTCGTCGCGGCGAACGGCGGGAACGTTCCCGCGGAATGGAGCGTCGAGCTCGCGCCCGGAACCGTCAAGCCGGACAAACTTCGCGTTTTGCGGGAACGCGGCGTGAATCGGATTTCGCTGGGCGTGCAGTCGTTTGACGCGGGAACGCTGAGCGTGCTCGGGCGTCGGCATTCGCCGAAGAGCGTGTTTGCCGCCTACGAAATGATTCGCGAGGCGGGATTCGACAACGTGAATTTCGATCTGATTTTTTCCGTTCCCGGAGAAAATCCCGCGCGCTGGGCTCGCGATCTCGACACGGCGATTTCGCTTTCTCCCGAACACATTTCCGCGTATTGCCTCATTCTTGAAGAAAACGCGCCGCTGTTCGCGCGACTGCAACGTTCCGGGAATTTTTCTCCCGATGAAAAATCTCCCGATCGCGAGGCGCAACTTTATCTCGAAACGTGGGCGCGACTTCGCGATGCCGGCTACGTGCAATACGAGGTCGCAAATCACGCGAAGCCCGGGCACGCGTGCATCCATAATCTGAATACATGGCGCATGGCGGAATGGCTCGGCTACGGCCCCTCTGCGGCGTCGCAGTGCGGCGGGCGGCGATTCCGCGCTCCCGCGAATCTCGCGCGTTGGCTCGACGCGCTCACTTCCGGCGTTCCCGCGCGAGAAGATGTCGCGACGCTCACGCCGCGCTCGCTTTTGGAAGACGCGTTCGTTTTCGGTTTGCGGCTTGCGGACGGTTTCGACATCGCCGCGCTTTCCCGTCGCTTCGGCGTTCCCGTTCCCGCGCGCGTCGTCGCGTTTGCGGACGCGTTGCGCGAGGAAGGCTACCTCGATCCCGCGACGCCCGAAAATTTGTGGCGCCCGACGGCGCGCGGGCTTCTCGTCGCCGATGCCGTCGCGCTCCGCGTTCTCGAGCTTTTCGATTCTTGAAAAAACGGCGGTCGGCAGAGGTTCCTTTGCATTGAAAAAACATTTTTTCGGCAGTAAAATAAAGCGAGTTTTGCGGCGGAAAATTTGATGCTTAAACCCCTTTTTACTATGCAAACAGACATCATCAATCAGCCCATATTTTGGGCAGTTCCCGCGGCTTCGGTCGTGGCTCTCGCGTTCGCGGCGCACTTTTATCGGCGCATGAAGCAGTGCGACGAAGGAACGCCGACGATGCGAGAAATCGCCCGCCACGTGCGCTCCGGCGCAATGGCGTATCTAAAACAACAATACAAAATCGTCGGAATCGTTTTTGTGGCACTCGCGATTCTTTTCGCCGTGCTCGCCGTGAACGGGCTGCAAAATCCCGTCGTTCCCGTGGCGTTTCTGACAGGCGGTTTCTTCTCCGGGCTCGCAGGCTTTTTCGGCATGAAAACGGCGACTTACGCGAGCGCGCGCACGGCAAACGCGGCGCGCGAATCGCTCGACGCCGGGCTGAAGGTCGCGTTTCGTTCGGGAGCGGTGATGGGGCTCGTCGTCGTCGGGCTCGGTTTGCTCGACATTTCCATTTGGGCGATCATTCTCGATTGCTGCGCGCACTGGGTGGACGCATCGGCGACGGGAACGCACAAGATGATTTTCATTACGACGACAATGCTCACGTTCGGGATGGGCGCTTCGACGCAGGCGCTGTTCGCGCGCGTCGGCGGCGGCATTTACACGAAGGCGGCAGACGTCGGCGCAGACCTCGTCGGCAAAGTCGAAGCCGGCATTCCCGAGGACGATCCGCGCAATCCCGCGACAATCGCGGACAACGTGGGCGACAACGTGGGCGATGTCGCCGGCATGGGCGCCGACCTTTACGAATCCTACTGCGGCTCGATTCTTGCGACGTCGGCGCTCGGCGCGGCGGCGTTCGTGGGCTTCGGTTCCGAAGCCGTTTCGATGCAAATCAAAGCGGTGCTCGCGCCGATGCTTATCGCGGCGGTCGGCATTCTGCTTTCGATTTTCGGCATTTATCTCGTTCGCGCACGCGAAGGCGCAACGATGAAAAATCTGCTCTCCGCGCTCGGACGCGGCGTGAACGCTTCCTCCGCGCTCATCGTCGCCGCAACGTTTGCAATTCTTTACCTGCTGGGCATTCCGAACTGGGTCGGCATTTCGCTCGCCGTCGTCGTCGGACTCGTCGCCGGCATCATCATCGGGCAAGCAACGGAATACTACACTTCGCACACTTACAAACCGACGCAACGCATCGCGGAATCCGCGCAAACCGGTCCCGCGACGGTCATCATTTCCGGGATCGGCGTCGGCATGCTCTCGACTTGCATTCCCGTGGTGACGATCGTCATCGCGATCGTGCTTTCGTTCATTTTCGCCGCCGGCGGCTTCGGTTTGGTTGACGGCGTGACGCTCGTGAACGTTTTCGACGCGAAAAATCTCGGCTTCGGACTTTACGGGATCGGCATCGCCGCCGTCGGCATGCTTTCGACGCTCGGAATCACGCTCGCGACCGATGCTTACGGCCCCATCGCCGACAACGCCGGCGGGAACGCCGAAATGTCCGGACTCGATCCGCAGGTGCGCAAACGCACGGACGCGCTCGACGCGCTCGGCAACACGACTGCCGCGACGGGAAAAGGTTTCGCGATCGGTTCCGCCGCGCTCACCGCGCTCGCGCTTCTCGCGTCTTACATCGAAGAAATCCGCATCGCGTTGTTGCGTCTCATCGGCAACGGCGATCTCTCCGCGCTTCCGGTCGGTTTGCGCCGTCTCGTCGAAGCCGACAACGGCGTTACCGCGCAAAATCTTTCGGAAAAAATTCAAAACGCGAGCTTTGTCGATTTTATGAATTGGTATGACGTCACGCTGATGAATCCGCGCGTGCTCGCCGGGATGTTCATCGGTTCGATGATGGCGTTTCTTTTCTGCGGACTGACGATGAACGCCGTCGGTCGCGCCGCGCAACGCATGGTCGTCGAAGTGCGCCGCCAGTTTAAGGAAATTCCCGGCATTCTCGAAGGCACGGGAACGCCGGATTACGCGCGTTGCGTCGAGATTTCGACAAAGGGCGCTCAGCGCGAAATGCTGATGCCGTCGCTCATCTCAATTATCGTTCCGATTGTCACGGGAGCGGTGCTCGGCATTTCCGGCGTGATGGGACTTCTCGTCGGCGGGCTCTCCGCGGGCTTCGTGCTTGCCGTGTTTATGGCGAACTCCGGCGGCGCGTGGGACAACGCCAAGAAATTCATCGAAGAGGGCAACTTCGGCGGCAAACGCTCCGAATGCCACAAGGCGACCGTTGTCGGCGACACCGTCGGCGATCCGTTCAAGGACACGTCCGGCCCGAGCCTGAACATCCTCGTCAAACTGATGAGCATGGTCTCGATCGTCGTCGCCGGGCTCACCGCCGCGTGGTCGATTTTCTGATCCGCGTTCCCGCCGATTTTTTCGACAAAAAAGCGTTCCCGCAACGTTTCGCGGGAACGCTTTTTTTGCTTTGCGGAAACGGCGGTCAGCGTCCGCCGGAAAGCAGTCGCAACGAGCGCGGGAACACGCGCCGCAAAATTCCGTAGGCGACGAGCGAAACGAGAATGCTCGCGGCGGCGCACGCGAAAAAGTGCGCGAGCCGTTGCGCGTTCCCGTCGCCGAAGACGCCGAAAATCAAGGGCTTGAGTGCACGATTCGTAAAAAAGATTCCGTATATGTGCGCGGCGAAAACGAAAAATGCGCCGTTTTCTAAAAATTCCCGCCGCCGGAAAATTCCGCGTTCGACGGCGCGCGCCGTCAGCCCGACTGCCGCCGCGCATCCGATGAGAATTCCGCAATTGTGCGCGAGCGGAAGCCAGTTCTGAAAATCTTTGATCGAGAGCCAATCCCAAAGCGCCACGGGAACGTAGAGCGCCGCCAGCGGGAACGCGTATTTGCGGCAAACTTCGACGAAATCGATTTTCTCCAGCGCGAGTGTTGCGCCGAGCGTGAAAAAGAAAATCGACGTTGTGCCGAGTCCGCGCGGAATAAAGCTGTTCAGGTCAATCGCGCCGCGCGCGAAAACGACGATTCCGATCGCGAGCACGGGAATGAAAGAAAAACGTTTTACGCACCAATAAATCAGCGGCGCGGCGACGCAACAAACCATCAGCTCGCGAATGAACCAAAACGGATAATTCATGCCGCTCGCGAAAAATGGAGAAATCAGCGCTTTCGCGGTCAGCGGGTCGTTGTTGTGGAAGAGCTGGTGCGCCGCCAAATTCCACACGACTGCGAGGCACGCCCAAGTCAGATACGGCACGAGCAGCGTTCTCGCGCGGGAACGCAGTTTTTTGAAATAAATTTCTTTCGACCACGTGTTCCCGCGGAAAAACAGAAATCCGGAAATCACGAAAAACAGCGGCACGGCGATGCGCGTGACCACGTTGACAAAAAGTTTTTGCGTTTCGAACGCCCACGAAAATTCCGCCGGAATTCTCGGCGCGTGAATGAGCACGACGAGCACAATGAGCGGAAATCGCAGCCATGCGACGGTGTCGGAAAAAATTGTTTCCCGAGACTTTTCGGAGAATTCCATCGAATCTTTTTTTTGTTTTTTTGAGGAAATGAACCTGCGGGAACGTTTCCTGCAAAAACTCGTCTCATTTCCGAGGGGGCATTTTGCAAAAAAAAAACGACGCGCAAGCGCTTTCTTTTTGCCTTTTCGTCGCGGGGAAAAAACTGTTTCATCTGCGGGAACGGCAGAAGTTTTTTACGGACAAAATTTTTTCAGAATCATGGCAAATTTCATCAATCAGCAGATTATCAACACGCTGAATCAGAAATTCGGCGACATCGGGCAAGTGGACGATCTTTCGCTCTCGCGCGATGCCGTGTCGATTACGCTGAACCTCGCGGGCGAACCTGCGCCCGTGACGCTCGAAGCGACCGGGCTTGCGTGGAACGTTTCGGACGGGAAAATGCACGTGCATTTTTCCGAGCTTCGTTGCCCTGAAAAACGCTGGGTGCAGGAAATTTTCAAAGTCGTTGCGGAAAAAACGGGGCGCGTAATTTCGTTCCCCGACAGCCTCAAACTGATGCCGCTGAAAATGCTGCTTCAGAAAAAGCGCGACTGAGCGCGCGCGTGCGGAGTTTTCGCGTGACGTGTCGTTGCCGGAGACAGAAATTTTTCGCGGGCGGCTCGTTCCCGCGCTGAATGCGGCGCGAGCGGGCGGGGCGGAGTTGCTTTCCGTTGCGTTCCCGCCGCTTCCGGAATCTGCGTTTGCGGCGCTTGCGGGAACGGAAAATTCGGCGCGCCGTTTTCATTTTGAAGATTGTCGCACGGGAACGGCGTTCGCGGCGTGGGATTTTCGCGAGGCGCCGCCGGTTTTTTTCGCGCGAGGAATCGCTTCGTTCAAAAAAAATCTTCCGTCGCGTTGCGCGAAACTTGCGCTCGATGCTTCGGCGGATGAAAAAAACGTTCCCGCGCCGAAAATTTTCGTTGCGGGCGCATTTGAAAAAACCGCGTTTTCGCGGGCGGAAATTCCCGTGTGGCAGATTTCCCGCGCGGGCGGCGCAACGCGGATTTCTGCGCAGATTTTCCTCGCGGGAACGCCGTCGGCGGAAATCGTCGCCGAAGCGCTGACGCGCGAATTTTCAGTTTTGCGCGAGCTTGCGGGAACGCCGCCGCCGCGCATTGCGGCGTTGCCGGCGATTTCTCCGCGTCCGTCGCCCGGCGATGATTTTGACGATTACTGCGGGAACGTCGCTCGCGCGGTCGCCGCGATTCGCGCCGGGAAATTTCGAAAAATCGTGCTCGCGCGGGCGAAAGATTTTTCGTTTTCTCCGAAAGAAAAATTTCCCGACGGCGCGGTTGTTTCTGCGTTGCGGGAACGTTTCGCCGCGAGCGGATGCACGATTTTTCGCGTTCCCGCAGGGTTCCCGGAAACGCCGAATGACGATTCCGTTCTCCTCGGCGCAACGCCGGAGACGCTTCTGCGGATTTCCGCCGGAAAACTTTTTACGGAAGCGCTCGCGGGAACGTTCCCGCGAAATTCCGCGGCGACTGCCGCCGACGATGACGACTCGGCGCGGCGATTTTTTTCGGACAAAAAAGAGCGAAGCGAACACGCGTTCGTCGTCGATTTCGTTGCGGAAAAATTGCGCGCGCTCGGCTTGCATCCGCAAATTGCCGCGACGCCGGAAGTTTTGCGCTTGCCCGATGTTTTTCATCTGCGCACGCCGATTTCGGCAAGCGTTCCCGCCGAGATCGGCGCGGCGGAAATCGCCGATGCGTTGCATCCGACTCCGGCGATGTGCGGCGTTCCCGCCGAACCCGCCGAGCGTTTTATCGTCGAAACGGAACCGTTCCCGCGCGAACGTTTTTCCGCGCCCGTGGGATTTTTTGATGCGGCGGGCGACGGGCAGTTTGCCGTGGCGATTCGTTGCGCAAAAATCGGGCGCGGCGCGCTTCGGCTTTACGCGGGCGCGGGAATTGTCGCAGACAGCGTTCCCGCCGCGGAATTTGCGGAAACGGAGGCGAAAATGCGAGCGTTGCGCCTCGGCGCTCAGCCGCGTTTTTCGTAAAATCGTTTCAGCGTGAGACGGTGAATTTTCGCGTTGTGGCGAACGTCCACGGGGAATTTTTTCGGATAAACGAAAACGCGGCGCACGGCGCGCGTGGCTTCGTGTTGCGCCGCGAGCGCGAGCAATTCGCCGGGAAGCGCATCGCGGCGCGCTTTCGGCGTTCCCGCGCGGGGTTCGACGACGAGCGCCGGCTCCGCGTTCCCGCGTTCGCCCAGCCCGATGAGCGCACAGCGAAACACGTCCGGATGCGTGTTGAAAATCGGTTCGATCGCTTCGGTGAAAAGCGTTCCCGCGGCGGTTTCGACGCGTTCGGATTTGCGTCCGAGAAACCAGAGCCGCCCGGCATCGTCAAGGTAGCCGACATCGCCCATGCGGTGCCACACGGAACCGTCCGCGCGATCCGTGATTTTTGCGGCGCGCGTCGCTTCGGCATCGTTGAAATATTCGCGCGTGGTCGTGGGCCCGCAGACGCAAATTTCGCCGGGAACGTTTTTTTCGAGCGGAGAAATTTCGTCGAAATTCGGAATCGCTTCGTCGCGAATCGGAATGATGCGCACGCGATTGCAGGGCAACGGCGTTCCCGTGCAGGTGCCGCGTCCGTGCTCGGTGAGCGTTCCCGTGCACGCGAGAACATCGTCCGCGGAAATATCGGAAACGGGCAGGTTTTCGGTCGCGCCGTAAGGCGAATGAATTTCGGCGTTCGGGAGCACTTTTTTCAACAGCGCCATGACGGCGGGCGGCACGGACGTTCCCGCGCAGAGAATGCGCCGCACGCTCGGCAACGTTTCGCCGCGCGCATCGCAGTATTCGGCGATTTTTCGCCAAAGAATCGGCGAGCCGAACGAGTTGGTGACGCCGTTCCCGCGAATCGCGCGAACGATTTTTTCCGGGTCGAGCGCGGCGGGTTTCGCGGCGTTCATTTCGGGCGTGACGGTCGTCATGCCCAGCGCCGGATTGAAAAGCGCGAAAATCGCCAGCAGCGGCAAATCGATTTCGCCCGGAGCGATGCCGTAAAAATCGCGCACGATTTCGCGTTGCGCGTCGAACATTCCGTGCGTGTAGCACACGCCTTTGGGCGCGCCCGTGGAGCCGCTCGTGAAAAGGATCGCGGCGAGTCGGTCGGCATCGGCGTGAGCGATTTCCGTCGGCAACGAATCTTCGCGGGAACGTTTTTCGATTTCGCGGGAAAACTTGCGCGTGCCGACGCCGACGGCGGTTTTCACCGAGGCGAATTTTCGGAAAAACACGCGTCGCGCCCACAGCGCGGCGGGAACGCCGACGAGCGCCGCCGGCTCGGTTTTGCGCACGCATTTCAGAAAACTTTTCAGCCCCATTCCGGGATCGATCGCCACGGGAACGGCGGCGAGGCGAAACAACGCAAACGCGCAGAGAATCAGATCAAGCCCCGGACGCACCATGAGCAACGTGCGCGTTCCCGCGCGAATGCCGCGCTCGGCGAAAAGCGCCGCCGTCGCCGCCGTCACGCGATCGAGTTGCGCGAACGTGAGCGCGGGTTCGCCGTTCGCGCGGCGCACGGCGCACACTTCGGGAACGCGTTCCGCGGATTCGCGGAGAAAACGGGCGACGTTGAAAGACGGCATTTTTTGCATGTTCGGGCGGGAAAAATCGTTGAGCGCGCGTTTTTTCGGGCAAACAAAAACCCTCGATGCGCTCGAGGGTTTTCGCGAAAGAATTTTTTCGAATTAATAATCGCAGATGTTGACGAGTCCCCAGAAGAGCGAAATGTTATCGCCCGAAAAATCGCGGCGGCACCAAAGGTCTTCCGTGCGGATGACGAGCGTTCCGGCATCATCGACGTGGCGGTAGGACGCGGGATTCGTTTTGATGACTCCGAGGAGGTTGTGGGAGGTTTCGGCGGTAACGCCGAGTCCTTTGTAATCCGTGTCGTACCCGGCGCAACCGGCGAGAAGTGCCGCTGCTGCGACCGTCGAGGAGAGAACTGCGAGCTTCAGGTGTTTCATAGCTGTAAAATTCGAAGTGGGTTTGGGGTGAAGAACTTGTTGCCGAAAAGACTAAGGCGCACGCGCTTTTTGTAAAGCGAAAAATTCTTTTCGCCGGCGTTCGCGGGAACGCGTTCAGACGGAAAATTTTTCGAGAAGGCGCCGAAAAACGCAGGGCGGAACGTAGTCCGAGAGCCGAGTGACGTCGAGCACGGAAATTTGTTTGACGAAGGAGGAGTTGAAGCAGATGTATTCTTTTTCCGGCATCATGTAGAGCGTTTCCACGCCGGGTTCGAGGCGGCGATTGTGCATGTCGAGCAAAAGCTCCGATTCAAAATCCGAAACAAGGCGCAACCCGCGGATGATGACGCCCGCGCCGAGCCGTTTCGCGTTGTCCACCGTGAGCCCGCCGAACGTGATGACTTCGACGTTCCCGACATCGCACAACGCTTCGCGAAGCAACTCCACGCGCTCGGGAACGGGGAAAAACGGATTTTTGTCGGGATTGGACGCCACGGCGACGATGACGCGATCGAAAAGCTTCGCGGCGCGGCGGATGATGTGCATGTGGCCGTTGTGCACGGGATCGAAGCTTCCCGGATAAAGCGCAATGCGCGGCGAAAGCGTGGTTTTTTCTGAGGATGTCATGGAAAGCTCGATTTTCTGTTAAATTCGCGTTTGAGCTTTTACAGTCTCGACTTGTGCCCGATCTGTGGCAAGATTTTTAAGAAAAAATTTTGAGATGAAACATCTTCCGAATATTCTCACGCTATCGCGGATTCCGCTGCTCTTCGTAATCGTCGGGCTGCTTTGTCTCGGCGGGTTCGCGGCGGACGTTTCCGCGTTTGTCGTTTTCCTGCTCGCCGCGTTTTCGGATTGGCTCGACGGCTATATCGCACGCAAGGTCGGCGCCGTGTCCAACTTCGGAAAACTGATGGACGCGCTGACGGACAAAATCATCATGGTCGGGATGTTCGTTTCGCTGCTCGGACTGAAATGGAGCGTTCCCGGGAGCGCCGCGTCGGACACGTTGCTCCCGCAGTTCTGCGTGTTTTTCGTGATTATCATCATCTGCCGCGAATTTCTGATTACGGGCTTGCGGCTCGTTGCCGCGAGCAACGGACTCGTGCTCGCCGCAGAACGCGCGGGCAAGCTGAAAACGGCGTTGCAGATGGTTTCCGTTTCGTTGTTGCTGTTGGCGCGGGCAATCGCTTCCGCCGGCGTTCCCGCCGCTTCCGAATACGCGCTGTGGACGCGCGAAATCGGGCTGTGGGCGTTTTACGGAGCGGTCGTGCTGACCGTTTATTCCGGCACGGGCTACATCATTCGCAATTGGAAAATTCTCCAACTATGAGCGACAAAAAAAATTCCGGAGCGGAAAAGCTCGATCTGAAAACGCGGATGTTCGGTTCGATTGCGACGCTCGGTCCCGTGGGGCGGCTGTTGCCGGCGCCGGGAACGTGGGGCGCGGTCGCGGGAACGGCGTTTTACTGGATTGCGTTTCAGGCGACGGGACTGAACACGCCCGAAAAGTTTTTTGAATTCGTGATTTGGGCGGCGTTGCTTGTCGTTTGCGCCGTTCCCGTGTGCGAAGCGGGAGAAAAATGCCTCGGGCGCACCGATCCGGGCGAGGTCAATTTCGACGAATTTGCCGTGATGCCGGTTTGCTTCGCCGGGCTCGGCGATGTCATCGCTTCAAGCGCGAACACTACGTATTGGCTTTGCGCGGGCTTCGCGCTTTTCCGCATTTTCGACATTTTCAAACCTTTCGGCATTCGCGAATTGCAAAAGCTTCGCGGCGGCTGGGGCGTTGTCGCCGATGATTTCGCCGCGGCGCTTGCAACCTGCGCCTGCTTGTGGTGCGCGCACCTCGCAATCGATAAATTTTTCTGATTTTTTTTCGAAAAAAAACGATGGGAGAATCGAAAAAGCGTTCCCGCGACGGCGGCAAATCTTTTCTGCTCGGACTCGGACTCGATGCCCGCGACGGACAGAAACGCGTCACGCGCGCGGAGCGTTTTTCCGTAGTCGGCGGGAGCGAGGAAACGCACGACCGCATGGCGGAAACTTTCATCAAAACCTGCGAAGATCTGAAACGCAAAGGGCGCGATCTCGACGACGCCGACCCGCGCGAAATTTCCGATTTGCTCGGAAAACATTTTTCGGAAAATTGAACGCGTTCCCGCGCAGGGCGCGAAAAAATCTCGCGGGAACGAGGGGAACGGCGTATCGTCAACGCTTCCATTTTTTCAAAAAACGATGACGCACGATATTCCGAAAAATTATGAATCCGCCCGAGTCGAATCCCGCTGGTATCAGAGCTGGGTTGACGGCGGATGCTTCACCGCCGATCCCGCGCGCGTGAGCGAGAGCCGCCCCGCGTATTCCATCGTCATTCCGCCGCCGAACGTCACCGGCGTGTTGCACATGGGGCACGTGCTCAACAACACGATTCAGGACATTCTCTCGCGCAAGGCGCGGCTCGACGGCAAGGAAGTGCTTTGGCTTCCGGGAACGGATCACGCCGGCATCGCCACGCAGGTCATGGTCGAAAAACAACTTCGCAAAACCGAGGGAAAAACGCGCCGCGATCTCGGACGCGAGGCATTTCTCGAACGCGTTTGGGCGTGGAAAAAAGAAAAGGGCGGCATCATCATCAATCAGCTGAAAAAACTCGGTTGCTCCTGCGACTGGTCGCGGGAACGCTTCACGATGGACGAAAAGTATTCCGCCTGCATTCAGAAAATTTTCGTCGATCTTTACAAAAAAGGCTACATCTACCGCGGCAAACGCATGGTGAACTGGTGCCCGGCATCGCTCACGGCGCTCTCGGACGAAGAAGTCATCATGGAGCCGCACAAGGGTTTCCTGTATTATTTCAAAATCGAAATCGTCGAGGAGCCGGGAACGTTTCTCACCATCGCGACGACGCGCCCGGAAACGATTCCGGGAGACTCCGCAATCGCCGTCAATCCGAAGGATCCGCGCTACGCGAAATACATCGGCAAACACGCAATTCGCCCGCTCCCGCGCGAAAATCAGGAAGCGATTCCTATCGTCGGCGACGAATCCGTCGAGTTCGAATTCGGAACCGGCGTGCTCAAAGTTACGCCCGCGCACGACAAAACGGACTTTGAAATCGGCAAACGCCACGGGCTGAAAGTTACCGACATTATGAATCCCGACGGCACGATGAACGCGCTCGCGGGAACGGATCTCGCGGGAATGGAGCGTTTCAAGGCGCGCGACAAATCCGTCGAGCTGCTGCGGGAACTCGGTTTGCTCGTCAAAGAAGAACCTTACGAAAACAAAGTCGGCATCAGCGAACGCGCGAAAGTGCCGATCGAGCCGCGCCTTTCCGAACAGTGGTTTTTGCACTATCCGAGCGTTCCCGCCGCGCGCGAATGCGTCGCTTCCGGCGCGATGAAATTTCACCCCGCGCGTTGGAGCAAAGTTTACGAACACTGGATGGGCAATTTGCAGGATTGGTGCATTTCCCGCCAACTTTGGTGGGGACACCGCATTCCCGTGTGGTATTCCAAAAGCGATCCCGCAAAAATTCACTGCGATGTCACGCCGCCCGCCGATCCCGAAAATTGGACGCAGGATCCCGACGTGCTCGACACGTGGTTTTCTTCGTGGCTGTGGCCGTTCGCGACCATGGGTTGGGATCCGGACGTTCCCGCCGATGCTCAGCCCGAGCTGCTCAAAAAATTCTACCCGACAAGCGACCTCGTCACCGGCCCGGACATCATTTTCTTCTGGGTCGCGCGAATGATTATGGCGGGCTTCGAATGGCGCGGAGAAATGCCGTTCCGCAACGTTTATTTCACCGGAATCGTGCGCGACAAACTCGGACGCAAAATGTCCAAGACGCTCGGCAATTCGCCCGACCCGCTCGACCTCATCGCACGCTACGGCGCGGACGCTCTGCGCTTCGGCACAATGCGCTCCGCGCCGCTCGGTCAGGACGTGCTTTTCGACGAAAAAAACGTCGAGCTCGGACGCAATTTCTGCAACAAACTTTGGAACGCCGCGCGTTTTCGCCAAATGAGCGGGCAGATGCTCGACAATTCTTCGCTCGACGCAATCGTCGCGCGTATCGATCCCGCGCTTTGCGATGCGGACGACCACGCGATTCTCGACGGGCTCGTGCGCCTCGCGCGCAGTTGCGACGAATCGCTCGCAAACTACGAATTCAACGCTTACACGCAGGCGCTCTACGCATTTTTCTGGAATGATTTTTGCGATTGGTACGTCGAAGTCGCCAAGACGCGCCTTGCCGACGATGCGTTGCGCGGGAACGTGCTCGCGATTCAGGATTTGTGCCTGCGCCAGTTCCTGCTTTGCCTCGCGCCGCTCACGCCGTTTATCGCGGAGGAATTGTATCACCTGCTCGGATACATTTCCGAAGGCGAATTCTTGCAGTCGCAACGGCTCGTTTCCGCCGACGAACTCGCGGGAACGCTCGAAAAACGCGGACTCAAAATCGACGCGAACGCCGTGAGCGATATCGCGCAGATTCGCGAATTTGTTACGCAGGCGCGTGCGCTCAAATCGCACAACAACGCGGGAACGAAAAAGGATTGCCTCTTCCGCCTCGCGCTCAAAGACGCCGCGGCGGGAACGCTGCTCGCGCGCAACGCGGCAAAACTTAAAACGCTCATCGGCGCACGCGAAATCGAAATCGTCTCGGAGGGCGGGAACGCGTCCGGCGCGTCCGCCGTTACGCCGCTGGGCACGCTTTCGCTCGATACGACCGGGCTGATCGATGTCGCCGCCGAACGCAAACGCCTTACGAAAGAGTTGGAAAAACTCGACAAGGCGGTCGCTGCGGGAACGGCGAAAATCAACAATCCCGCGTTCGCTTCAAAAGCGCCCGCTCACATCCTCGAAGGCGCGAAAAAACAACTCGCGGAAACTCAAGCCAAACGCGACGAAACCGCCAAGCTCCTCGCCGCCTTGGGCTAAGGCGCAGAGGCGCGTTCCATCCATTAATTATCCTGTTGCAGAATCAAAATAATGACCGTTCAAAAATCGAAGACATTGTTTTTTTGCGTGAGTGTTGTGGTGAGTGCTTCCGCAGTAGCGTGTGCTCTCGCATTCGGGTATCTCTCGCACGGTTATTTTGAGTGGGCGAGCTTCAAGGAGGCGCGCGAAAATGAAAACGCGCAGCTTTCTGCGCAGAACGCCACGTTGGTACAACGCATTGCAGAAAACGAACAGCGTGTTGCCGAAGGAAGCAAGAATCTTGCCGCTCGAAATGCGGAAATCGTTGCGGCGGAAGCGCGTCTCGCAGGATTGAAAAAAAACGAAGAAGCGTGCGCTGCGCTTTTGGACGAGGTGAAGAAAACTGCAGAGGAAAACAGTCGGCTCAAGGGCAGCTCTGCGAGTTTGGTCGAGCAGATTTCCGAGAAAACAGCAGAATTGGAAGCACTTAAATCCGAAGTGGAAAAGATGCGCGCACAAGTCAGCAATGTTCAGGTCGAGCTCGAAAAAAACGCATCGGAAAATCGTCGTCTTCTCGAGGTGCAAACGTCGCTTGAAGCAAAAAAAACAGCAAAACAAACAGAGCTCGCGCAGAAAACGCAGGATTTGGTTGCGGTGGAAACTGAGCTTTCGAAACGAGCGCAGGAAATTAAAGCCGCACGGGAAAGCCTTGCCGCGCTTGCCAAGGAAACGGAAACGCAATCCGGTAAATTTTCCGTGTTGAAGGATGC
>CAVFCB010000028.1:0-19668 GCA_963620895.1 Bacteroidaceae bacterium | reverse complement strand
AGTCCACCGGTTCGCCGTTCCCGCGCGGAGACGTGGACGTCTCCGCCCCCAGTTTCCTTCCGCCATTTTTCGCCTCGCATCGAAAGGGATTTCATGCAGAATTGCTCGCGTGCGGGAACGTGTTCCCGCCGTTTTTCCAAGAAACACAAACGAAAGGTTCAAACCATGCTTGAAACACTGAAAAAAACGATTTTCGCCGGAGTCGGCGCCACTGTCATGTCTGCGGATGCCGTAAAAACCGCGCTTTCCGAGCTTGTCAAAAAAGGCAAAATTTCTGCGGAAGACGCGAAAGCCGCTTTTGAAAAAGCTGCGGAGCGCGGCGAAAAAGACATGACGGAGCTTTACGAAAAAGCGACTGCCCGCGGCAAGGAAGCGCTCGACGGGATTTCCTGCGCGAAGCGCATTGCGGCGCTTGAAGATCGCGTTGCCGCGCTTGAAGAAAAGCTCGGCGTCGTTCCCGCGTCCGAAGACGTTCCCGCCGCCGAAGCGCCGGAAACGCCCGCCGAAGCATGAATTTGCGCCGACGAAAATCTCCGTTGCAAACCTTCGCGATGCTGCGCAACGGCATCCGGGCGAAGGAGATTTTCGTCGTGCTTCTGCGCAACGGCTTCAACGAAATCCTTGAAAAAATTTACAATCCGCGCTCGTTTTTTCGGCACGTTATTCCGAAGCCGGAAAAAAACATCACGATTTGGCGGCGCATCCGCATCACCTGCGAAGAGCTGGGACCGACCTTTGTGAAGTTCGGGCAAATCGCGAGCACGCGCGAAGACATTCTCCCGCCGCCGCTCGTCGAAGAGCTGAAACTTTTGCGCGACAGCGTCACGCCCGTTCCGTGGGAACGCATCGAGCCCGTGATTTCGGCGGAGTTGGAAAACGGGATTTCCGAATTTTTTTCCGAGTTTGAAAAAACGCCGGCGGCGAGCGGGAGCGTCGGGCAAGTTTATCGCGCGAAACTCAAAAGCGGCGAACGCGTAGCCGTCAAGATTCGGCGTCCGGGCGCGGCGCGCGAAATGACGCGCGACTTTGAAATTCTCGCGTGGATTGTCGATCGCGCGGCGGAAAAATTTCCCGAACTTGCGACGTATGACCTTGCGGGCATTCTCGCCGAAATCCGCGACGGAGTTTTGCGCGAAACGGATTTTACGTTTGAGGCGCGCAACGCGGAATTTTTCAACGCGACGAATCCGTTCCCGGAAGTTTTTGCGCCGAAAGTTTATCCGAAAATTTCGACCAAGCGCGTTCTTGTTTCGGAATGGATCGACGGGATCTCGCCGGGAAAAACCGGTGTGCCGTCGCCGGAAGCGGCGTCTGCGGGAGCGCGTTCGCTTTTTCATCAGATTTTCAGCGCCGGATTTTTCCACGCGGATCCGCACAGCGGGAACGTGTTGCTGACGCGCGACGGGCGCGTTTGTCTCATTGACTGGGGCATCGCGGGAACGCTTTCGCGAAAAATGCGCTACTTCCTTGCCGATGTTTTTGCGGCGGCGGCGGAAGGCAATGCCGAAAAAACTTTGCAGGTCGTTTTGCGTTTTTATCCGCCCGAAGAACGCATCAACAAGGCGAAAGCCGAATCCGCGATCGCGCTCGTGCTGCGCCGGCATCAGAATTTTACCAAACCCGGCGGCTCGCTCGGACGCATGATTTTCGAAATGCTGAAAGCGTTTTCCGCTTGCGGCTTGCCGCTCCCGCGCGACTACGCGTTGCTTGCGAAATCCGTTGTCGTGATGGAGGAAACCGGACGCGCCGCCGATCCCGAATTTAACATTCAGCACTACGCGGAAGAGGCGCTGCGCAGGCTTTACGCGGAACGCCGAAATCCGAGAACGCTCGTCGGCGACATTCGCCACGGGATCGAGCGCCAACTTGCCTACACCAAGGAAATGCCGGAAGCGGTGCAACGCATTCTTTGGAAAATCGAAAAAGGCGAAGCCAAAATCAACATCGACCACGAAGGGCTGAACCAAACTCGGCTCACGCTCGACCGCGCGACCAATCGGCTTTCGCTCGCGATCATCATCGCGGCGTTGCTCGTCGCCTCCGCCCTGCTCGTGTGCTCGGATTCTTTCGGCGGGAACGCGCCCGGATTCGCGCACCATCTCGGCGTCACCGGCTTCATCGTCGCCGCCGTCTGGACGGCGTGGCTCTCGTGGATCATTCTCCGCCGCAAAGACTGAAAAAATTTTTCCTGCGAAGAAGAAAAAAAATCCGCGCGAAGATTTTTCCTTGCGCGGATTTTTTTGCGGGAACGCGAATCTGCGTTCCCGTGCGAGCGCTCAGGCGTTTCGGAGCGGCAACGAAATACGGAAAAGGCTTCCCTTGCCGAGAGCGCTTTCGACGGACGCGTTCCCGCCGTGCAAACGCGCGATGTGCTTGACGATGGCGAGTCCCAGCCCGGTGCCGCCGAGCGCGCGGGAATGCGCTTTGTCCGCGCTGTAAAAACGCTCGAAGATGCGCGAAAGATGTTCCGGCGCGATCCCGACACCGAAGTCGCGCACGGAAATTTCCGCCCGCTCCTCCGTTTTTTTCAGAGAAATTTCGACGGTCGGACTTCCGGAATATTTTATCGCGTTGACGACGAGATTGATGATCGCCTGTTCGATGAGTCGCGCGTCGCCGTTGAATTCGACGGGATCGTTCTCGGTGATTTTCAGCGTCGTTCCCGCCGCTTCCGCACGCGGGATGCAGGAGTTCACGGCATTTTCGAGCGCGGCATCGAGGCGAAACGGGAACGCCTCGCACTCGCCGGAAATCTGCTGGCGCTCAATCGCGGCAAGGCTGAGCACGTCGTGCACGAGCGCATTCAGGCGCTTCGCCTGCGACGAAAGAATTCCGAGAAATTTTTCGCGCAACGCGGGATCGTCGAGCGCACCGGATTCAAGCGCATCGACCGCGCCGAGAATTCCCGTGAGCGGCGTTTTGATTTCGTGAGAAACGTTGGCGACAAAGTCGCTGCGGAAAGATTCCAGCCGCCGCAAATTCGTAAGATCGGTGATGGCGACGAGAAGGCGCCGCCGCCCTTCGTCCTCGATTGTTCCGCCCTTGGCGAAAAGCGTGCGCGGAGTGCCGCCCTCGACTTCGAGCGAAAGTTCCGCCTCGATGGGCGAGCCGTCGCGAAACGCCTTGTCCGCGAGCGCGAGCAGTTCCGGCGAACCGCAACGGGCGAGATTGAATTTCGTCGCGCCGGGTTCAATTCCGAAAACTTCGCGCGCGGCGCCGTTGAAGTAAATCGCGTCGCCGTTTTCGGCGAAAAGCAACACGGCTTCGGAAAGCGCGGCGAATATGCGTTCCCGCGCGTTGCGTTCCGTGGTGATGCGGTCGAGCTGCGCTTTCAGCTGTTCTTTCATTCGGCTGACGGTGAGCGCGAGCTCGCGCACGACGCCTTTTTCCGGCACGGAAATGCGTTCCCGCAAATCGCCGCGGGAAATGCGCTGCGCGCTTTCCTGCAACTTCACCAGCGGAATGCGCACGCGAATCAAAATGTAAAATGCAATCGCCAACGCAACGCTCACGCCGAGCGCAAGCGCAAGCACATTGCTGCGCTTGGCGCCCGCGATGATCGATTCGATTTCGCTGTTGCGAATCGCGAGCCGCAACACGAATTCCGTGCGCCCGTCAATGTCCACGGGCATCGCGCAGTAAATCATGCGAATGTTTTTCGTCGCGCTGAAACGGGAGCTGACGCTCGGCGTTCCCGCGAGCGCACCGGAAATTTCCTCGCGGGCGGCGTGATTTTCGAGCGCGTGAACATCCGATGCGGAATCGACGACGACCGTGCCGTCGGCGCGGACAAGCGTCACGCGCAGAAATTTTTCGGAAAATCTCATGCAGTAATCCGTCGCGGCGGAGAGATTGCCGGACGCGAGCATCGGGCGAAGCACGTCGGCAAACGTTTCCGCCTCGGTCATGATGTTGCGCTTTTCCGCGGAAACGTAGGAGTCCTCAAATTTTTCCGTGCTGAAAAAAAGCGTTCCCGCGGAAACAAGCACCAACAGCCCGAGCAATAACGGGAACGCAAAAAGAATTTTGTCTCTGGATTTCATGACGTCTTCCTGATTTCTCCGAAAATCACTGCGCTTTCATTCGATAGCCGATCCCGCGAACCGTTTCGATATTGATCGCCCACGTGCCGAGCTTGCGGCGCAGGTTGACCATCTGCACGTCGATTGCGCGATCGGTCACGGGATAATCGTCGCCCTTGACGCGGGAAACGATCTGGTCGCGCGTGTACACGCGCCCGGGACGCGAGGCGAGCATTTGGAGAATTCCGTATTCGGTGAACGTAAGGTCGAGCGGCTTGCCGTTCAGTCGCGCCGTGTGCTCGGACGGTTTGAGCGTAAGCCCGTTGCGCCGGATTTCATCTGCCGTTTCCTGTTCGAAAGCCTGCCGGAGATGCGCACGAATGCGCGCCACGAGCACTTTGCCGCTGAACGG
This sequence comes from Bacteroidaceae bacterium, assembly GCA_963620895.1. Taxonomy (GTDB): domain Bacteria; phylum Verrucomicrobiota; class Verrucomicrobiia; order Opitutales; family UBA953; genus Spyradosoma. The sequence continues at coordinate 15,234 of CAVFCB010000028.1, read as the reverse complement.
TTTGGTGATGTAATCGACGGCGCCGAGCTCGAGCCCGAGCACAATGTCGCTCTCCTCGCCTTTCGCCGTGAGCATGACGACGGGAATGTCCCGCGTCGTTTCCTCGCGTTTGAGGCGGCGGCAAACTTCGAGCCCGTCCATTTTCGGCAACATCAGATCGAGCAGAATCAGCGACGGGCGTTCCCGCAGCGCGATATTCAGCCCCGCCTCGCCGTCCGCCGCTTCCGACACGTCTTTGAATCCGTTGCTTTCCAAGGTATAACGCACGACTTCGCGGATTGCATCGTCGTCTTCAATGATGAGAATTCGGCTGTTCATGTTTTTCTCCCTCTGTTCGTGTTCCCGCAAAGCGTAAGGCACGGGAACGTTTTTTAGAAATCAAAAAATGTGTTCGTTCACGCGTCGCGGGAATGCCTGACGATTTTTCCGCGTTCGAGGTAAATCACGTCCTCGCAAATGTTCGTCGCGATGTCGCCGATGCGTTCGAGATTTTTCGAAATCGTCATGCAGGACAAGTAGTAAGAGACGCGCGCGGGATTTTCCGTAATTTTTTTTCGAATGAGCTCGATGTTTTCGCGGTGCAGCGCGTCCACTTCGTCGTCGCGGTCAATGATGCTCGCGGCGGCGGCGGGATCGCGATACGCGAACGAATCGAGCGAGTCTTTGAGCATCCGCGTGGCGGCGGACGCCATCTTGGAAAAATCGATGCGTTCCTCGGCGGGAACGCCGCTCTCGGAAACGGAGCACGCGCGCTCGGCGATATTGACCGCCATATCGGCGACGCGCTCGATTTCGACGTTGATTTTGAGCACGGTGATAATCGTGCGCAAATCGGACGCCACGGGCTGGTAAAGCGCGAGAATTTTCAGGCATTCTTCCTCGATGCGGATTTCTTCGCAATCGATCGAATAATCGTTGCATGCGACTTCGTGCGCGAGCGCCGCGTCAAATGTGGTGACGGCGCGCAAGGCGCGTCCGAGCGCGTTTTCCGCCGCGGCGGTCTGCTCGGCAAGGTGGCGTTTGAGCCGGATAATTTCTTGTGTGAAATGTTCTTTCATTTTCGTAAAAAATTTAGGAATTAGGAATGAGTGAATCGTGCGGCGCGTTCCCGCGCGCGCGTTGCCGTTATCTTTTTTTTAACCGAATCTTCCGGTGATGTATTCTTCGGTCTTTCGGTTTTTCGGATTGGAAAAAATCGTTTTCGTATCGGCGAATTCGACGATTTTCCCTTTGTAGAAAAACGCCGTGTCGTCGCTGATTCGCGCCGCCTGTTGCATGTTGTGCGTGACGATGACGATGGTGAAACGCGATTTCAGTCCGAGCACGAGCTCTTCGATTTTGAGCGTCGCGACGGGATCGATCGCGCTCGTCGGTTCGTCCATCAGCAGAACTTCCGGCTCGGCGGCGATTGCGCGAGCGATGCACAAGCGCTGTTGCTGACCGCCCGAAAGCGCGAGCCCGCTCGAAGAAAGCTTATCTTTCACTTCGTCCCAAAGCGATGCGCCGCGCAGTGCGCGTTCGACGTCGTCGGCGATTTCGCTGCGGCTTTTTTTGAAATGCAGGCGCAGCGGGTAGGCGACGTTGTCGAAAACGGACATCGGGAACGGCGTCGGCTTCTGAAAAATCATTCCGACCTTTCGCCGCAATTCGAGAACGTCCACGGATTTATCGAGAATGTTCACGCCGTCGAGCAGAATTTCGCCCTCGCAACGTTGTTCGCGATAAAGCTCGAAAATGCGATTGTAAGTGCGCAGGTGCGTGGATTTTCCGCAACCGGAAGGCCCGATGACGGCGGTGATTCGATTCGCGGCAATGTCCATGTCGTTGTCGAAAAGCGCCTGATGCGAGCCGTAGAAAAAATTCAGTTTTCTCGCGGAGATTTTTGGTGTGGTGTTCATTTTTTCTGGTTTTCGAAATTGAAAAAAGTTTCGTTTTGCACGGTTCAGCGGCGGGAACGTTTGCGTTCCCGAAAAGCGACGCGCGTGAAAATGTTGATTGCGAGCACGACGACGGCGATGACGAGCGCCGCGCCCCAACCCGCCGAGTGCATTTCCTCAAACGGAGAATTCGTCGCGTATTCGGTAATCAGCACGGGCATGTTCGCCGTCGGTTCGGAGAAAAATCCGCTCGGCCACGAATCCGCAAACATCGCCGTAAAGAGCAGCGGCGCCGTTTCCCCGGAAACGCGAGCAAGCGAAAGCAACACGCCCGTGAGCAAGCCGTTTTTCGCCGCGCGGCAAACGATGCACAGCGTCGTTCTCGCGCGCGACATTCCGAGCGCGAGCGCACTTTCGCGAAGCGTGTCGGGAACCATCGCGAGCATGTCCTCCGTCGTGCGCATAATCACGGGAAACATGATGATTGCGAGCGCGACCGCTCCCGCGAATCCGGAAAAATTTCCCGTCGGAATCACGAGAATCGTATAAACGAAAAGCCCGACGATGACCGACGGCATTCCCATCATCACGTTCGCGCTGAAACGCAACGCCGCGGGGATTTTTCCTTTGCGTCCGAACTCCGCGAGAAAAATTCCCGCCGCGACCGCGAGCGGAACCGAAATCGCCGCCGCGCACGCCGTGATGAACAGCGTGCCGAGCAACGCGTTCGCGATTCCCGAATCGGGAATGCCGTAAGGTTTCGACGGATTCGTCAGAAATCCGAAATCGATCGCGGGAACGCCGTTCGCCACGACCGTGTAGAGAATCCACGCCATGCCGCCGACCGCCACCGCCACCGCAAACACGGAAAACAGGCTCACGGCAGCGTCGAGCGCCTTGCGGAAAAAGAGCGGACGCCGGCGCGGCGGCGGGAACGCATTCGATGAAATTGTCGTTGTCATTTTATTTTTTTCATTCCGTTTTTTTCGCTCAACGGCTTTCACCGCGTCGAGCGGAAGTCAGATGCAAATAATATTGCGCGAAAACCTGAATGCCGAAAGACATTGAAAGCAATACGAGTCCGAGCGCAAAAAGCGCGCTGCGCTGCAAACCGTCAGCCTCGGCAAAATTGTTTGCGAGCGTCGCCGCAATCGTCGTTCCCGAATCAAAGAGCGCCGCGGGAACGTCCGTCAGATTTCCGATGACGAAAAGCACCGCCATCGTTTCGCCGAGTGCGCGTCCGAGCCCGATAAACACGCCGCCGAGCAGCCCGCGAATGCCGAATCGCATGACGATATCCTTTGCGCATTCCCATTTCGTGCAACCGATGCCGAAAGCGGATTCGCGCAGGACGGCGGGCGTCATTTTGAAAACATCGCGCATGATCGCGCAGATGTAAGGTAAAATCATCAGCGCGAGAATGAGTCCCGCCGTGAAAAATCCGAAACCGTTGAATCCGGAATCACTCACGAGCAACGCGCCGAGCACGGGAACGTCCGCCAAGTGAAGCGTTTCCGCCAAAAAAGGTTGCACGTATTCCTGCATCAGCGGAGCGAGGACGAAAAGCCCCCACATGCCGTAAATAACGCTCGGAATCGCCGCAAGCAAATCGATCGCCTGCGAGAGCACGCGCCCGACGGCGGGCGGCGCATCCGTCAGATAAAGCGCGGAAACGAACGCAAGCGGAAGCGCGACCGCGAGCGCAATCACCGTCGTGAGAAGCGTTCCCGCGATTGACGGGAGCGCACCGAATTTTTCGGCGACGGGATCCCATTCGTCGGACCAGAGAAATCCGAGTCCGAACCGGCTCCACGCATCGCTCGAATTGACGAACAGCTGCACGAAAAATCCGAGCATGAGCACGCCGATAATGCAGGCGCAACCCAAGCAAAACGTTTTGAAAAAAGAATCCGTAGTGATTTTTTTCATAAAGGAAAAATGAATCGTTCAAACCGGCGGCTGTCTGAAATTTTTCGGCGCTCGCCTTCGGAAACCGAAAAAAGTTTCCGAAGACGACACCGTTCTTTGCGTTTTCAGTTCAACGCTTTTTCGCGAATGAGCTTCACGACGTTTTCCGGAATCGGAACGTAGTTCAGGCGAGTCGCGGAAGCGGCGCCGTCCGTGAAGCACCAGTTGAAGTAATCTTTGAGCGCCTCGCGACGTTCGGCGGAAGCGTCCTTGCGAAGCAGAATGTAGGTGACGCCGGTGATCGGCCACGAATCCGCGCCGGGCTGATCCGTAAGCATCATCAGGAATCCGGGAGCGTTATCCCAATCCGCGTTCGCCGCGCTCGCCGCGAAGTTCGCCGCAGCCGGAGCCACGAATTTGCCTTCGCGATTTTCGAGGCGCACGCAATTCAGTTTCGCTTCCACCGCGTAGGTGTATTCCGTGTAGCCGATGCCGCCTTTGATTTTCGCAACGTTGTTGCAGACGCCGGGATTTTTCTGCCCGCCGATGCCGACCGGCCATTTGACCGAAGAACCCGCGCCGACCTTGTCTTTCCATTCGCCGGAAATTTTGCTCAGATAATCCGTAAAGATGAACGTCGTTCCCGAAGAATCCGAACGGCGCACAACCGTAATCGGCAAGCTCTTCGGAAGCTTCACGCCCGGATTGAGCGCCGCGATCGCGGGATCGTTCCAGTTCGAAATTTTTCCGAGAAAAATATCCGCGAGCACCGCGCGGCTCAGGTTGAGCTCGCCGCTCTTCACGCCGGGAACGTTGACGATGACGACCACGCCGCCCGTGAGCATCGGGAACTGAATCAGACCTTCTTCCGCCTGCTGTTCGCTCGTCAGCGGATTGTCCGTTCCCGCGAAATCGACCGTGCCCGCCTTGATTTGGCTGATGCCCGCGCCGGAACCGAGACTCTGGTAGTTGACCTTCGCCTTGCCCGTCTGCGTGTACGCATACGTCCACAGCTGATAGACCGGCGCCGGGAACGACGCGCCCGCACCGTTCAGCGTGAGCGCATCGGCATTTGCCGAAACCGCGGCGGAAACCGTCGCAAGAGAACCGATGAGTATTTCTTTGATCATAATTTTTTCTTTCCTGTTCGTTTGAATTTTGTCCGTCCATTTTCCTCCGCAAATGTTCAGGGCATATTCGCCGAATGTTAGTTTTTTGTTAAAAAAACGCGGGAACGCCCGAAAAGCGTTCCCGCGAAAAAAAATCGGCTCGCAAGCCGCAATGCGACTGCGCAAGCGCTATGAAACGAAGCGCCGAATGCCTGCGGGAACGCGATCGCCGAGCGCGGAAAGCATTTCCGCAAGCGGCACGGTGACGAACGTGCGTTCCCGCCAACGCGGATGCGGAAGCGTAAGCGCAGGCGTGTTTCGCGTTTCGCCGTCAAAGAAAATCAAATCAAGATCAAGCGTGCGCGGCGCATTCGGAAACGAACGGACGCGCCCGAATTTTTTTTCCACGTCGAGAAGCTCCGAAAGAAACGCCTCCGGAGAAATCTCGGCGGGAACGCCGACGAGCGCCGTTGCGTTGATAAAATCCGGCTGGTCGAGGTAGCCGACCGGCGCAGTCTCGTAAAACGACGAGCGCGCGAAAATCACGTTCCCGCGCGCTTCAAGCTCGGCGAGCGCCGCACGGAGCGTTCCCGCGCGGTCGCCGAGATTGGCGCCGAGCGCAACGACCGCCGCGTGCCGCTCCCGCGGAAAATCTCCGCTTATCGACGAACCGTGCATTTCACGGCGCGCTCGATGTCGAGCATTATCTTTTCAAAAACTTTGTTCACTTCCGCGTCCGTAAGCGTCTTCGTTTCCGAACGGAAAACGATTTCGAACGCGAGCGATTTTTTGCCTTCGGGAAGCCCCTTGCCGGCATACACGTCGAAGCAATTGACCTTTTCGACATTGAACTGCTTCGCGGTCGCTTTCGTCGCCGTCGCTTTGAGACGATCGGCAACGTCGCCCGCCGGCAAATCGGCATCGACGACGAGCGCGATGTCCTTCGTCACGGGCGGGAACGACGCAAACGGCTTGAAGCGCGGACGCTTGGCGGGATTTTTGAAAACGTCCTGCGTGAAAAGAATTTCGCCGGCGACGACGTTCCCGTCGATGTCCCATTCCTGTTGCGCGAGCTTCACGTTCACGAGTCCGAGCGCGAGCTCAAGCGCGCGTGCGCGGTCGCTTCCCGCGGCGGAATGCCCTTTTTGCCAAAGCGGAATTTCGTCGGTATTCATCGCGGAAAAAAGCAGGCGCTGTTCGGCGATTCCGGCGCGCGCGGCGATGTCGAGACAAAGTTTTTTCGCGTAGTAAAAATCAATTTTTTCGCGGGAACGCCACGAGCGCGTAACCGGCTCGGCAAGCACGACGAATGCGACGGAGACGAGCTCGCGCAGTGCGCCGTCGCGTTGCGGACGGAAGACGGTGCCGATTTCGAAAAAGCGGCGCGGCTCGTTGTGCGCGGAAAGATTGAGTTTCAACGCGTCGAGCAAGCCCGGAAGCAACGACGGGCGAATGTGCGACTGCTCGCTCGTGAGCGGATTCGCAAGCGCAAGCGCAGAAGAAATTTTTTCGCCGAAACATTTTTTCAGCTCGGACTCATCGCGCAACGTGTAGTGAACGCATTCGGAAAAACCTTGCCCGACGAGCAGCGCGCCCGCCTTGCGACGAAATTCCGCCGCCGGCGCATCTTCCGCGGGAACGACCGGCGCAGGAATCGCCGTCGAGGGAATCGTTTCCGTGCCGTAAATGCGAACGAATTCCTCGACGAGATCGATCGGGCGATCGACTTCCGGACGAAACGCGGGAACGAGCACGCGCCACGCGCCGCCGTTTTCGGAAACGGAAAATCCGAGCCGACGGAAAATGTCGAGAATCGCCGCATCGGGAACGGCGTAGCCGCAGCATTCCCGCACGTAGTCGCCCGTGATTTCAATTTCGCGATCGCCGCGCGGGAACGCGCCGAGAGAAACGACCGGACCGACAATTTCGCCGCCGGCGAGCTCGCAAATCAGTTGCGCGGCGCGAGCGCCCGCTTTCGCGACCATCGTCGGATCGACATCGCGCGTGAAGCGCGTGGAGCTGTCGGAAGAAAGCGCGAGGCGGCGGGAAGTTTTGCGAACGCTTGCGGGATTGAACCACGCCGCTTCGAGCACGACGTCCGTCGTCGCATCGGTCACGCCGGAATCCTCGCCGCCCATTACGCCGGCGACGACGAGCGGTTTTTCCGCATCGGCGATCAGACACATTTCCGAAGAAAGTTTGTATTCCTTGCCGTCGAGCAACAGGATTTTTTCGCCTTCCGTTGCGCGGCGAATGTGAATTTCGTTCCCGCCGATTTTCGCGGCATCAAACGCATGAAGCGGAGAACCGAGCTCCATCAGCACCCAGTTCGTAATGTCCACCACGTTGTTGATCGGGCGCAAACCGACGGCGAGCAAATCGCGTTTCATCCATTCGGGCGAGGGAGCGATTTTCACGCCGCGAATCGAAAATGCGTTGTAAAGCGCACAGTCGGGAGCGTCGATCGAAAGTTTTTTAATCAAAGAATTTTCTGCGGGAACGCTTGCGACAGGCGCGATGTTCTCCGGAATTTCGGGCATTTTCAGCGGCTTGTCGAAGTAAGCGGCAAGGTCGCGCGCAACGCCGACGATGCTCAGGCAATCGCCGCGATTCGCCGTGACGGAAATGTCGAAAACCGTATCCGCCGGCGGGAAATGTGCGTTGATCGAGGTGCCGAGCGGAAGATTGCGCTCCGTCAAAATGAGCAAGCCCGCGTGATCGTCGCCGAGACCGAGTTCCCGCGCCGAGCACATCATGCCCTGCGAAACTTCGCCGCGCATTTTCGTTTCGTTGATGACGATTCCGCCGGGAAGCGTCGCGCCGGGAAGCGCCACGGGAACGATGTCGCCCGCCTTGAAATTTTTCGCGCCGCAAACGATTTGGCGCACGAAACCTTCGCCGGCGTCCACTTGGCAAACGCTCAGGTGGTCGCTGTTCGCGTGCGGAACGAACGAAAGAATTTTCCCGATTACGACGTTTTCGAGCGGGATCAGCCCCGCCGAAGAAATTTCTTCGACTTCAAGCCCGATCATCGGGAGCACGTCCGCGATTTTTTCCGCGGGAACGTCGCTCAAATCCACGTATTTATTCAGCCATTGCAGGGAAACTTTCATAATTGGCGCGAGATGATAGCCGCTCGCCGCGCCGCGCGCAATTAGGAATTGGAAATCGGAAAAAGTCCGAAAATTCCTCCGTTGCGGGACGAAAGAGATTTTGGAATGATTGCGCACATGGAAAACGCAATTATTCTCGGGAGCGGCTGCGCCGGGCTTTCCGCCGCAATTTACGCGGCGCGCGCCGGTTTTTCCCCGCTCGTCATCGAGGGCGACAGCCCCGGCGGGCAAATCACCACGACTTCCGAAGTGGAAAATTTTCCGGGATTTCCCGATGGCGTGGAGGGTTTTTCGCTCGCGATGAACATGCGCCGGCAAGCCGAAAAATTCGGTGCGCGTTTTGAAATCGACCGCATCGTGCGCGTCGAGCTTTCCGCGGGAACGAAAAAACTTTTCGCCGAATCCGGCGCGACGTATGAATGCCGCGCGCTCGTTGTCGCCACGGGCGCCGCGCCCAAGCTGACGGGCGCGAAAGGCGAGGCGAAATTTTACGGCGGGAACGGCGTCAGCACCTGCGCGACCTGCGACGGCGCGTTTTTCCGCGGCGCGGACGTCGCAGTCGTCGGCGGCGGCGATGCGGCGTGCGAAGAAGCGAATTTTCTCACGCGCTTTGCCGCGAAAGTTTATCTCGTGCATCGCCGTGACAAGTTTCGCGCGGCGGAAATCATGGTGCGGCGCGTTTCGGAAAATCCGAAAATCGAGCTTGTCATGTCGAGCGTTCCCGAAGAATTTCTCGGCGACGAATCGGGCAAACTTCGTGCGTTGCGCGTGCGCAATGTCGCGACGGGAACGACGCGCGAGCTCGAAGTTCGCGGCGCGTTCATCGCGATCGGGCACACGCCGAACACGGCGTTTCTCGCGGGAGCGCTTCCGACGGCGCCGGACGGCACGCTGATTGCGGAGCGCGATGCTTCCGGCGTGCGCACTGCCGTTCCCGGCGTTTTTGTCGCGGGCGATTGCGCGGATGCGATTTACCGCCAAGCGATTGTCGCGGCGGGAACGGGCGCGCGCGCGGGCATCGAGCTGCAACGTTTTTTGGAAAACTGACGTTTGAAAAAAATGTGCGCCGCGCAACTGATTTCTTTTTCCGGCGAGCTTGCCCCGCTGCGTCCGCTGTTTGAAGCGGCGCGGGAACGCGGCGGGCGCGCGCTGTTCGTCGGCGGTTGCGTGCGCGATGCGCTTCTCGGTCGCGAGAGCAAAGATTTCGACACGGAGATTTACGGTCTGCGCGCGGAGGAAGTCGAAACGCTTTTGCGCGAGATGAAATTTCGCTTCAACGCGGCGGGAAAATCTTTCGGCGTGTTCAAGCTGCACGGCGTTCCCGCAGACGTTGCGCTCCCGCGGCGCGAATCCAAACGCGGCTTCGGGCATCGCGGATTTCTCGTCGAGGGCGACCCGACGATGAGCGTTCCCGAAGCGGCGGCGCGGCGGGATTTTACCGTCAACGCAATTTATTTTGATCCGCTGAAAAACGAAATTCTCGATCCGTTCGACGGGCGCGGAGATTTGGCGAAAAAAATGTTGCGCCACACGTCGCCGGCATTTGTCGAAGATCCGCTGCGCGTGCTCCGCGCGATGCAGTTTGCCGCGCGTTTCCGCTTCGATGTTGCGCCCGAGACCGTTGCGCTCTGCTCGACGATTGAACCCGAAGGGCTTTCCGCCGAACGCATTTTCGACGAGTGGTCGAAACTTCTCACGCGCGGAGAAGAACCGTCGCGCGGGCTCCGATTTCTCCGCGAATGCGGCTGGGTGAAATATTTTCCCGAACTCGCCGCCCTCATCGGCGTCGAGCAGGATCCCGCGTGGCATCCCGAAGGCGATGTCTGGAATCACACGCTCGCCGTGCTCGACGCGTTCGCGCGGGAACGCATCGACGACGATTTTGAAAATCTCGTCGTCGGATTCGCCGCGCTTTGTCATGACTTCGGCAAGCCCGCCACGACGCGGTTTTGCGAAAAAGACGGGCGTTGGCATGCCTACGGGCACGACCACGCCGGACTCGTTCCCGCAAAGGCTTTTTTGGAACGCATGACGAATTTTCGCGAGCTCATCGACAGCGTGTTGCCGCTCGTGCTTTGCCACATGCAACCGATTGCGCTGTGGCGTTCCCGCGCAGGCGATTCCGCCGTAAGACGGCTCGCGCGGCGAGTCGGAAGAATCGACCGATTGCTCCGCGTGTGCGCGGCGGACACGATGGGCGCGCACACGGAAAAAAACGCCGAACTGCTCGAAGCTTCCGCGTGGTTGCTCGAACGCGCCGAAGCGCTCAGAGTGAAAGATTCCGCGCCGCGTCCGCTCATTCTCGGCAGGCACCTGCTCGCGCTCGGACTTCCCGCGTCGCCCGCATTCAAAACGATTTTGGACGAATGCTACGAAGCGCAACTCGACGGAAAATTTCTCGACGAAGCCGGCGGGATCGAATTTCTGAAAAAAAGAAATTTCTTCGGGGCGACGCGCGGCGCTTAGCGCCTCATTTTGCGGACGCGTTCCCGCTCACGCCTCGTGAAGCGCGAGCGAAAACTGAATCGCCGCCGCGATTTTCTCGTTGCTGAACGCGCGGGAAGCGCGGCGATTGTAAAACGAAAGCGGTTCGAGGAAAAATCTGTGCGCTCCCGTGAAAATATTTGTCGTCAGATGCCCCAGCGGGAACCAACGTCCGTTCGAAAAATCGACGAACAGCGCGACGAGCGGGCAATGCATCGCCGCCGCGAGGTAGGCGCAGGCATTTTCTCCGGAAATGCAAAGCCGCGCCGAAGCGAGCAACCATGCCGACTGCGCCGGAGTCGTCTGCCCGCGAAAATCCAAAATATGCACGCCGTGCGTCGCGCGACAAAAACGGAGGAATCGCGCCGTCGCTTCGGGATTTTTTTCTCCGATGACGACGACCGGCATTTCCGCGAGGTCGCGCAACTGCTCCGCGGCGCGCGAAAACACGTTCGGATCAACGTAGTGTCCCTGCGAATTCGGATCGAGATTGAACACGGCGTAATCCGTTCCCGCGACACCGAACTGCGCGAGTTTCGCCTCGGCGGGCGCCTTTTCACGCACGTCCGGCGAAATGTCCATGTGCGGTTTTTCGGCTTCGGGAACGCCGAACGGCGCGAGCACTTCGAAATTGAAAAACGCCTCGTGCATTTCGCGATGCCGCGCGGAAGGAATCACTTCCAACGTCACGCCGCCGTCGCGCCCGGCATCGTTTTCGAACGCGGCGACATCGCGCACTTTCGCGAGTTTCGCGGCATCGGCGACGAATTCCGAATACGCGAGATGCGCGAGCGCGTCCGCGTGCACGGCTTTCAGTTTTTTCGCAAGCGAGCGCAATGTTTCGTCGGGCGCGAGAAGAATCAGCCCGTCGAGCGCGTGATGTTCCTGAAAAATTCCCGCAAACTCTTCGCGAATGAGGAGAAAAATTTTCGTTTTCGGCAACGCCTTGCGCACCGGCGCCAACACGGCGGACGCGAGCACGACGTCCGAAAAATCGTCCGGACGCGAAAGCACCAACACGGAGGGAGCGATGTTCTCCGCAAACGCAAAATTGTCTGCAATTACCATTCCCGAATCAGTTTTTTGAACGCTTTCACGGGATCGGCGGCATCCCAAACCGCGCTGACGATGCCCACGCCGTCAAACCCGGCTTCGCGGCAAAAGCGAATGTTTTCGGCGTTCACGCCGCCGAACGCGAGAATTTCCGCCTTCCCGCCGTGCGCGCGCCAATACGAAGCGATCGCCGCGTATTCTTCCGGCGTGCGGCGCGGAACCGTCACGTCGTATTTTTCCGGCGGGAACACCGGTCCGAGCAGGAGATGCGTGCATTTTTCCCCGCAACGCGACACCGACTGAAAATCTTCGCACTGCGCGGAAAGTTTTCCGCACGCGCCGATTGACGGGAACGCCGCGCCGGGCGAAAGGTGGAAACCCGCCAGCCCGAATTTGCGCACGAGCTGCGGATACTGATGCACGAAAACGCGGGAACGCACGTCCGCCGGAAGCGCCGCGAGCCAAGTCTTGAATTGCGCCGCGCTCCAATGCGGACGCCGCAGATGAAACGCGGTCAGCCCGTTTTCAAAAAGCCGAAGAACGATTTTGCGTTCGCCCGGGCGCTCCGTCGTCGGCGAAAGAACGGCGAAATGCGCCGCTGCTCGGCGGTTTTCCGCACCGCGCGAAATCAATCCGACGACCTTGCTGAGAATGCTCATAAAATAAAAATCCCACGAACGAACGTGGGGAAGAAATTTTGCCTTTTCCGACGGCTCCCGCGCACAAAGCGCGGGAACGCCGGGAAAAGGAAGCCGAAACCGGAAAAACTTCCGGTTTAGCCCCAGATGCGCTTCTTGTGGCGGTTCGCCTTGGAGCGTTTCCGGCGTTTGTGCTTGTTCATCTTGAGACGACGCTTTTTCTTGAGATTACCCATAATTCAGAATGGTGTGTTGTTTTTGAAAATGAAAGGCGATTATCCTTTTTTGCGGAAGCCCTGTAAAGAAAAAATTGCACGGCGGATTTTTCATTTTCATCCGGCGAAAACGAATGCCGTTTCGCCCCAGCATTCCCGAATGAAAGCGGCGACGGCGGGAACGTCCGTTCCCGAAGAAATTTCGACGAAGCAGGCGCTTCCGCTTCCGCTCATGTGCGCCGCGAGTCCGAAGCGTTCCCGCAAAGCGCGAAAGAGCGCACGCAACGCGATGTGTTTTTCGAAAACGGGAGCTTCCATATCGTTGAAAAGCGGGAGCGCGCGTTCCCGCGGCGCCTTTCGCCATTCGGCGATTCGCGATTCCGCCTCCGCCGCCGGCGTGTAAAATTTCGGCGCGGCGCGTTTCATTGCGCCGTAGGCTTCCGCCGTGGAAACGCCGAACGCGGGCTTGAAAATCAGGAAACGGCGCGAAGCGAGCGCCGCGATTTCGTCGGAAGAAAGTTGTTCGATGCGTTCGCCGCGACCGCGCATAATCACGGGAGCGGCGGAAAGAAACAGCGGGCAGTCCGAACCGATTTCCGAAGCGATTTCCCGCAAAATTTCCGGAGACGGCGCGAGCGTTCCCGCCGCTTCCGCCATGAGCAAAATCGCCGCCGCCGCATCAGAGCTTCCGCCGCCGAGCCCGGCGCCGTGCGGCACGTTTTTTTCCAAATCAAAATGCACGTGCGGGAACGCGGGAACGCGACGACGAAACGCGTCGGCGGCGCGCAAAACGAGATTTGACGCATCGCGCGGCACGCCGGGAACGGCGCAATCGAGCGTATCCGCCGCCGCATCGGGACGCAGGCGCATCGTCAGCGCATCGCTCAACGCGGGAACGGGAAGCACCAGCGAAACGAGATCGTGAAAACCGTCCGCGCGCACGCCCGTTATCGCGAGCGCCAGATTGAGCTTCGCGGGAGCGCGTCGAAAGTATTTTTTTTCTTCAAAAATCATCGGCGAAAACGAAAAAGAAGTTTCACTCGCCGCGCTTTTCCGCGACGTGGACGGCGACGATCGAAAACGTCATGCCGAACGCGCGCACGTCGGAAAATCCCGCGTCGCGGAGTTCCTGCGACAGCCGTTCCTTCGGCGGGAACGCCTCAATTGAACCCGCGAGGTAATCGTAGGCTTTTTTGTCGCCCGTGATTACGCGCGCGATGAGCGGCAACACGAATTTGAGGTAAAAACGATAAAACGGGCGAAACCACGTCGCCGGCTGCGTAAATTCCAGCATGAAAAGTTTTCCGCCGGGACGAAGCACGCGAAAAATTTCGCGCAGACCGCGCGCGCGATCTTCGAAATTGCGCACGCCGTAAGCGATCGTCACCGCAGACGCCGAGGCATCGGCGAGCGGCAACGCCATGCAATCGCCGAAAGCGAACGCGATGTCCGCCGCTCCCGGAATTTTCGCCGCGCGGGAACGCGCGACGGCGAGCATTTCCTCGCAAAAATCGAAGCCGCGGACGTGCGCATCCGGCAAGCGCCGTTTCAATTCGAATGCGACGTCTCCGCTTCCCGTGGCGAGATCGACGACATCGCGCGGCGCGAACGCTTTCACGCGCGCGACGAGCCGCCGCGTCCAACTGCGGCTGAATCCGCCGCTCAGAAGCAGGTTTGCCAAGTCGTAGCGCTCGGCAATTCCCGCGAACATTTTTCTGACTTTTACGCCTTCGGGCATCGATTGTGTTTTTCGTTAAAAAAATTTCGTGATTTGCCGCCCTCGCCTCATTCGCTCTCGCTCTTGTTGTTGCCGCCGCCGAAATTTTCGCGGCGCACGTTCCCGCCGGACGCCGGCGATGCGACGGGCAGTCCCGGCGAATCCGAACGATTGCGCCGAAACTGATAGCGATTGATGTCCTGCATGGAAAATCCCGACGATTCGCGCAACGTGCGCGCCCGCGCGTTCGGGAACACGCGCCCGGACGAAGAATAGCGGTCGTTGATTCGCACCTCGATCGCGCCGTTTGCGTTGCGCACGAACATGCGTTCGCCCGCGAGCGTGGAAGTCGCCTCGAAGCGTCCCGGCGTCGCGACGTTCCCGCGACCGAGCTCCGCGCCGAGCATTTCGTAGCGTTCCGTTCCGCCGCTGAAACGACGCATTCCGAACGTCGTGTTGCCTTGCCAATCCCGCATCGAAAAAGCTTCTTTCCACGAAGCGTCCGCCTCTTCGTTGAGCACTTTTTTGAAATTTTCGGGATCGACGCGATACGTGCCCGCGGCTTTTTCTTTGGAAAATTTCCGCAAAATCGAATGTTCGTCCACCGTGCCTTCATTTTCCGCCGCCGTTTTTTCCGCGCGGGAACGCGGAGCGGAGGAAGTCGCGGGAACGTTTGCCGGCGGGCGCGGAGACGGCTCTGCGGCGGGCGCGGGAACGGCATCGGAAGCCGCGTCGGGGCGCGAGGGAATTTCCTCCGGCGTCAGATTCAGCCCGGAGTCGCCCTCTTCGTCGCCGAGCAAACTTGCATCCAGCGAAAAATCTCCGCCGAGCAATCCGTCGCCGAGCGAGCCGCGCACGGTGCCGTCTTTGTTGTAATAAATTTGTTTTTCTCCGGAAACGGCGCTTTTGACGCGCACGAAATAGCCTTCGAGTTCGCTTGTCGGTTCCGTAATTTTGCGTTTTCCCGGAGACGATTCGGCGAAAAGCGTTCCCGCCGCGCACGCCGAGGCGAGCGCGAAACCGCAAAACGTTATCCAACCGCGAATCACGTGGCGATTTTCCCCTTTATCAGTTATCCGTTATCAGTTATCCGTTATCAGTTATCCGTTATTTCGCTTCG
>CAVFCB010000027.1:0-19718 GCA_963620895.1 Bacteroidaceae bacterium | reverse complement strand
GTGGATGTCGAATCCCTCCAATCCCATCACGCAAAACTCGCGAAAGCCTAAGCGCGGACGTTTTAACTGATAGTTGATAACTGATAGCTGATAACTTTTTTGCGGATTTTTGCCTTCGGCAAAAATTCGGGGGGAGCGTTATTCACTATTAGTTATTCGCGAAAAAAAATACACGCGCTCCCGGCGGGAACGCGTGTATTTTTATCGAAGAGAAAAGTGAAAATTACTTCTTTTCTTCGGTCTTTTCTTCCGGCGCGTAAGTCTTGGTGAGCGCCTGATAGTAGTGGAAGCGGTGCGTGACCATTTCCTGCGCCTTGGCGTAGAGTTCCGCGGCGTGCTCCGGATTGGAGCGTTTGAGCCCCTTGAAGCGCGTTTCCGTCTGCATGAACTCGTCGAGCGCGGTTTTCATCGCGGGAACGTCGAGCGAGAACGGATTCTTGCCCGCGGCGACGTTCGCCGGATTGTAGCGGAAGATCGGCCAGTATCCGGTTTCGACCGCGACTTTCTGGTGCTCGGCGCCGTCCGCAAGGTTGCGGAGACCGTGCGCGATGCAGTGCGCGTAGCAAATGATGAGCGCAGGACCGTCGAACGCTTCGGCTTCCTTCATCGCCTGCAGGAGTTGCGTATCCTTGTAGCCGATGGAAACACGCGCGACATAGACGTTCCCGTATTGAACCGCGATTTGCGCAAGATCCTTTTTCGGAAGCTTCTTGCCCGCCGTGGCGAACTTCGCGACCGCCGCCATCGACGTCGATTTGGACTGCTGTCCGCCCGTGTTGGAATAAACTTCCGTGTCGAGAACGAGAATCTTGATGTTCTTGCCGGACGCGAGCGCGTGGTCAACGCCTCCGTAGCCGATATCGTAAGCCCAGCCGTCGCCGCCGACGATCCAGACGCATTTCTTGACGAGGAATTCGCTGACGCCGAGGAGGGATTTCGCTTCGGGCGTTCCCGCGGCTTCGAGCTTTTTGTTCAGCTCGGCAACGCGTTCCCGCTGTGCGGCGATATCCGCTTCGGTTTTTTGCGGAGCTTCGAGAATCGCTTTCGCGAAATCTTCACCGACGACCGGCGCAAGCGCGGCGAGCTCGCGTTTTGCGATGGCGGTCTTGGTATCGACGGCGTAGCGCATGCCGAGCCCGAATTCGGCGTTGTCTTCGAAGAGCGAGTTCGCCCACGCGGGACCGCGCCCTTCCTTATTCGTCGTGTAAGGCGTTGTCGGCAAGTTGCCGCCGTAAATCGAGGAGCAACCGGTGGCGTTCGCGATGTAGGTGCGGTCGCCGAAGAGTTGCGTCATGAGCTTGATGTAAGGCGTTTCGCCGCAAGCCGCGCACGCGCCGGAGAATTCCATGAGCGGCGTCATGAACTGCGCGTCGCGCATCGTGTTCCCGAGCTTGGTGCGATCGGGATCCGGGAGATTCAGGAAGAAGTCCCAATTCTTGGCTTCCGTTTCGCGCAGCGGCGGCTGCGGAGCCATCATGATCGCCTTGCGGGAAGGATCGTTTTTGTCCTTGCCCGGGCAAACCTGCGTGCAAATCGTGCAACCCGTGCAATCTTCCGGAGCGACCTGAATCGTGAAGAGATTCTTGACGCCGTCCTTCGCGGGCGCTTTGAACGGCACGCTCTTGAACGTTTCCGGCGCGCCGGCGAGCGCGGATTCCGGATAAAACTTGGAACGAATGGCGGCGTGCGGGCAGATGCCGACGCACTTGTTGCACTGAATGCAAAGCGAAGCGTCCCAAACGGGGATTTCCGCCGCGAGATCGCGTTTTTCGAATTTCGTCGTTCCCGAGGGGAATTGTCCGTCGGCGGGAAGCGCGGAAGTCGGAAGCAAATCGCCCTTGTTGGCGATCATCATTGCCTGCACCTTCTTGAAGAATTCCGGCGCGCCCTCGTAGGCGGGAGCGACCTGCGGTTTCGCATCGGCGTCCGGCGTCGCGGGAACGTGGATTTCGTGCAAGTTGGCGAGCGAGTTGTCCACCGCCTTGAAGTTCATCTGAACGACTTCTTCGCCTTTCTTGGCGTAAGTTTTTTCGATGGATTTTTTAATCTGCGCAATCGCTTCGTCCTTCGGAAGAATGTTCGCGAGCGCGAAGAAGCAAGCCTGCATGACGGTGTTCGTGCGCCCTTTCATGCCGGATTCGGCGGCAACGCGGGAAGCGTCGATCACGAAAACTTTCAGCTTCTTGGCGATGATTTCTTCCTGCCATTCTTTGGAGAAACGCTTCCACGTTTCTTCCGGCGGGAACGGAGAATTCAGCAACACCGTCGCGCCGGGCATCGCATATTCGAGAATCGGCTGACGCCCGATGAACACGTATTGCGAGCAAGCGACGAAATTCGCTTTCTTGATGAGATACGCGGAACGAATCGGCTTCGGGCCGAAACGCAGGTGCGAAACCGTCGATGCGCCGGACTTCTTGGAGTCATACACAAAGTAGCCTTGCGCATAATTCGGCGTCTGTTCGCCGATGATTTTGATGGAATTCTTGTTCGCGCCGACCGTGCCGTCCGCGCCGAGACCGACGAAGACCGCGCGCTTAACGTCGTCCGACTCAATGTCGAAACTGTTGTCCCACGGGAGCGAAAGATTCGTCAAGTCATCGTAAATGCCGACGGTGAAACGTTTCTTCGGCGCGTCCTTGGCGAGCTCGTCGTAAATGGACTTCACCATGCCCGGATTGAATTCCTTGGAACCGATGCCGTAGCGACCGCCGATGATGGTCGGCATCGCGCCGCCCTTTTCCATGTAAGCGGCAAAAACGGTGAGCAGAAGCGGCTCGCCGATGGAACCGTTTTCTTTCGTGCGGTCGAGCACGGCGATTTTCTTCGCCGTCGCGGGAACGACTTTGAGGAACGCTTCCGCGTCAAACGGAAGGAACAGGCGAACTTTGACGAGTCCGAGCTTTTCGCCCTTGGCGTTGAGCGCGTCAATCGTTTCTTCGATCGTTTCGCAGGAAGAACCCATGGAGACGATGACGCGGTCGGCGTCCGGCGCTCCGTAGTAGTCGAAAAGATGATACTGACGTCCCGTGGCGGCGGCGAATTTGTCCATCATTTCCTGCACGATCGCGGGAACGGCGTCGTAATATTTGTTGCCGGCTTCGCGCCCTTGGAAGTAAACGTCCGGATTCTGCGCCGTGCCGTGAATGCAGGGGCGTTCCGGAGAAAGCGCGCGGGAACGGAAAGCTTCGATGTCTTTTTCGTCAACGACCGCCTTGATGACGTCGTCGGAAATGGTGGCGATTTTGGAAACTTCGTGCGAAGTGCGGAAGCCGTCGAAGAAGTGCATGAACGGCACGCGGGAACGCAACGAAGAAGCGTGGGCGATGAGCGCCAAGTCCTGCGCTTCCTGCCCGGAAGTGGAATTGAGCATCGCGAAGCCCGTCGCGCGGCAGCT
Source organism: Bacteroidaceae bacterium (assembly GCA_963620895.1). Classification (GTDB taxonomy): domain Bacteria; phylum Verrucomicrobiota; class Verrucomicrobiia; order Opitutales; family UBA953; genus Spyradosoma. The sequence goes on along the minus strand of CAVFCB010000027.1, from coordinate 16,321 downwards.
CATCACGTCGGAGTGATCGCCGAAAATCGAAAGCGCATGCGTCGCGAGCGCGCGCGCCGTCACGTGCATCGTGAACGGAATAAGCTCGCCGGCGATTTTGTACATGTTCGGGATCATGAGCAGAAGCCCCTGCGACGCCGTGAACGTCGTCGTCAGCGCTCCCGCGAGAAGCGAGCCGTGAACGGCACCGGCGACGCCGGCTTCGGATTGGAGCTGTTCCACGACGGGAATGTTGTTCCAAAGATTCGGCACCCGCTTGGCGGACCATTCGTCACAAGACTCCGCCATCGGGGAGGACGGCGTAATCGGGTAAATAGCGATAACTTCGCTGAGTCGATAAGCGACGGAGGCTACCGCCTCATTCGCGTCCATCGTTTTGAATTTAGGAGAATTTGCCATATCGGGCGCAAAGGATGACAAAACGCATCGCGCTTTTCAAATCTTTTTGCCCGAAAAAACAAAGTTTTATCCGCAAAAATCGTGCATCGCGCAACGCGGGAACGCGGGGAAAATCGAGACTTGCGCCCTGCGTTCCCGCCGCGGCGCGAACTTCGGCGGCGGCGTTTCCCGCGCGTAAAATTTCGCAAAAACGTTCCCGTCCAAATCGCGATTGACAAGGGAAGAAAAAAAATATTCCATTGCCGAAATTCTTTACGGTGGATGTAGCTCAGTTGGTTAGAGCATCGGATTGTGGTTCCGAGGGTCGCGAGTTCAAATCTCGTCTTCCACCCCATTTTTTTTTGAAAGCCCGCAGAAATTTCTGCGGGTTTTTCGTTTTTACCCGAAAGCGCGGGAACGGTCGCGTTCAAGCTGGTTTTTCAGCGCATCGAGTCCGTCGAAACGCATTTCCGGGCGAAGAAAATCGAGCCATTCCACGCGCACGAAATCGCCGTAATTCGGCACCGCCGCGCCGACGGGAACGCCGACGAGATGCGTTTCGAGCAACGGCGCGGGAACGCCGGCGCCGCCCGCGGTAATCGTGGGACGCACGCCGTAATTGGCGATGCCGCGATACGAAGCGCCCGTCGCGGGAACGCTCAGGCGAACGACATATACGCCGAAACGCGGAAGCAACTCCGGCACCCACGGCAGATTCAGCGTCGGGAAACCGATTGTGCGTCCGAGGCGATTTCCGGGAACGATGACGCCTTCCGCCGCATAAGGTTCTCCGAGCATCGCGTCCGCATCGGCGATTTCTCCCGCGCTCAACGCCGCGCGAATCCGCGAACTCGAAATGCGCTCGCCCGCATAATTTACGTGCTCGACGGCAACGACTTCCGTGCCGCACTCGGCGCCGCATTTTTTCATCAGCGCAACATCGCCGCGCCGCCTTGCGCCGAAGCGAAAATTGTCTCCCACGTAAACGCCGCGCAACGCCGGAATTTTTTTCTTCAAAAATTTCAGAAAATCTTCCGCTTCGATTTCGGCGAAAGCTTCGGTAAAAGGTTCGTGAACGACGAAATCAAGCCCCGCCGCCGCGAAGAGCGCATCTTTGCGCGCCTGCGGAAAAATCAGTTTTACGGCGCCGTTCCCGCGAAAAAAAACTTCCGGATGCGGAGAAAACGTCAACGCGCCGACGAGTCCGCCGTCGCGTGCCGCGCGGGAACGCGCTTCGGCGAAAACCGCGCGATGCCCGCGATGAAAACCGTCGCAGTTGCCGATGCCGAGATGCACGGATTTCGCCTGCGGGAACGCTCCCGAAAAACCGTCCAAGGAATCGAGACGCACAAAGCGGGAGCGTTGCGTGGCGGGAACGGGCATCGGAGATTTTTTCTCGGGAACGAATCAGTCCAGATACGGACTGTATTCGGGAATGATCAGGCGAATGTCGTTCTTGATTTCGTTGCGGGAACGCTTTCCGGCGATTTCCCGCAGCGACGCCAAAAGATCTTCGAGCTTGGAATACTCCAACGGCTCGGAAATGAAACGACTGATGCGCGGATGCCCGGAAGGCTCGAATTCTTCGCCTTCGGTTTTGAGCTCTTCGAAAAGTTTTTCGCCCGGACGAAGCCCGGTAATCTTGATGTCGATGTCGATCCCGGGACGCAATCCGCTGAGGCGAATCAGGTGGCGCGCGACGTCGATGATTTTCACGGGTTCGCCCATGTTGAGCACGTAAATGCTGCCCGCCTTGCCGATAACGGCAGTCTGCAACACAAGCCCGACCGCCTCGGGAATCGTCATGAAATAACGCTTGATGTCGGGATGCGTGACCGTGACGGGACCGCCTTCGGCGATTTGGCGTTTGAAAAGCGGAATCACGCTTCCGGAAGAACCGAGCACGTTCCCGAAACGAACCGCCATGAAGCGCGTATGATTGCCGGGACGATGCGCGTTCGCCTGAAGAATGATTTCGGCAAGGCGCTTGGACGCGCCCATCGCATTTGTCGGATTGATCGCCTTGTCCGTCGAAATAAGCACGAACGCGGAAACATCGGCGGCGGACGCGAGCTCAAGCAGAAGCGCCGTGCCGAGCGAATTGTTTTTAATCGCTTCGCCGGGCTGGCTTTCCATCATGGGAACATGCTTGTGCGCGGCGGCGTGGAAAACGAATTCCGGACGGAATTTTTCAAAAATCTGCGTCATGCGCTCGCGGTCGGTAATGTCCGCAATCAACGGAATAATGACGCCGCCGAAACCTCGGCGAATGAGATCCTGCTCAATTTGATAAAGCAAAACTTCGCACTGCTCCACGAGCAGAAGTTGCGCGGGAGCGCTCGCCGCGACCTGACGGCAAATTTCGCTGCCGATGGAGCCGCCCGCTCCCGTGACCATTACGCGCCGCCCGGAAAGCATTTTTACAATCGCTTCGCGATCGAGTTTCGTCGGTTCGCGATCAAGCAAATCTTCAAGCTCAACTTCTCGCGTGTCCGAAACAACGGCGCGCCCGGAAACCAAATCTTCCACGCCGGGAACGCGACTGACCGACAATCCCGCAAATTTCGCAATCGCCGTCACCTCGCGGGAACGCCGCACGCCCGAACTCGGCGTCGCCAAAATCAATTCCGTAATTCTGTAGCGATCCCGCAACACCGAAAGATCGTTCGTCATGCGAAACACGGGAAGCCCGACGACGAGCATGCCCTCTTTCTCGGCGTTGTCGTCGAGAAAAAACACAGGTTTTTTCCCGAAATTCGGGCGCGACTGAAGCACGGACGCCAAGCTCGCTCCCGCATCGCCCGCGCCGAAAATCGCAACGCGCGCATGCGGACGCCCGTCGAGCGGCTCATCAATGTTGCGCTTGCGATCCCACACCGTTCGCGCGATAACGCGCACCGCGCACACCGCAAACAACGACAGAAAATAATCGATGACGAGCACGCTCGAATGCACGCCGGACGTAATGACGCCCGACTTCATCAGCACGACGCGCACGCCGAAAAACAACACCAAGAAGCAAATCGTCATCGCCACGGAAATCCGCGCGAGATCCGGCATTCTGAAATAAGCGAATACGCTTCGGAAAAAGCCCGCAAAATACAGCGCCAGCAACTGAACGGGCACTACGCCCAACGCCACCAACGGAATGCGGGAACGCACGTTCGCGGGAACGTCCGACGGGAGCGCCGGGAACACCCACCGGCAATCCGAACGCAGGAAAAATTCAAATTCGTAGGCAAGCCACAACGTAAAGGAAAGAAGCACCGTAAAAAACACAAGTCGCTTCAAATTGCGCCGCCACGAAGCTCCGGAGCGCATCAGCAACAGCGATCCTTTCCGTGCATAAGAAAATTTTTCAGGCATGATACCCCCCCCCCATTTCATTTTTGGGAAAGTCGTTTCGCGAAGCTTTATTCGTTCTCATTGAGTGTCGTTAAAAAAAAGTCAAAATCGGGCGCTATTCTTTACTTTTTCACGCATAATTCAAGCGAATTTTTACTTTGCGACGAGCGCAAAAAAACATTTCCGCGTTCCCGTTGTTCGTCCTCCGTTCCCGCGCGGGAACGGGAACGCGCTTGACAGATGCGAACGGAGGGCGGATTCTTGCCGCGATGACCGTTCCCGCACTGCAACGTTTCCGAAAATATCGCCGACGCGGGATCGTCGTTTCCGCGCTCGTCGCCGCGGTTCTCGTTGCGTCGGCGTGGTTTTGGCTCGTCGCCGTCGTGCCCTACCGCGAACATTTCACGCTGTATTTTCCCTCCGGCGTTCACGGACTTTCCGTCGGCGCTCCCGTCACGATGAACGGACGCACGATCGGGCAAGTGAGCAAAATCGGCGTTGCGGAAACCCACGATACGGGAACGCACAAATTTCTCGCGGCGGTGACGATTACCGTCGAAACGAAAAAACTCATCGAATACGGGCGGTTGCGCCGAGGCGAAACGTTCAGCGAAGCGCTCCCGCGACAAACCGAGCTCGGACTGCGCGGGCAACTCCGCATGCCGTCGTTGCTCGCGAGCGGGCTTTGCGTAGATCTTTTTTTTGAGCCGAACGAACCCGCGTTGAGCTTTTCTCCGACGAACGCGCGCTACCCGGAAATTCCGACGAATTACAAATCCACGTCGGACCTCGTCGATCAGGCAAACGCTTTTATCGAAACGCGAAATCTTTATGCGTTCGCGGGGAAAATTCGCAGTCTCGAAGAAACGGTCGAAAAATTTCACGCCGCGAGCGAAAATTTCGATTGCGCACGCGCCAACGCGAAAATTTTGAATCTGCTCGAAAAAGCCGATGCGAGCCTTGCGCCGCAAAAAGTTCACGAAGAACTCGCGGCGCTCAACAAAAATATTCGCGAATGCCGGCTCGAAATTGAGCGCGGGAACGCGCTGTCGCCCGAACGCGAAGAACGCCTGCGAAGCTCGCTCCGCGCGCTTTCGGAAAATCTTCGGGAAATGCGCGAAAGCGCAAAAGCTTTGCGGGAAGAGCTCGAACCGGAAAACGTCGAAGCGCGCCGACGGTTTTTCCGCGAGCTTCGGGATCGCTGCGCACCGCTCATCGATTTCTCGAAAAGCATGCTTTTCTGAACGCCGCGCGCGCTCAGACCATCGCCCGCATTTTTTTCAGAAGCGCGGCAAAACCGTCCGGAAGCGGCGCCGAAATTTCCGCCGGCGTTCCCGCAAAAACGCCTGCGGGAACAAAAATTTTTTCCGCGTGAATGCACGCCGATGCGTAAAGCGGACGCTCCTCGCCCTTGTTCAGCCGCCCCTTGCGACGAAGCTCCGAATTGAGCACGGGCGGCACGCGCCCGTAAAGCGCGTCCCCGACAATCGGCAACCCGCTTTCGGCGGCGTGCAAACGAATTTGGTGAAGCCGCGGGAACGCCGTTTCCGCACGCCAAAGCTCCCATTTCCCGAAATTTTCGAGACGGAAAAAATGCGTTTCGGACTTTTTTCCCGTCGAAGAAGAAACGAGCGCGCGAGGTTCGGAAAAATGCGCGGCGACCGGCAAGCGACAGAAAAATTCGTCCTCGTGCGGCATCGCCGGCTTCGCCAAAAAAACAAACGAAAAACGCAACTGCTCCGAGCCCGCCGCGTTGCGCCATGCGTCCGACGCGCCGTTCCCGCGATCCGCCAGCAGCACGACTCCGGAGCACTCCGCATCCGTCGGCAAAACCGCCGCCGGGCGCGTCAATCCCAACGACAACGCAGACGGACTGCCCTGCGCAATCCGTTTCCGCAACTCGCCGCAAAGCGTCGGAATTCCGGCATTCCACGGATGCTCATCGACGGGAACGCCCGCCGGCTTGGAAAGCGCGACAACGCCTTCGCCGCGAAAAAGCACGGGAAGCGCCGCGGAAAATTCCGTGAGCGTGCGCGGAGGAAACGTAAGCATTTTTCGCTATGCAAAAAAAACGTTCCCGCGACAATCGAACCGACGCGGGAACGCTTTTGACGAAAGAATAAAAAACTTACGCGGCGGCTTTCGCCTTGTTCGCGGCTTTGGCAAGGCGGGATTTCATGCGCGCCGCCTTGTTCGGGTGAATGACGCCCGACTTCGTCGCCTTGTCGAAAACAGAGGCGCAGAGAGGCGTGACGGACGCAATCGCCGCGGCATCGCCGGAAGCCATCGCGGACTTCGCGGATTTGGCGACGGTCTTCAGGCGGCTCTTCACGGAGCGGTTGCGCTGCGCGTTCGTCGCAGATTTACGAATATTCTTCTGAGCTGACTTGATGTTGGCCATTTCGGTCTGAGTAAAAAGTTGAAAGTTCGCAATGAAACAAAACTCTCCGTGCGCTGTCAATGCCGAAATCGTTCCCGCACGGACAAAAAAAGCGTTCCCGCGCAAATTCGGCGGGAACGCTTTTTTCGGGGAAGTCGCGGCGAACCGCGAAGTTTTTACCATTCCTCGTCTTCGGAATCGCCCTCGTCGTCGGAGCTTTCGGCGTCGTCGCTGCCGGAATCATCCTCGGAATCTCCGCCTTCGTCGCCTTCTTCGTCGGAACCGTCGTCTTCTTCGGTCGCGTCGCTTTCCGCCTGTGCGGCGGCGCGGGCGGCGGCAAGCGCTTCGCGAGCGGCCTTGCGCTGTTCGGCGGCGATTTTTTCAAGTTCTTCCGGCGTGCGATAAACATCGCAAAGCACGTGGTCGGCGGCTTTCAGCTCGGGAGCGCCTTTGACGCCCGGCTTGAGGTCGGCGACGTAGCGGGAACCGTCCACTTCGATGATGGTGACGAGCGCCGCCTTGTTTTCCTTGGTCAGCACGATGTGTTCGCCCACCTTGTAAGTGTTCGGCGTGAGAAATTCGATGACGCCGACCTGCGGATTGTAGCGCGTGATTCGAGCGTTGCCCTTGTCCGGCATCGGCAGTTCTTCAACGGCGGACGCCGCTTTGAGTTGCGCGAGCGCCTTGTCGAGATTCGCCTTGCGAATCGCGGGGAATTCGGCGAGCAGATTTTCGGAAGCGGGAGAAGGCGACTCTGCAACGGCGGAAGGAGCCTCGACGGAGGCGAGCTCCGCGTCGTCCGCAAAAAGCGCGTCGCTCGGCGTGTTGTTCGCGGCGGCGGCGGGAGCGGTGTTGTTCACCTTCGGCGCCGGCTTGGAATCCGGCGTCGCCCACGGATTGCTGGAGGACGATGCACATCCGGCGAACGCCGCTACGGCGAGAGAGGCAAGTACAAGAAGAGCTTTTCTCATAGCGTAAAAACTTCTAAAAAGTGTGGGTAATTTTGAATGGGAGAATAATCATCGAGACTGCGTCGTGCAATCTCTGAGTCCAAAGGTTTCCACCTTGCCCTCGCCTTGTCAAACCAAATCTCCCGTTCCCGCGCGAATCCGTTCCCGAAAAATCCGTCTTTCTTCGAATGCGGGAACGCCCTTGACTCTTGACAAGTCCCCGCCGCATGCAGATGCTTGTTCTCTCATTTTTTTTCAATCAGACCGTCATGGCAACCTCCACACCGCTTCTCATGCTCGGCATGCCCAAGGGCAGCCTCGAAGAGTCCACGCTCGCGCTTTTCGCGCAGGCGGGCTATCCCGTCGTCAAAAGCTCGCGTTCATATCGTCCGTCTTTCGACGATCCCGCGCTTGACGGACGTTTCGTCCGCGCGCAGGAAATCGCCCGCTACGTCGAACACGGATTTTTCGATTGCGGGCTGACGGGCTACGACTGGGTCGTCGAAAACGATGCGGACGTCGTCGAAGTCTGCGACCTCGTTTATTCCCGCGCGTCCAACGTGCAGAGCCGCTGGGTCATTTGCGTTCCCGAAGCGTCCGACATCAAGACCGTCAAAGACTTGCAGGGCAAACGCATTGCGACGGAGCTTGTCGCGACGACGCGCCGTTTTCTCGAAAGCCGCGGAGTCACGGCGGAAGTCGAATTTTCTTGGGGCGCCACGGAAGTCAAAGTGCCCGACCTCGCCGACGCGATTGTCGATTTGACGGAAACGGGAAGCTCCATCAAGGCGAACAAGCTCCGCATCGTCGATACGATTCTCAAAACGAACACCAAGCTCATCGCCAACAAAAAGGCGTGGGAAAATCCTGAAAAGCGCGCGAAAATCGAGTCCATCGCGATGATGCTCCAATCCGCGCTCACGGCGAAACACCTCGTCGGGCTGAAATTCAACCTGCCGCGGGAACGCCTTTCGGAAGTCGTCGAAAAACTTCCCGCGATGCGCAATCCGACGATTTCTCCGCTTTCGAACGATGCGTGGATCGCCGTCGAAACCATCATCGACAGCAAGCAGGCGCGCGAAATCATTCCTACGCTCAAAGCCTGCAAGGCGGAAGGCATCATCGAATACTCGCTCAACAAAGTCGTTTACTGAGCGTTTTCGCCGCACGCGAAAACCGCAAAAAAAAACGCGTTCCCGCCGAGCAATTTTCGGGAACGCGTTTTTTTCGCACGAACAACGGGAACGCAACGCGCATGGAACAATATTTTCGCTACGGAGAAAAAGAAATCTCCGCCCTGAAAAGCCGGGATCGACGCTTCGCCGCGGTAATTGACGCCGTGGGCCCGGTGAAACGGCGCGTCATTCCCGATTTTTTCTCCGCGCTCGTGCACACCATTGTCGGGCAACAAATTTCCTCCAAAGCGCAAGAAACGATTTGGAAAAAAATCACGGACGCGCTCGGCGAAATCACGCCCGAAAAATTTCTCGAATTGCCGACGGGAACGCTTCGCGCGTGGGGAATTTCCTCCGCGAAAGCGGAATACATCCGAAGCGCCGCGCAAAAAATCGCATCGGGCGAGCTCGACGTTCGCGCACTGCAATCCGCGAGCGATGCGGACGTGCTTCGGGAACTCACGGCGCTGAAAGGGCTGGGCGTGTGGAGCGCCGAAATGCTGATGCTGTTTTCGATGCAACGCCCGAACGTGTTGAGTTTCGGAGACTTCGCGATTCGTCGCGGTCTGCGCATGATTTATCATCACCGGGAATTGACGCGCGAACGATTCGAAAAATATCGGCGGCGATTTTCGCCGTTCGGCAGCGTGGCGAGTTTGTATATTTGGGCAGTCGCGGGCGGCGCGATTGCAGGCATGAAAGATTTTGCCCCGAAGAAAATTCGAAAATGAGCGAAAAAAACGTTATCCGAACGCGACTCTACGAATCGCCTTGCGGAACGCTGTTGCTCGGCTCGCTCGGCGATTGCCTCTGCCTGTGCGATTGGCTCGCGGGAACGCACCGCGAGCGCGCAAGCCGACGCTCGGCGCGAGTGCTTCGCGCCGAATTTGCGGAAGGCGCGACCGCCGTCACCGAAACCGCGGCGCGGCAACTCGACGAATATTTCGCGGGAACGCGCCGCAAATTTGATGTTCCGTTGCTGTTCGCGGGAACGATTTTTCAAAAAAAAGTATGGAACGCGCTTCTGCAAATTCCGTTCGGAGAAACAATTTCCTACGGAGAAACGGCGAAGCGCATCGGAGCGCCGCTCGCCGTCCGCGCAACGGCAAACGCCTGCGGCGCGAACGCAATTTCCGTTTTCGTTCCCTGCCACCGCGTTATCGGCGGCAATCGTTCCCTGACCGGCTACGCCGGCGGAATTCCCGCAAAACGTTTTCTGCTGGCGCTCGAAAAACGCGAGCTCAACCGATTTTGAGCGCGGAAAAAGCGTCCATCGCGGCGGCGACGGCGGCGCAATTTTCCGCAGACATTTCGACGAGCGGCAAGCGCACTTCCGGCGAGCCGATGACGCCCGCGCGCGCGAGCGCAAATTTCGCGGGAACGGGATTCGGTTCGATAAAGAATTTTTTGAAAAGATCCGCCATCGCGTTGTGAAGTTTCAACGCTCCCGCGAGATCTCCGGCGCGCATCTTCGCGACCATTTCCGTGACCTGATGCGGCAACCAGTTCGACGCAACGGAAATCACGCCTTTCGCGCCGAGCGAAATGAACGGAAGCGTCAGCGAATCGTCCCCGCACATCACGATAAATTCCGGATCGAGCGCGCGCACAAGGCGCGAAACCTTGTCGCACGAACCGCCGGCTTCCTTCACGCCGACGATGTTCGGGAACGCCTTGCGGAGACGCACAATCGTCTCGACGGCGATTTCAATGCCGCAACGCCCGGGAATGGAATAAAGCATAATCGGCTTGTCCGTCGCGGAAGCGATTTCGGCAAAATGGCGGTAAACGCCCTCTTGGTTGGGCTTGTTGTAATACGGCGCAACGTGCAAAAACGCCGTCGCTCCGAGTTTTTCCGCCTCGCGCGTGAGCTCGACCGCCTCGTGCGTGGAATTGGCGCCCGTTCCCGCGAGCACGGGAACGCGCCCCGCCGCAAACTCGACGGTTTTGGCGATGACTTCGAGATGCTCCGCATGCGTCAGCGTGGGCGATTCGCCCGAAGTTCCGACGGAAAGCACGCCGTCGATGCCGCCGGCGACCTGATATTCGACAAGCTTTTTCAGATCGGAATAATCGACCTCGCCGTTCTTCATCGGCGTGACGAGCGCCGTCCAAGCGCCCGCATAAACGGAAGAATTCGTGATGCTCATTTGAATCGGGAATGAAAAACGTTTCGCGGCGGGAACGCGAGATTGAAATTCGAACGCGCGGGAACGTTTTCCGAGTCCGGACAAAAAAAAGCGCTCCCTCGCGGGAACGCTTTTTTTCAGGTTTTAAGGAGCTTTCGCTTATTTGCAGCAGCAGCAACCTTTGTCCACCTTCGCCATGTGCTGGATGAGCATGAGGACCTTGTTGGAATAGCCCCATTCATTGTCATACCAGGAGACGACCTTGACGAACGTGTCCGTCAGCGCGATGCCGGCGCCCTTGTCGAAAATCGACGTGCGGGGATCGCCGAGGAAGTCGGAGGAAACAACGGCGTCTTCGGTGTAGCCGAGAATGCCCTTGAGTTCGCCTTCGGAAGCGGCCTTCATCGCAGCGCAGATTTCGTCATACTTCGCGGGTTTCGCGAGATTGACCGTGAGGTCAACGACGGAAACGTCGAGAGTCGGAACGCGCATGGACATACCGGTGAGCTTTCCGTTGAGTTCCGGAAGCACCTTGCCGACGGCCTTCGCCGCGCCCGTGGAAGACGGGATGATGTTGCCGGAAGCCGCACGACCGCCGCGCCAATCCTTCTTGGAAGGACCGTCGACCGTCTTCTGCGTCGCCGTCGTGGAGTGAACGGTCGTCATGAGACCGTCCTTGATGCCCCAGTTGTCATTGAGAACCTTAGCGATCGGAGCGAGGCAGTTCGTCGTGCAGGACGCATTCGAAACGACCTTCATGTCCTTCGTGTACTTGTCGAGATTGACGCCGCAAACGAACATCGGCGCATCCTTCGACGGAGCGGAGATGACGACCTTCTTGGCGCCCGCCTTGATGTGGGCTTCAGCCTTCGCCGTTTCCGTGAAGACGCCCGTGGATTCGACGACGTATTCCGCGCCGACTTCGCCCCACGGAATTTCTTCCGGATTCATCTTCGCGAAGAACTTGATTTCCTTGCCGTCGACGATGATGGAGTTGTCCGTGAACTTGATGTCGCCCGTGTACTGGCCATGCATCGTGTCATAGCGAAGCATGTAAGCCATGTAATCCGGCGTCATGAACGGATCGTTGATGCCGACGAATTCGATTTCAGGATTGTTCAGACCGGCACGGAAGACGAGACGTCCGATGCGGCCGAAACCGTTGATGCCAACTTTGATAGCCATTGTTTTTATGATTGGTGATTAAAAAAACTTTTCTTCGCTTTCCGCGGGAACGCCCGCCGAAAACTTGATGCCAATGAAAATTCTTTTTCTTTCCGACCGCAAGAGAAAATTCCGCCGAATTTTGCGCACCTTGACGCGCGTTCCCGCACGTGCTACCGTGCGGAATCCCCAAAAAACGCCATGAATTACGGAAAAACTATTCTCGGACTCCTCGTTCCCGCGTGCGCACTCGCGCTCCTGCCCGCCTGCACCGCCGGCGAAGTTTCGCTTGCCGGTTGCCCGACGAGCGTGGAAGAAGCGCACGACATTTATTACGTTGCCTGCGTTCCCGCGCCCGAAACGGGAACGAACGCCGGGAGCGGAAGCATCGTCTCGCTGAATCGCCGCGGGAACGTGCTCTCGCAAAACGCGTTCCCGAGCGTCCGACTCAATTCGCCGCGCGGGCTCGAAATCGAAGACGGCGTTCTTTACGTCGCGGACGAATCCCGCGTCCTCGGAATCAATCTCCGCACGGGAATGCTCACGCACGAATTCGATCTCTCCGCAGAAAAAACAAACGCGCTGACCGGGCTCGCCGAAGACGATGATTTTCTTTACGTTTCCGCCGCCGACATCGGAAAAATTTTCCGCATCAGCCTTCGCAGCGGCGAATACTCGGAAATAAAAACAACCGAACCGCTCAACGTTCCCGCCGGAATCGACGTGGACAACGGCGTGATTTACATCGCGGAAGCGGCAACGACGCCCGACGGCGTTCCCGCCGGGAAAATCAAGGCGATTCCCCTCGCGGGAACGGGAGCGCGCCGCGTCTCCGTCGTTCTCGCGACTCCCGGAATCTACAAAGGCGTTCTCACCGAAGAACACGAAGATTTTTTCGGGAACGAGCACGAATTTCTTTATTTTTCCGATGCTTCCGCAAAAGGCGATGCCGCGCCCGTCAAACGGCTTAACCTGAGCACCGGCGAAGTTGAGGACGTCGTCCGCGCGCCGATGAACGAGCCCGCCGATTTTATCATCGAAGACGGAACGCTCTGGGTTCCCGCGACGCTCGACAAAAAAATCGTCATCGAATAACGATTTCGTCCGAAAAAAAACGACGCGCCGCGCGCGAATTCTCCGCGTTTTCCGTTTTACAAGCGATGCGCCGTGTGCAATAGTCTCCCGCGTCATGAACCTCACCCCACCACATTTCGCAAGGCGACGCGCCCGCGTGCGCTGATGCGCGTTCCCGCCCGCAAGCGAAATCTTACCCCTAAGCGCTTATCTCGCCATGCAGAAAAAAATCCGACCCGGAGTCATCTTCGATTGGGACGGCGTGCTCGTCGATTCTTCCGCCGCACACGAACGCAGCTGGGAAATTCTCGCCTCGGAAAACAATCTGATTCTCCCGGAAAATTACTTTCGCCTCGGCTTCGGTCGCCGCAACGAGGAAATCATTCCGCACATTCTCGGATGGAGCCGCGCGCCCGAAGAAATCCGCGCGCTGTCCGAACGCAAAGAGGAAATTTTTCGAAAAATCATTCGCGAAGAAGGCATCGAACCGTTGCCCGGCGTGCGCCGTTTGCTCGAAGATTTTAAGCAACAGGGAATTCCCTGCGCAATCGGCGCTTCGACCGGTCGCGAAAACATCGATCTCGCGCTCGACATCATGGATCTCGGCAACGGATTCGCGGGAATCGTCACCGAGGAAAACGTTTCCGCCGGGAAGCCCGCGCCCGATGTTTTTCTGCAGGCGGCGCAAACGCTCTCGCTCCCGCCGGAAAACATCGTCGTGTTCGAGGACGCGCTCGCCGGCGTGGAAGCCGGAATCGCCGGCGGATTCAAGGTCATCGCCGTTGCAACGACCAATCCCGCCGAGCTTTTGCGCCGCACAAAAGCGCACTGCGTCGTGGAGCATCTCACGGAAGTAAGCATCGGGCTGATCGACGCCCTGCTCCGCCCGACAAAATGAATTCGGCGCGTTCCCGCACCGCGCGCGGGCACAAAAAAAGCCGGGTTGACCACAACACCCGAGCAACCTGACTGCCGCTGCTTCCTTCCGGATCTGACGGGGTTCGCCGGCGCGCGTCGTATGGGACCCGACCGCCGACAAGCATCCCCGATTCTCCGATTCTTCGCAAGCAAAATGAAATCTCGGCGCGTTCCCGAAAATCTCCGCCGCAAATTCCCGCATCGCATCGCGCCGCGCAACGGAAAAACGTTTGCGAAAAAAATGCGGGAACTGCAAAATTTTGCGCAGATATGAAAAACCGCCTTTTCGTTCCCGCAATTGCCGCAGTCGCCGCAATTTTCTGCTCCGCCTGCGCGGAAACGCCCGCAGAACACACGTATTGGCTGAAAAATTCCGCAACGGGAACGTATTCCGCGCATCGGGCACGCGTCGAGCTTTCTCCCGCGGAAATGACGGAGCTCGGACTCGTCGCGGAGCTGCCCGAAAACGCAAAAACAACCGACTGAGCCCGGACGCATCGCCGTTCCCGCCGAAATTTTTCCGCTTCTCAAAACGACCATGAAAAAAGTTCTCGCACTCATCACGCACGGCGTCGAAGAAATCGAAGCCGTCGCCCCGTTCGACCTGCTTCGTCGCGCCGGAATCGAAGTCGTCGTCTCCGCGCTCGGAGTCGGTCCCGACCTCGTCGTTCGCGGGCGCGGCAACATCGCGTTGCTCGCGGACACGGCGTTCGAAACGCTCGCGGGAACGCCGGAAAATTTCCCCGCCCTCGCGGAAAAATTCGATGCGCTGATGATTCCGGGCGGTCCGGGTTCGTTCGCTTTGCGCAAGGACGGACGCGCCGCGCGCCTCGCCGCCGCATTCGCCGCACGCGGAAAAATCGTCGCCGCAATTTGCGCCGCGCCGCTTATTTTGAAAGACGCCGGACTGCTCGACGGCAAACGCGTTTCCGCGCATTTCTGCACGTGGAAAGAAATTCCCGCCGCCGAAAATTGCGCGCGGACGGAGCTCGACGGGAACGTGCTCACTTCGCGCGGTCCGGGAACGGCATTCGATTTCGGGCTGGCGCTCGCGGAGCTTCTCGCCGGGAAAAACATCGCCGCACAGGTCGCCGCGGAAACGGCATGCTGAATCGCGCGGGAACTTTCAAATTGATAATTCCCCGCCGATAGTCTTTCTTCTTTTTCAGCGCTTTTCATAGCGTTTTTTGATCACAAAAGCCACTCTATGGTTCCCAACAAGTCACTCAGAGTTCTCATCATCGGCTCCGGCGGTCGCGAGCACGCATTGCTCCGCGCCTGCAAAGCGAGCCCGCTCGTCGCGGCGGTGTCCGTCGCTCCCGGCAACGGCGGCATGGAACAGGAAGCCGTCTGCTACCCGCTGAACGTTTCGGACACGGCGTCCATCGTCGCTCTCGCAAAAAAGTTGGACGCGAATTTCGTCGTCATCGGTCCGGAAGTGCCGCTTTCGCTCGGCGCGGTTGACGAACTTGAAGCGGCGGGCATTCCCGCATACGGTCCCGAAAAGGCGGGCGCGAAACTGGAAGCCAGCAAAAATTTCACGAAGGAATTTCTCGTCCGTCACGGCATCCCGACGGCGCGGGGACGGCGTTTCACCTCGTCGGAAGAAGCCGTCGAATATCTCACTTCGCAAAAGTTCCCGATCGTCATCAAGGCAGACGGACTCGCCTCCGGGAAAGGCGTCATCATCGCCGAAGATTTTGAACAGGCCTGCACCGCCGTGTATGACATGCTCGACTCGCACTGCTTCGGCAGCAGCGGGAACGAAATTCTCATCGAAGAATTTATGGAAGGCGAAGAAGCCTCCATTATGCTCATGGTCTGCGAAGACCGCTACGTGATGCTTCCCGCAAGTCAGGATCACAAGCGCGTCGGCGAAGGCGATACGGGACCGAACACCGGCGGAATGGGCGCTTACGCTCCCGCAGACGTCGTGACGCCCGAAGTCGAGCGCCGCGTCGTCGCCGAAATCGTGGAGCCGACGCTCAAAGGACTGGCGGCGGACGGAATCCGCTACCGCGGCACGCTTTACATCGGCATCATGATCACGGCGGAAGGACCGAAAGTTGTCGAATTCAACGTGCGCTTCGGCGATCCCGAATGCCAAGTGCTGCTCCCGCTTCTGAAAACCGATCCCGTCGCCGTCATGTATGCGTGCGCCACGGGAACGCTTGATCCTTCGACCGTGGAATTTCACGACGGCTACGGCATCATCGTCGTGCTCGCGGCGGAAGGCTATCCGGGAACGCCGCGCAAAGGCGACATCATCACGTTGCCGACACGCGTTCCCGCGGAAACAAGCATCATTCACTCCGGAACCGTCCGCGAAGACAACGGCACAATCGCGACCGCCGGCGGGCGAGTGCTCGGCGTTACGGCGCGCGGTGCAACACTCGCCGAAGCCGCAGAACGCGCCTACGCGCTCGTCGCACAAATCCGTTTCGCCGGAATGCATTATCGCCGAGACATCGGCGCACGCCAACTCCGCCGCGATTCCGCGGGAACGGTTTAACCACGGATAAACACGAAACTGGTGGACTGGTTGACTGGAGAACTGGTTAATTGGTGACGTGCGGGCAAAACTGGGGGCGGAGACGTCCACGTCTCCGCGCGGGAACGAGTTAACCACGAATGAACACGAAGAAACACGAAACAGGTCAACTGGTGGACTGGAGAACTGGTGGACTGGTGAAGTCCTGATTTTGCCTACGGCAAAACTGGGGGCGGAGACGTCCACGTCTCCGCGCGTTTATATTTTTGCCGCAGGCAAAAATTGAGGTGTGTCCCGTCCGCGGAGCGGGCGAACTG
>CAVFCB010000026.1:0-19815 GCA_963620895.1 Bacteroidaceae bacterium | reverse complement strand
GATTTCCCCTTTCGATAAAAACCACATTAACAACACAGATGAGCACAGATGGAAACCGGAAAAGGAATTTGCGTTCATTTGCGTGAATTTGCGGACAAAAACGTTCCCGCGCGGGAGTAGTGTCGCCTCTACGAGGCTCGGCGTGCGGGCGTTCCCGTTTGCGGACAAAAAAACGTTCCCGCGGGAATTGCGGGAACGTCTTTTTTTTTCGAGTAATGAAAACTCGTTCTTACGCCTGCGCTTTGGCGCCGCTTTCGACGAGGGCGAGGAAGTCCTTCGCCACGAGCGCCGCGCCGCCGATGAGCCCGCCGTCGATGTCCGGCTTGGCGAGCAGTTCGTCCGCGTTCGCGGGTTTCATCGAACCTCCGTAGAGGATGCGAATTTTGTCGGAAACGGTTCCGAGAATTTCGGTGAGCGTTTTGCGGATGAACGCGTGCACTTCCTGCGCCTGATCGGGCGTCGCGGTTTTGCCGGTGCCGATCGCCCAAACGGGTTCGTAAGCGATGACGATGTTTTCCGCTTTGTCCGCGGGAACGTTGGCGAGACCGCCGACGAGCTGCGTTTTGATGACTTCTTCAACCTTGCCGGCTTCGCGTTCTTCGAGCGTTTCGCCGACGCAGAGAATCGGGATCAGATTGTTTTCGAGGCAGGTGATGACCTTTTTGTTGATGAACGCATCGGTTTCGCCGTAGTAGCTGCGGCGCTCGCTGTGTCCGAGAATGACGTGCGAAACGTGCAGGTCGCGAAGCATCGCCGCGGAGATTTCGCCCGTGTAGGCGCCCGAGGTTTTGTCGCTGACGTTTTGCGCGCCGAGCTTGACGGTCGAGTTGCCGATGAGGGCGCTGACCGCCGGGATCGACGTGAACGTCGGGCACATCAGCACATCGATTTCGTTGCGGTTGCTGACCGCCGCGATAATCGGAGTGGCGAGTTCGACGGCTTCAGTCGCCGTTTTGTTCATTTTCCAGTTCCCTGCGATGAGAATTTTGCGTGACATAATTTTTTTCCTAAGAGATTTTTTCTGATTTCAAATTTTCGCTCATGCTTTGTCCAAAGCGTCCACGCCGGGCAGAATCTTGCCTTCGAGGAGTTCGAGCGAAGCGCCGCCGCCCGTGGAGCAGTGCGAAACGATTTTGGCGACGCCGAATTTTTTCGCCGCCGTTGCCGTGTCGCCGCCGCCGACGACCGTCGTCGCTCCGGCTTCCGTCGCTTTTGCGATCGCTTCCGCCATTGCTTTCGTTCCCGCGGCGAAAGCGTCGAATTCGAACACGCCTGCGGGACCGTTCCAAACGATGGTCTTGGAGGAAAGAATGGATTTCGTGAAGAGTTCGTTCGTCTTCGGGCCGACGTCGAGACCCATCCAGCCGGCGGGAATGCCGGTTTCGTCCGTCGCCGCCTGCGTCGCCGCGTCCGCCGCGAATTTATCGCCGCAGATGTAATCGACCGGGAGCGTGATTTTCACGCCTTTTTCTTTTGCCTTGGCGATGAGTTCGGGAACGAGTTTCGCGCCTTCTTCGTCGAAGAGCGAAGCGCCGATTTCCATGTTCTGCAGAACTTTCTTGAACGTGAACGCCATGCCGCCGCCGATGATGATTTCGTTTGCCTTGTCGATGAGGTTTTTGATCAGCGGAATCTTGTCGGCGATTTTCGCGCCGCCGAGAATGGCGAGAAGCGGGCGCGCCGGATTGTCGAGCACCTTCGCGAACGCCGTGAGCTCTTTTTCCATGAGGAAGCCGGCGACTTTCACGGGAAGATTGACGCCGACCATCGAGGAGTGCGCGCGGTGCGCGGTGCCGAACGCGTCGTTCACGTAAACGTCCACGTTCTTGGAAAGGCTGGCGCGGAATTCCGCGACTTTCGCGGGATCGGCCTTAATCTTGTTGCCGTCCGCGTCTTTCGCCTTGCCTTCTTCCTCGATGTGGAAGCGCAGATTTTCGAGAAGCAGGATTTCGCCCGGCTTCAGCGCCGCCTTTGCGGCTTCGGCGACGGGACCGACGCAGTCTTCGACAAACTTCACCGGCTTGCCGATTTGTTTGGAAAGCTCTTCCGCAACGGGTTTGAGCGAAAACTTCGGCGTGACCTGACCGTTCGGACGTCCGAGGTGCGAGGCGAGAACGACTGCCGCGCCGTGGTCGAGCGCGTACTGAATCGTCGGGATCGCCGCGATGATGCGCTGCGGGTTCGTGATCGCGCCCGTCGCCTTGTCCTGCGGAACGTTGAAGTCAACGCGGATGAACACGCGTTTTCCGTTAACATCGATGTCTCGAATTGTTTTAGTTGCCATAATTGATAGTGATTTTGAAAGTGTTCTGACATTAAATGCTTCGTTCCCGCGCGGTGCAATTAGAAATTGGAAACGGCATCGCGGCGGCGCGTTCCCGCCGATTTTTTTGACGCGAAAAGGGCGGGCGGAAGATAAAAACTTTGCGCGCGCGGAGCGTTCGGGACATTTTGTTGTCCATGCAAATGATAAAATTTTTGGCGGGAACGGCGATTTTTCTTCTTTCGGCGGGAACGGCGTTCGCGGGAACGCTTCCGGAAAGTCTGAAATCCGAGCCGCATCGGCGAGATTCCTACGGCTGGGCGGATCGGCACGCCGCAGTTTTGGAGCGCAATAAAACCGTAAAACCCGCCTACGTTTTCTTCGGCGACAGCACCACGCACTGGTGGGGCGGCGAACCGAAATCGAAAATGCCCGTCATCGGCCCGGAATCTTGGGAAAAACTTTTCGGCGAGCACGTCGTCACGAATTTGGGTTTCGGATTCGATTACATCGACAACGCGTATTACCGCGCGGACAACGGCGAGCTCGACGGCATTTCGCCGCGCGTGATTCTCGTTTGCCTCGGCACGAACAACATCGGGCACCGCGGCGATCCCGCGAAAATTTGCGGCGACAACATGGCGGCGTTCGTCGAATTGCTTCGAAAAAAATCGCCGAATGCGAAAATTCTCCTCATCGGAATTTATCCGCGCCGCGAGGCAAATCTCGCCGAAACGATTGCGGGAACGAACGAACTTTACGCGAAACTCGCCGACGGCGAACACGTGTTTTTCGCAAATCCCGGAAAACTTTTGCTCGGCGATGACGAAAAAACGGCGAATCCGAAGTTTATGCGCGACGCCGTTCACCTGAACGCCGACGGCTACCGCATCATCGGAGCGGAGCTCGCGAAAGCTCTCGCCGAAATCGATCCCGCCTACTGATTCGCCTTTTTTTCCGCGGGAACGCGTTGTGCCTGCGGCGTTCCCGCGAAAAAGTATCGGGGAAATTTTTGTTTCCCTTTCGTGGGAAAAAACTGTTTCATTGTCCGCGAAATGAGAACTCCAACACCGTCAGTTTATATTCGGGGCATGGGCGTTTACATGCCGGAACGTCGTTTGACTAACGCAGACCTCGAAAGGCTCGTCGAAACTTCGGACGAATGGATTCGCACGCGCACGGGAATTTACGAACGGCGCATCGCCGCGCAGGACGAAAGCACGTCCGATCTCGCGACGAAAGCTGCGGAAAAGGCGATTGTGGACGCCGGAATTTCCAAGGAAGACATCGATCTCGTCATCGTCGCAACGGTTTCCGCCGACCAGACGTTCCCGTCCACGGCTTGCCGAGTGCAGGCAAAACTCGGTCTGCGCACGGACATTCCCGCGTTTGACATGATCGCCGCCTGTTCCGGCTTCATTTACATGATGCAGGTCGCGAACCACATGCTTCGCGCGGGCGACTACAAAAACGTCCTCATCATCGCGGCGGAAAAACTTTCTTCCATCGTCAATTGGGAAGACCGCACGACTTGCGTGCTTTTCGGCGACGGCGCCGCCGCCTATGTGCTCACGAAGTGCAACGAACCCTACGTCGGCATTCTCGGGAACATCCTCGGTGCGGACGGTTCGCAGGGCGAACTGCTCACGCTTCCCGCGGGCGGCAGTCTCAATCCCGCGAGTTATGAAACGGTGCGCAACAAGGAGCATTGCCTCACGATGCAGGGCAATCAGGTTTTCAAAATCGCCGTGCGCACGATGTCCGACTGTTGCGTGCGTTTGCTCGAAAAGTGCAACGTCACGGCGGATCAGATCAAGTGGGTGATTCCGCATCAGGCGAATCTTCGCATCATGGACGCCGTTGCGCGTCAAATCAAGGTGCCGATGACCAAATTCTGCGTGAACATCGAGCGCACGGGCAACACGTCCGCCTGTTCGATTCCCATTTGCATGGAGGAAGTTTATCGGGAGGGCAAGATTCAGCCCGGCGATCTCGTGTTGCTGACCGCGTTCGGCGGCGGATTCACGTGGGGCGCGACGCTGATTCGCTGGAAATGATTTCCGCCGGCGAAAATTTCACGGGAACGCGCACGCATCGGGAATCCGGGGCGCTTGTCGCCGCGTTGATTCGTGTCGCGGGAACGCTTGCGTGCGCGACGATGCTTTCCGCGTGCGCGACCGCTCCCGTCGAAGAGTCCGTTCCCGCATCGCAGGCAAACGCCGCTTCGCTCGCCGATCCGGAAACGCGCACCGCGTTTCGTCGCGAAATCGAGACCGCCGTCGCGCTCGGCGCGAAAACCGCCGGCGTTCCCGCCGATGTTTTTGATTCGGAAAATCTCGGAGCTTACGCGGATTTTCTCATCGATTGCGCTGCGCGAAAAAACGTTCCCGCGGAAAAGGCGAAACGGCCGATAACCGCGCTTCTGCTCGCGTTCGCGCAGGAAAAACGCGAAGATTTCTCCGGCGCGCTGAATGCGTTTTCCGAGGTTGCGGCGATTTTTCCCGACGGCGATTTCGCCGCCGAGGCGCTTTTCCGTCGAGGGGAAATTTATTCGGTGCGGCGGCAATTTGAGCTCGCATTCGAGTGTTTTTCCGCGTTGGAAGATTCCTATCCCGCGTCGCCGCGCGCGGACGATGCTTTTGTCCAAGCCTGCCTCGTTGCGAAAATGGTTCGCGACGGCGTGCGCCCGCTCAAAGGCGGTTGGTTGCCGTGGTTCAAGGATCGCACCGAAGCGCTCAAATACTACGACCGGCTTTACGAAATGGGGCCGCACACGAAAGTCGCTCCGCGTCTGCTCTACGACAAAGGAAAATTCGCGTTCGAACTTTCCGAGGGTTGGTTCACTTTCGATAAGACGCCGGACGCGATTGACGCGTTTGAGCGCATGATCAGCATTTATCCCGACGCGGAATTCGTGCCGGACGCCTATCTCGATCTCGCCCGCACGTATGAATCGGGCGTCGTCGGCGCCGACTGGGATCAGCTTCCCGCGCGCCGCGCCATCAGCTATTACACGGATTTTTACTCGCTGTTCCCGGAACATCCGCAAGCGGAATTCGCTTACGAAAAAACGGTTGAGCTTACGAATCTGCTCGCCGCCAACCGCGTGGTTTTCGGTGATTTTTACTATTCCCGGCACAACAATCTCCGGGCGGCGCTCACGTTTTACAACGAAGCGCTGACGCTTGCGCCCGATTCCGAAGCGGGAAAACAGGCGCTCGCGCGCATCGGGCGAATTCGTCGCGGCGAACGCGCCGAGCGAACATTCGTCGATTGGCTGTTCGGGCGTTATCCCAACTACGACGCCGGCGATTATTTCGACGCGCAATCGTTGAAGCCGCTCGACGAAATGGGTTTCCGCAACGGCGCAACCGCGAACGCGGAAAATTCCGAAACGAATTCGGACGAATTTTCCAAGCCCGGCGAAAACTGATTTGAAAAATTTTTATGGAAAAAAAATCGAAAATTTTTTCCCTTCGCGCGCGTTCCCGCGTTGCGATTGCCGTGCTCGCGGCGGGAACGTTGCTCGGACTCGTTCCCGCGTGTTCGTATTCGCTCGGCGGGCGCGGAGAGCTTCCGTTTTCCTCAATCGAAATCGCGCCCATCGTGAACGAGACGGATCTTCCGCAGTCGCAGGCGATGCTTGCGCGCAATATTTCCGACGCGCTCAACCGTGAGCCCAAGCTCCGCACGGTTGTCGCGAGCGGCGATGCCGAGCTCCGAATCGTCATTTCCGATTACCGCCGCAGCATTTCCGCGACATCGAGCGGCGACTCCGTGCTCGCCAGCACGCAGAATTTGACGCTCGAACTCAAATGCACGCTCGCGGACAAACGTTCCGGGAAAGTTTATTTCCGCGACCGCACCGTGTCCGTTTCGACGGAAGTTTATACGGGAACGGCGCCCGGACTCGGCGAACCGCAGTCGTTTCCCGTGCTTTCGCGCGAGGCGGCGCGCAAGATTCGCGACCTCGTCACGAGCGTTTGGTGAATCGAAAATTTTTCGGTGCGCATGAATTTTGAAAAAATTTCTTCGCGGCAAAATCCGCACGTTCGGCGCCTTGCCGAGTTGCGGGAACGCGCGGCGCGCGCCGAATCCGGACTTTTTCTCATCGAGGGCATGCGCGAGCTCGAACGCGCGGCGGCGAACGGCATCGAATTCGTCGAATTTTGTTTTTGCCCGGAGCTCATTCGCAATCCGCTTGCGGAAAAAATTTTCGCTTCCGCGCGGGAACGCCTCGCGCCGACGGCGATTTTCGAGCTTTCCCGCCCGGCGTTTGAAAAAATTTCCTACCGCGATCGCCCCGAAGGCGTGCTCGCGGTTGCGCGGGCGCGGGAACACACGCTCGATACGCTGCCCGCGTTCGCAGACGGCGACAAGGGCGGGGCGGCGCCGCTTTTTCTCGTCGCCGAATCCGTCGAAAAACCCGGCAACCTCGGTGCGCTCGCGCGCGTTGCCGATTCCGCCGGTTGCTCCGCGCTCATCTGTTGCGGCGACGCGGGAACGGACGTTTACAATCCGAACGCGATTCGCGCTTCGCAGGGCACGCTTTTTTCCGTGCCGATCGCCGTCGCTCCCGCGCACGCCGTGCGCGATTGGCTTTTCGCTCGCGGCGTGACGATTTTTGCGACCGCTCCCGCCGCCGAAAAAATTTACTGGGAATGCGATTTCCGCGTTCCCGCCGCCGTTCTCATGGGCACCGAAGCGACCGGGCTTTCGGAGTTTTGGCTGAGCGAAAAAAACGCCGATGCGCGTGTCGTTCCCGTCGCGATTCCGCAACTCGGCGCCGCCGATTCGCTCAACGTTTCCGCCGCCGCTTCCATTTGCCTTTTCGAAGCGCTTCGGCAACGGAAAACGGCGAACTGACGGCGGCGGCATTTTCCGCAATTCGTCATCAAAAAGCGCCTCGCATTCGTCGCGGGAACGTGATTTTCTTTTTGTCCCAAAAGCAATGAGCGAAGAATCCAATTCTGCAGAAACGCCGGCGGCGAGCCGACATTTCATCCGCCAAATCATCGAAGCCGATCTCGCCGCGGGAACGGTTTCAAAAGTCGTCACGCGCTTCCCGCCTGAGCCCAACGGCTATCTCCACATCGGGCACGCGAAAGCGATTTGCCTCGATTTCGGCATGGCAAAGGAATACGGCGGCGAATGCCATTTGCGCATGGACGACACGAACCCGACGCGCGAGGACGTCGAATACGTGGACGCGATTCAGCAGGATGTGCACTGGCTCGGTTTTGATTGGGGCAACGGCTATTTTCACGCCTCGGATTATTTCGACAAAATTTACGACTACGCCGTGCAGCTCATTCGCCTCGGCAAAGCCTACGTTTGCCACCTTTCCGCCGAGGAATGGAAAGATTACCGCGGCGTTCCCGAAAAGCCCGGAAAACATTCGCCGTGGCGCGACCGCAGCATCGAAGAAAACCTCGCGGAGTTCGCCAAAATGACGCGCGGCGAATACGACGAGGGCGCCGCGACCTTGCGCGCCAAGGTGGACATGGATTCGCCGAATATGCACATGCGCGATCCCGTCATTTACCGCGTGCGCAAGACGGCGCATCACAACACCGGCGACAAATGGTGCGTGTATCCGATGTATGATTTCGCGCATCCGCTCGAAGACGCGATCGAGGGCGTCACGCATTCCATTTGCACGCTCGAATTCGAAGTGCATCGCCCGTTTTACGATTGGGTGATCGAGACGCTGAACCCGCCCGTGAAACCGCGTCAATACGAGTTCGCGCGCCTCAATCTCACTTACACGATGATGAGCAAACGCCGCTTGCTCGAGCTCGTGCAGGAAAATCTCGTGAACGGTTGGGACGATCCGCGCATGCCCACCGTGTGCGGATTGCGCCGCCGCGGCTACACGCCTGAGGCAATTCGCAATTTCTGCGAAATCATCGGCGTGACGAAATACAATTCGCTCACGGACGTCGCGTTGCTCGAACACGTCGTGCGCGCGGATTTGAACAAAACGTCCCCGCGCGCGATGGCGGTGATGCATCCGCTTCGGCTCATCATCGACAATTATCCTGCGGGAACGACGGACGAGCTCGTCGCCGTGAACAATCCCGAGGACGATTCCGCGGGAACGCGCATCGTGCCGTTTTCCAGAGAACTTTTCATCGAACGCGAAGATTTTATGGAGGACGCTCCGAAAAAATTCTTCCGACTCGCGCCGGGACGCGAAGTGCGTCTGCGCTGGGCCTACGTCGTGAAATGCGTCGGTTGCGATAAGGACGCCGACGGGAACGTCGTCGCCGTGCATTGCACCTACGATCCGGAAACGCGCGGCGGGAACACGCCCGACGGTCGCAAAATCAAGGCGACGATTCACTGGGTTTCGGCGGCGCATGCCGTTCCCGCGGAAGTGCGGCTCTACGATCGTCTTTTCACGAAAGAAGATCCGTCCGACGTTCCCGAGGGCGGCGATTGGCGCGACAATCTGAATCCGGACTCGCTCAAAGTCGCGACGGCGCTCATCGAACCTTCGTTGCGCGACGTTCCCGCGGGAGCGCGTTTCCAATTCGAACGCATCGGCTACTTCTGCGCCGATCCGGACACGAAGCCCGGCGCGCCCGTTTTCAATCTCACCGTCGCGCTCAAAGATTCGAAGAAATAAGCGGCTTCCCGGCGAAAACCGAAAGCCGGGAACCGCAAAAAACATTTCGTTTTTAACCTCAAAAAAAATAACTATGACCAAACAAAAAATGTTCCTCTTTGCGGCGGCGACCGCGCTTTTTTCCGCTTCCGCTTTCGCCGATGAAGTAAAATGCCGCGACGGCTCCGTTTACATCGGAGAAATTACGGAAATCTCCGGCGGCGTGATTTCGCTCGCAAGCGCGTCCGATGACGCGGGAACGACAAAAATCAAGCAGAGCGAAGTCGTTTCCGTTTCCACGGAAAAACCGGTCTTCGTCCGCACGCCGGATAAGAACACGGTGCTCGGAAAAATCGTTCCCGCCGAAAACGGACGTCTGCGCATCGACGGCGGGAGCGTTTCCGCCGAGCTCGACGTTCCGCAACTCGCGGGAACGTGGCGGCAAGGCGATATGTCTCCCGAAGAAAAACTGCTCGCGAACAAATGGTCTTACGCGCTCGGCGCATCGCTTCTCGGCAAGACGGGAAACACGGAAAGCATCACGCTCGGCGTTTCTTCCGAGGCGGTTCGCAAGACGATTGAAGACACGCTGAAATTTTACGCGAACTACAATTACGGGAAAACGAAAGACTCGAAAAACGAATGGTCGAAATCCGCAGACGACCTGCATTGCGGCGTCGATTATTCCGTAGATATCGTTGCGGATCTTTTCGCGTATGCGCGTGAAGATCTCGGCTTCGATCGCGCAAAAAACATCCGCTTCCTTTCGACGTCCGCCGCCGGGCTCGGCTACAAATTCATCAACGATTCCGATTGGCATTTGTCCTTCCGCGCCGGTATTTCCTACCGCTACGAAACTTACAAGGACTACATGCACGACGGGTCGTTCAACAATCCCGACGACACGTCCGCCGTCGGTATGGATTTCGGGCTTCACCACGATTACCATTGGAGCTGGGGCTACATCAACACCGACATCACCTACACGCCCACGTTCGAAGATTTCACCGGTGATTACATCATCGAGCACGAAACTTTCGTCGATTTCAAAGTGGACGGCGTGGACAACATGGACGTCCGCATCGGCGTGAAAAACGAATATCGCGAAAAGACTTCGTCGAAAGAACATCTCGACACGACTTACTACGCGAAAATCGTTTTCTCTTGGAAATGAGAAACGTGCGCGTTCCCGCGCAATTCTTACAAAAAAAATCGTCTCCTTCGCGGGAGACGATTTTTTTGCGCGCGTTCCCGCGTCAACTGCGGGACCAGCGTCCCCAAAGCGAGAGCGGAAGCAGGCGCGCGGCGGGCGAAGTTTCGCGAGTCGCGAGCTCGCCGAATTCGATTTTCCCGCCGTTCAGGTGCGCCGTCGTTTCCGCGAGCAGATTTCCGCAAAGCACGGATGACGCGTCGATGGTGTAGAGCGTGAGAATGAGCGCGCGCGCATCGGGCGAGAGCAGGGCGCGGCAAATTTTCAAAAGCTCGGGCAAATCGCGTTCGACTTTCCAGAGCTCGCCGTCGGGACCGCGACCGAACGCCGGCGGATCAAGCAGAATCGCCTCGTAAGTGTTCCCGCGGCGTGCTTCGCGGCGGCAGAATTTGACCGCATCTTCGAGAATCCAGCGAATCGGCGCTTTGCCGAGCCCGGAGAGTTCCTGATTGCGGCGTCCCCACGCGACGGCGGGTTTCGACGCGTCCACGTGCGTGACTTGCCAGCCCGCGCGGGCGGCGGCAAGCGATGCCGCTCCCGTGTAGCCGAAAAGATTGAGCAGTTTCGCCGGCTTCCCGGCGGGAACGGGATTTTTCAAAATCCAATCCCAGTGCGGCGATTGCTCCGGGAACGCGCCGATTTGCTTGGAGCGATCCATGAAACGCAACTGCAACGCAAACGCATCGCGAAAACGCAACGTCCACGGCTCGGGAACAACGTTCCCGCGAAATCGCCAGCGACCTTCCCGCGAATCGTCTTCGTGCGTCGCGATCGCTTTCGCCCACTCTTCACGCGGGAGCGCGGGCGACCACCACGCTTTCGGTTCGCTGCGAATGATGCGGATCCCGCCGAAATCTTCAAGTTTTCTGCGGTTGCCGGAATCGAGCAGTGCGTATCCGGGGAAATCGGTCGTGAGCAGGGAAATCATTTGGTAACGGATAACTGATAACGGATAACTGATAACGGATAACTGATAACGGATATCTTTTCTAATTCCTAATTCCTAATTTTTAATCTCGCTTTCCGAGCCGAGTCCGTAAAGATTCGCAATGGAAATTCCGGAGAGCATCGCGCCCGTGATTCCGAGAAATCCTTGGTCGGTTCCGCAGAGAAAAAGATTTTCGACATCCGTCGTTCCCGTGCGGATTTTATGCGGCGAACCGTAAATTGCGCCGCCGAGTTTTCCCGTGAATTTTTCCACCGTGAGCGGCGTGAACATATCGGTCGCGACAATCGAGGCGCGGAATTTTTCGACGGAAGTTTCCGGCAAATGCGTGAGTGCGACGTCGAGCATTTTTTCGAAAGCGAGCGCTTTCGCCTGCGCGTAGAGCGCTTCGCCGCCGTTCCCGCGAAGCGTTTTCCACTGCGCGTAGTTTGCGAGACAGGTCACGCGCAGACAGCCTTCCCGCGGCGCGCGCGCGGGATCGCTCCACGCGTAGTTGTTCGGAATGCAGATGACGCCCGAACGCGGATCGATGAAATTCGCGGGTTCGCGGTAGTTGAAGCGTTCCGCGTCGTTGAAAAAAATGATGGTTTCGTTCCAGCCGAAATCTTCCGCCGGGCGCGCGTTGAGCACGGAAATCGTTTCGCAAAACGCGAGCTTCCCGATTTGCTCGGAACCGAAATTCGCGGGAACGTCCGAACGCAATCGCGCAGTTTCGACGGCGCCGGCGGAGGAAAAAATTTTGTCCGCAACGACGATGCTTCCGTCGTCGAGCTCCGCGGCGTTCGCGCGACCGTTTTCGACGATGATTTTTTTCACGCCGCAACGCAGTTTGCGGACGCCGCCCGCCTCCGCGAATTTTTTGTCGAGCAGGCGCAGAATTTGGCGCACGCCGATGTGCGGACGCGCGAAACCTTCGCGGAAAATGCTGCGCCACATGACGGCGAACTGCGGGAGCGCCATGTCGTCCGGAATTGAGCTTCCGTAAAACGACAGCGGAATGAAGAGCGCGTCGATGAGTCGCGGATCGCGGAGAAATTCCCCGACGCGTTCCCGCGCGGAAACGTCTTTCGCATCGAGCGCGGTTTCGTTGAAATTTTTCAGAAAATCGTCGAGCTTGCGGAAGCCGTCGATTTCACGCGGGAACGCGCGCGCGATTTCGCTTTCGAGCAGAGAAAAATCGTTGGAGAAGCGAATTTTTTCGCCGAACGCGTGAATCGCGGATTCGCGTTGCGGGCACAAATCGAGGTCTTCGCGGCGAATGCGAAGTTGCCGCAGCAGTTTCGTCAGCGGCGCGTTTTTCGTTCCCGCGGGAACGTAATTCGTCATCGCGTGCAGACCGACATCGTAGCCGCGACCGTCGATTGCGTAAAAACCGTTGAGTCCGCCGAGCGAATAATGCCGATCGACGAGCAAAACTTTTTTCCCGAAATGCGCAAGGCGGATTCCTGCCGCGAGTCCGCTCATGCCGGCGCCGATAATGAGCGCATCGACGCGCGTTTCACGTGGTTTTTCCCCCGCCATGAATGCCGTTTTTTTCGGGGAGAAAAATTATCGCGCGGGAATGTTCAACGCGATGCAGGTGTTGCCGTTCCCGGAGAATCCCGCAGGAATCCACGCGTCGAGCTGTCCGCTCAGAAAACAATGCGCAACGACGGCGATCCAGATGATGACCGCCGCAACAATGGTGCAAAACACGGCGGCGGAACCCAAATCTTTCGCGCGTTTCGCGAGATCGCGATAATCGAGCGAAATGTCGTCCACGACCGCTTCGATGGCGGAATTCACCATTTCCAACGCGAGAATCAGCGGGAACGGGAAGAGCAGCGCCGCCTTGAAAATCAAATCGATGGGCGAGAGCAGCACGAGCACCGTCGCGGGAACGAAAATATAAATTTCCTGCCGAAAAGCGTGTTCGTGGCGAAACGCCGCCGCAAACCCGGCGCACGTGTAGGCAAACGCGCGCCAAACGCGACCCAGCCCGCCTTTGGATTTCTTGCTTTCTGCAAATTTGCTTCCGTCTTTGGACATATGCGTGATGGAAATTCGAAATGAAGTTTTAGGAATGAGAAATCAGAAAAAAGTCGTTCCCGTTTCTCATTCCTAATTTTTCTATCTCAATAAACGTCTTTCTGGTAGCGACCCGCCGCTTTGAGCTCCTTGAGCTTCGCCGCCGCGCCCGCATCGTCGAGCCCGCCGTGCGTTTTGAAAATGTCGAGAAGCGCCGTTTCAACGTCTTTCGCCATGCGCTTGGCATCGCCGCAGATGAAGAAATACGCGCCTTCGTCGTTGAGCCATTTCCAAACTTCGGCTCCGGCTTCGCGGATTTTGTCCTGAACGTAAATTTTGTAGTCTTGGTCGCGGGACCATGCGCAGTCGAGGCGCGTGAGCAATCCGTCCGCGAGCGCTTTTTCCCATTCTTCCTGATAGAGGAAGTCGGTTTTGACGCGCTGGTCGCCGAAGAAAAGCCAGTTTTTGCCTTTGGCGCCCTTGGCGGCGCGATCCTGCAC
The DNA here is from genome assembly GCA_963620895.1 of Bacteroidaceae bacterium. Taxonomy (GTDB): domain Bacteria; phylum Verrucomicrobiota; class Verrucomicrobiia; order Opitutales; family UBA953; genus Spyradosoma. The sequence goes on along the minus strand of CAVFCB010000026.1, from coordinate 6,279 downwards.
GAAACTGCGGAACGGCGCAATGCCCGTTCCCGGACCGACCATAATCATCGGCGCGTTCAAATCTTCCGGCGGGCCGAAATGCGAGTTCGAAACGAACACCGGGAGCGGCGTTTCGCCGACGATCGCGTATTCGCCGAGGAACGTCGAGCAAACGCCGTCGCGCTTGTGTCCGTTCGTTTCATAGCGAACGACCGCGACCGTGAGGTGGACGCTGTCTTTGCCGACGAAATTCGGGCTGGAAGAAATCGAGTAGAGCCGCGGCATCAATTTGCGGAGCTGTTCTACAAATGCCTGCGCATCGCATTTCACCGAGGGAAATTCTTCGCCGAGATCGAGCACGTGGCGCGCGTCAATCCACGCTTTTTGCGCCACGGGATCGGCGTTCCCGAGCACTTCGGCGAGCTTCGCCTTGTCGCAGTCGCACGCGGCGTTGTCGTGCACGAATTGGACGAATTTCTTCGTAATCGCGCCGAGCGAAAATTCCGTCGTGAGCGCATCGCGGAGGCTCATCGTCTTGTCGCTTTTCGGGAGCGTAATCGTTTCGTCGCCGGAAAACTTGTAGGCTTTGAGCACGGAATCGACGAGCTGCGGCGTCTGGCGCGGATACACGCCGAGCGAGTCGCCGGATTTGTAAACGAGCCCGCTGCCCGTAAGATCGATTTCGAGATGCACCGTTTCCTTTTGAGATTCGGGGGCGTTCGCGCGGCGGCGGACTTTCAGTTTCGCCGGGAACGGGTTGGTTTTGTCGTATGCGCAGGACGTAGATTCGGACATAATTTTTTTGATGGAGTTATCGGATTGACGAAATTTTTCGGATTCGAAATTTATGCCACAAATCCGCCGTCGAGAAAATGAAAAAACGCGAGCGAAAATCTCGTCGTTTCCGTTTTTCGGAAGTGCTAAAATCCGCCGCTAATGAAAACTTCAACGGAAATCGTCAAAGGACTCGCCGGCGGGAACGGCGAAGTCGTCAAAAAACATCTTCTCACCGCCGCCGAGCTGAACGACAAAACGCGCATGTTTGCGGAAATCACGCTCGTTCCCGGCAGTTCCATCGGCTATCACGAACACCACGGCGAAAGCGAAACTTACTACATTCTCGCGGGAACGGGAATTTACGACGACAACGGAGAAAAACGCTCCGTCGCGCCCGGCGACGTCACGTTCACGCCGAGCGGCAAAGGACACGCGCTCGCCAACGCCGGCACGGAAAACCTCGTTTTCATCGCGCTCATTCTGCGCGACTGATTCGCTCGCGCACTGCGGCGAGCGTGCGCAACGACGCGATTTCCTCCGGCTCGAAAAACACGCCGAATTCCGCTTCCAACGCGAGAATCAGGTTCAGGTGCGCGACGGAATCCCACGCGCTGCAGTTGGTTTGCGAAAGCTCCGCGGGAACGCGCTCAATTCCGAGCGTTTCGCGAAAAATCTTTTCGAGGCGTGCGTCAATGTCGTTGTTCATCGGATACAAATGAAGCGTGAAATTGCGAAAGGCGCGCGCGTCTGCAAATCGAGCGCAAAGTGCGTTCCCGCGCCGCCGGAAAAGCCGAGGCTCGGCAGAAAATCTGCGCAGGGCGCGTTTCTCGCCGTTGCAAAAAAGTCTGCAAAAACCGTTCGGACGCCGCGTTCCCGCAATCGGTTCAGCAACGCGTGCGCGAACGCCGTTTCAATGCCGCGTCCGAGCGCGCGACAGCTCAGCATGAAGTTTTCGAGTTTCGCCGTCGTTCCCGCATCGGAGAACGCGATTTCCGCTTCGCCGACGATTCCGAGATCTCCGAAACGATCCGTCGCCGCGAGTGAAAAAACGGCGTTCCCGCGCGCGCAAAAATCGCGCAGTTCCGCTTCCGTGCGGCGGCGTGTCGCGAGGTTGAACTGATTCGTCTTTTGCGTCAGCTGCGCGAGCCGCGGGAACGAAAAATCGTCTGCGTCCGCGAGCCGCAACTGAATTTTGAGCGAGGCGATGTAATCTTCGAGCGAAGCAAATGTGCGCGCAAACTCCGCGCGTGCGCCGGCGTCGCGGTATTGGCGCGTCTTTTTCGCGTCTTCAGCCGTCAGCGTTTCCGTGCGGAAAAATTCGTCGGCGAGCGTTTCGAAAAATTCCGGAAGCTCCCACGGACTTTTCGGGAACGCCGGCGCGGCGACATCGCCGCCGAACGCAGAGAGAATGCGCTCGCGTTCCCGCGCATCGTTGTCGAGAAAAACGAGCGAATCCGCACCGATGTTGAGTTCCGCCGCGATTTCGTGAACGTTTTCCGCCTTGTCGTTCCAATTCACGCGCCACGCGGAAACGTGATTCGTGCGCAGAATCATTCCGGGATGTTTTTCGAAAACTTCGCGCACGTCGGCGTAATTATTTTTTGAACACACGGCGAGAATGATTCCGCTTTCGGAGAGTTCGACGAGACGTTTTTGAAAAAGCGCGAACGCGTTGCCGGGATATTCTCCTCCGATGCGGATTCCCGCGAAACCGTCTTCGCCGAGCGTCCCGCCCCAAAGCGTGTCGTCGCAATCGAGCACGAGACATTTTTTGCGCACGGCGGGAACGCGCGGAGCGGGCGGCGTTCCCGCGATTTTTTTTGTCGGAGAAAACGGCATTTGCGCGAGAAACCACAATCGCCAATCGACTCCGAATGCGGGTGCGTCGAGCACGGGAGCGTTTCCGCGTTCCCGCGAAATTTTTTCAAGTTCCGCGTTGTAAGCGGCGACGGCATCGCGCACGCGGAAATCGGCGAGCACGAGCGGCGGTCGGTTCGGCGCGGCGAGGCGCACGAGTTCTAACGTTTTTTGCGCGGGAATACGATGCGCGGCAAGGCGCAATTTTTGCAAAAAATCTTTCGCAAGCGCGTTCGCTTCGCTCGGCGAAATGTCCGGCGGGAACGTGTAAAACCACCGAAAAGTTTCCGCGTCCGGCGGCGCAACGGAAATGTCGCCGTAGCCGGAAAATGCCGTTTCTCCGCGCGGAAAAAACGCTTCGACCGTCGCGTTTCTGAAAACGAAGACCTTCATGCCGGATTGAAATCGAACGGCGCGGAAATTTTTGTTCCCGCGAGCGAGAGCGCAACTGCGCCCCACGAGAGCCCGGCGCCGAAGCCGCAGAGCAGGGCGCGTTCCCGCGCGGCAACGGCGTTCCCGCAAGCGGAAATCGTCAGCGGAATCGATGCCGAGCTCGTGTTCCCGTATTTACCGAGTGAATACAGAATTTTTTCCGACGGAATTTTCATGCGCGCGGCGAGGAAGTCCGTCATCATTTTATTTGCCTGATGAAAAACAACGCAATCCGCGTCGGCGGGCGCGAATCCGGCGAGCGCGGCGACTTCTTTCGTCGCGGCGGGAACGTTGCGTATCGCAAAATTGAAAACCTCCATGCCGTCCATGAAAACTTCGCAGTCGGAGCGCACGTTCCCGTCGGCATCGGTTTTTTCGCGAAGCGTTTCCGCGCTTGCGGGAACGCGGCATCCGCCGGCGGGGATTTTTACGGCGTTTGCGCCGCTTCCGTCGGTTTTCAAAACGAAATTCGCTTCGCCGAAATCTTGGGATTTTTCAATAAGCGTCGCCGTTCCCGCATCGCCGTAGAGCGGCGCGTTGACGCGATCGCGCGGGTTGACGACTTTCGTGTAGGTTTCGCCGTCGAGCAAAAGCACGCGACGCACGCCGGGAAGATTCGCGTAGGCGAACGCGGTCGAAAGCGCATAGACGTAGCCGGAGCAGGCGAGCGAAAGATCGAGCGCGGCGCAGCTCTGCGGGAGCGCGAGGCGATGCTGAAGAATCGGCGCGCTCGCAGGCGTGCGGAAATCCGCCGTTTGACTCATAAAAAGAAGCACGTCGATTTCGTCGCGCGGCACGTCCGGATTGTCGGCGAAAAGTCGTTCGGCGGCGGCGGCGCAGAGATCGGAGGCGCAGACGTTTTTCGGCGCGATGCGTTTTTCGCGAATCCCGATCGCGTTCACGGTTTTTTCGATTTCCGCATCGGGCAGAAGTCCGCGCAGAGCTTCGACGTTGCGCGAGACGTCTGCGGGAACGCACGCCGCAATCGCGCGAATGCCGATGCCGTTGAATCGAAGATTTGCCATGCCTGCCGATTAAAGCGCAAAGGCGTCGAAAGAGGAAGAAGGAAAACGGAAATTCGCGAACGAAGATTTTTTCCGTTCGGCGGAAAAATCACATTTCAATCAGCGCGGGAACGACGAAATCTTCCGGAAGCTGCGCGTAAAGCGAACCGACCGAAAGCCCGACGCCGAAGCCGCACGCGAGAATCGTGCCCCCCCCCCATTTGATGCGTTCCCGCTCGGAGACCATGAGTAGCGGAATCGACGCGCAGGACGTGTTCCCGAAGTTTTCGAGATTCGTAGGGCAGAGCGTTTCGGGAACGCCGAGCTTTTTGCGGATTTTTTCGTTGATGAGGCGATTTGCCTGATGCAACAGCAGAAAAGTTCCGTCGGGCAACGCCGGCACGAAGCGTTCCGTGAGTTTTTTTACGGATTTCGGCGCACGCGACACCGCGAAACCGAAAACGTCCATCCCGTTCATGCGCGTTTGGAGCGGCGTGCATTTTACGCCGTCGCCCAAATCTTGGAATTCCATGGATTCGCGGCGAACGGGATTCCTCGCGCCGCCGTCGGGCAGAAAAATCGCCGAAGCTCCGCTTCCCTCGGTTTCGAGATGAAAAAATAACGGCGGCGCCGCTTCTGAAAATTCGAGCGCAGTCGCCGTTCCCGCGTCGCCGAAAAGCGGTGCGGAGCTTTTGTCGAACTGCGAATGCAAATGCGTTCCCGGCGTGTCGCCCGCGAGCAAAAGCACCTTGCCGAGCGTTCCCGCAGCGACGAGCGATGCGGCGACGCTCATTCCGTAAACCCAGCCGGAACAGCCGAGCGAGATGTCGAACGCGAGGCATTCCGGCGACAGCCCCAGCCGCGCTTGAAGCAGGCAGGCGGTTGCGGGAAGGCGATAATCCGCCGTTTGCGAAACGAAGATGAGCGCACCGATTTCGTCCTTGTTCCAACGCAAATTTTCAAGGAGCTTTTCGGCGGCGGCGCAACAAAGATCGGACGCGCAGACGTTGCGTTCCCGCGAAACTCTTCGTTCCCGAACTCCGACATTTGCGATGAATGCGGCGAGTCCCTGCGGATCGTTTTTGAAAAAAAGAAGATCCTCGTTGCGTTCGATTTCCCGAGGGACGGACGCCGCCGTTCCGGAAACGCGAACATTGCGAATCTGCAGAAAAGCCACGGCGGGAACGCGTCAGTTTTTCCTCTCGACGATGATGCGGAAAATATCGCCGAGCGTTTCGGATTTTTTGAAATCTTCGCTGCGCAAAAGCACGTCGAATTCTTCGTCGATCATCGACAGCACCATGAGCGCTTGAAGCGACGACCAGCTCGGGAGCGCGCGGAAACGCGTTTCCGCAGAAATTTCTTCGGGTGCAACGTTGATTTCTTCCGCAAATTTTTTCAGAAAGATTTGGAGATCCATTTTTTTCGAATTTTTTTCAGAATTCAAATTTTAATGCCGGGTTTCCGAAGTAGGTCGCGTGATTTTGCGCGGGGCGGAAAAGCACGGAGTTTGCGCCGAGCGTCACGTCGTTGCCCACGGGAACGCCTTGCAACACGACGGAGGCGACGCCGAAAAAATTGCGGTTCCCGATGCTGACGTTCCCGGAAATTCGCACGCAAGGATTGAACATGTTGAAGTCGCCGATGCGCGTATCGTGTCCGATGTAAATTTGCGTGTTGAAAAGATTGAAGTTGCCGAGCGCGACATCGCACGAAATCGAGGAATGGTGCGAAATCAGATTGCCGCGCCCGAGGCTGAACGCTTCCGGATCGAGTATGCGCGCGGTCGGCGCGACGATGTTCGGGAACGCGATGTTCGGGTTCGTGATTTTTCCGACGAGCGATTCGATTTCGTGCGGGGACGCGATCGCGAAGACGACGGCGAGCTCGCCGCGATGCGCGTTGAGCGCGTCCATGTTGCCGAGAACGGTGCTGCGACCGCGGCGCGTTCCCGCGGGAACGGTGTCGTCAAAAAATCCGATGAAGTCCCACGTCGGGGCGACATCATTGATTTCGCGAAGCAGGCAGGCGGTCTCGCGGCCGAAGCCGCCGGCTCCGTAAATGGCAATCGGTTGCATGAGGGAGACTTTACGTTTTTCGGCGCATCGCTTAAAGCCGAAAAAAAACTTCTTCGGCGCGCGGCTTAGTTTTTTCGAAGCGTTTCCGTGTGCGCCTGCTTCGTCAATTTTCCACGCTTTTGATTTTTATTTCGCCGTTGAATGCGTTTTCG
>CAVFCB010000025.1:0-19903 GCA_963620895.1 Bacteroidaceae bacterium | reverse complement strand
TCGGCGATTACGAAATTTTTGATCGCGACTACCGCCCGCTTCCCGATGCAAAACTGAACGTTCCCGTCTTCCGCGACGCCATCGAACAAAGCAAAGAATTTTTCAAAAATTGAACGCGCCGCGAACGCGACGAAAAAATTTTCCGCATCGCGGGAACGCGGCGGCGTAAAGGCTTGACGCCGCGCACCGCTTTCTCCTTATTTCTCGGCGAACCCATTCCGACCAAGAAATGAAATTATTCCATTTACCATTAAAATCCGCCCTCGCGGGAACGCGCCGCCGGCGACGCGGGGAAAAAGTAATATTTGATGAACAACACTAATGTCGATTGACGCTCCTTTGTATTCACACCATTTTCGAAAGGCAAAAAATGAAAAGTTATCCCCCCCCCCCATTCGTAAAATTCACACTCGCGGGAACGGCGGCATTGCTGTTCTGCGTTCCCGCCGCGCAGGCGGAGCTTGTTGAATACTGGGCGAAAGGCGTTTCCCAAACAAGCGGTTGGTACAATACGTTTCAATCCCGCAACGGTTGCTGGGCGGCGACTTCCGTCAACATGGTGATGTGGTGGCAGGATCGTATTGCCGAAAAATATCAATACACGGGAAAGCGTTGGGAACAGGAAGAACTTTATCAGAAATACGATACGGATTCGTATTTCGGCGACAGCGGCGACTACGTTTTCAAGGCAATCGATTGGTATCTAACGCAAACGCATCCGTCGATTTCTTACCCGAAAGGCACGTTCCCCTACGGCTATTACCTCGAGGACGGGAACTACGACGGAGATTCCATTCTGTTCACTCGCGGGTGGTTGGACTGCAACAATGAAAAAATTACGGATTCCCTCATGCATTGGTTCGCGACAGGAAATTACATCGCGCAAATCCGTAGCAACAATCACGCTTGGACGCTGTGGGGCATGGAGATTGATCAGACGGGAACGGAAAATAAAATTACAAAAATTTGGCTGACAGATTCCGTCCCGGACGATCTTTCCAATCCGAAACAAGAGTTGCACGAGGTGCTCGTTAAGTATTACAACGAAAACTTGTTTTTCGAACGCGCCATTTACGATGAAGAAAACAATTCATGGAATTCATCTCCGGTAGAGATTGAGGAAATCACCTTCTTCGGCATCGAAGACAGATTTTTGGTCGATGCGGACGGCAATCCGATTTTTGCTCCGCTGATTCCGGAGCCGTCGGCGTTCGGCTTGCTTGCGGGAACGCTGGCGCTCGCCCTCGCGGGAACGCGGAGAAAACGGAAAACGCAAAGCGCGGGAACGTAGAAAAATGATTTTCGCAAACAACCGACAACGATCTTCCTTGCGATTTTTTGCGGCGGCGGCGCTCTCGCTCTGCCTCGGCGTTCCCGCGTATGCGATTAGCGCCGACGAAGTGTTCGACGATCCGGACGCCTATCGCCAGTGGCAGTGGAATACGAACCTTTACGGCACGAACGTCGCCGAAGTCTGGAAAAAGGGAATCACGGGAAGCGGAGTCGTCATCGGCATCACGGGACAATACACGGATCCGTTTCACGAAGACTTGAACGTTTCGCCCTACAATCGCGCGTCTTCATCCTACGCGACAAATATCGATTATTCCGACGGGCTGAGCTACATTTTTTACGGCGGAGGCAAACGCCCGGAGCAGGGCGAAATTCTCTACCCGGAGAAAAGCCACGAGACCGCCGGCGCCGGAATGGCGGCGGCAATCGGCGGGAACGGCAAAGGCGTGGTCGGCGCGGCGCCGTCGGCGACCGTTGCCGGGCTTGCGGGCTTCGGCGCGCAGACGCGTTGGTGGGCGAGCGGCGTCGATCAGTATTCCGGAAAATTTCGGGAACGCACGCGAATCGACGTCAAAAATTTTTACGAAAGCTCGTTTTACCGAACGACGACTTTCAGCGAAGACGCGCTCGCCATCACCGCGACGGCGGCAAACAACATCGTCTATACCTGCTCCGCCTACAATTCCCGCGCCTATTCGGGGCACGAATACGGTTTTCCGAGCAATTGCGGTTGGCTCGCGGAGGGAAATCACCGCTCCGTCATCAACGTTGCCGCCTACGAACAAACGGGCGACTACGCCGATTTTTCCGACTACGGCGCCAACGTTTTCGTGACGGCTCCGGGGAAAAGCACCTATTCCACTTCCCGCGACGGGAACGGCAATCCCGCTTACGGCTATTTCGGCGGCACATCCGCCGCGGCGCCGCTGACGGCGGGCGTCATCGCGCTCGGAAAACAGGTTTTCGGCGATATGGATTCGCGCTGGGCGAAGCACGCGCTCGCTTATTCCTCCGGGCACGGCGAACGTCCCAACATCGATCCCGATGCCGCGCGAACGGAATGGTATGAGGCGGATGCGCCTACCGGTTTTTGGCAAAAAAATAACGGCGGCTACTGGTTCAACAACAACTACGGTTTCGGAAAAGTCGATGCCGTCGGATTTGTCGAACAGGTCGAGCGCATTCTCTACACCACTTCGGAAACGCTCTTCACGGCGACGGACATCACGGCAACGGAAACTTCCGACGACGGCGGCAAGCTTTACGCGCGCACGTTCACCGTCGGCACGCGCGACGCTTACGGGAACGCCGGGCTGACGCAAAACATCGAAACCGTTTCCGTGAGCGTGAGATTTTCCGAAGAGGCGCGGCAAAATCTCGATCTTTCAACGCTGAAAGTGACGCTCATCGCTCCCGACGACAAGACGAGCATCGTCGTCCAAGGCTCGGTCGGCGACAATTCGACCACCGCCGCGGAAAACTCCATGGACGGCTTCACTTTTTTGAGCAACGCCTTTTGGGGCTCGAATTATTCCGAAAACAAGGACTGGAAAGTCAAAGTCGAATACGACGGGAACGGCACGGACGCCGCCGGCGGAGTGTGGGTCAACGAGGTGAAATTTTCGCAGGGAAACGTTGTATTCGAAACTGCGGGAACGACGAAAATTTCCCGCGCGGTCAACGTTCACGCCGTTGCCGCGGATCAGGCGACGACCGTGCTCGAAATTTCCGCCAAGGTCGGCGTCGAAGACTGCGTCGTCGTCAACGCCGGCGTATTGCGAATTTTGAAGGAAGGCTTCGTCGGCACGTATGACCCGACGATTTCTTCCGGCGAGACCGATGCTTTTTACCAAAGCAAGGGCGCACGTTTTGAGCAGAACGGCGGCACGGTCGAATTTTTCGGCGGAGCGGAATTTCTGCGCGGGATGGTGCTCAACGGCGGCGAACTTTCGCTCTGCGGCGAGCAGGTTTTCGCCGGGAACGAGCTGACGCTGAGCGGCGGCTCCTTTGTCGTCGCAACGAATTTTGATCTTTCCGGGCTGACGTTCACGCTTTCCTCCGAGGCAAAATTTTCCGTCGCCGAGGGCGGGAAAGTCGATTTTTCCGGGATCGAAAAATTCATCCTGTCGTATGCCGCGCCGACGTCCGAACCGCAAAGTTTTTTCTCTTTCGGCGATTGGGGCGAAGGCGAAATCGTCGGCTTGGACAAGCTCGACAAAAGCCGCATTTCTTTCTTCCTCAACGGCGAGGAAGTTGCGCAACAGGACGGCTGGGATTTTTACTTTCGCGGGAACACTTTCGGCTACGGAATTCTGATTCCGGAGCCGTCGGCGTTCGGCTTGCTTGCGGGAACGCTGGCGCTCGCCCTCGCGGGAACGCGCCGCCGGCGGCGTGCCGCGACGAGCGCCGCCGCTCCCGCGCCCGCGAGCAAACCGAAAGCGCTCGGTTCGGGAATCGGCGTGCCGATGATTTCGTAAATCTGATCGGCATAGACGGAAAGATTCGAAAACGCCGTGTAACAAAAACCTGCCGCTTCGCTTTCCGCGTAAACGATGTAATCGCCCGAAAATTTTCCGAAAATGCCTTCCATCGTTCCCACGAGGAGCCATTCTTTTTGTTCGCCCTGCACAAAAATCCCGCAGCCGGAATCGTTGAGGCAGGCGATGACGCTCGGTTTTTCCTGCGTAAATTCCGTCATATAGCACACGGTGGGAAGACCTCCGGCGAAATCGCGGGAAATATAGCCTTGCGAATTTTCAGCAACCGAAAATTCCGCCCACTGCTTGTCGCGAAATCCGCTCTGCGGATTCATCGAGTCGGAAATCGTCGGAGACATGCCCGTGCCGACGGTATAGAGCGTTTTCCCGGCGAGCGAGCCCGTGCAGATTTTCAAATTTCCGTAATTGTCCAAAGCGGAGATCGCAGATTCCGTTCCCGACAAATTTACGGCGAGCAATTTCAGGTCGGCGTCGCTCCCGTCGCTGTTTTTCAAAACGACATCCTTGTCGGAAATAGCCGTGACATCGACATACGCGCCGTTGCCCGTGTCAAAGTTGATATATCCTTTCCCGACGGAGCTGACGTGTGCATCGGTGAGCACCCACGATTGCCCCGATGCGTCTTTCCCGAGATAAACGCCCGATCCGCTGTCCAAATAAACCGTGCGATTCCACAACTCGGAAATATTCGCGGAGGTGCAATCGCTCGGATCGTAATTATGAACGAGTTCGCTTCCGTTAAAGGCGACCATCGCACGCAACGACGGAGCGAAAGGGAAAAGACTTGTCAGCCCGATGACGAAAGCGGGAAGAGAGCGGCGGCAACGCGAGAGAATCATGCGGGAGAATATCTTTTTTTTTCGCGATTTTGTAAAATATATTCGGCGCCGAGCTCGGCGATTACGAAATTTTTGATCGCGACTACCGCCCGCTTCCCGATGCAAAACTGAACGTTCCCGTCTTCCGCGACGCCATCGAACAAAGCAAAGAATTTTTCAAAAATTGAGAACCGGTAGGCAAAAGGCTTTGAAAGCTTAAAGCTTAAAGAAAGGTTCAAGCGCGGAAGTTTTTATCCACGAATTTAACGAATTTTCACGAATTTTTTCTTGGTTAAAATCTCCGCGCCCCTGCGTCTCTGCGAGAGAAAACAATCCCTTAAAAAACTTCTATTACTTCCAGTAAAAAAACCGGTGAATACTCCTCAACTTTTTTTCCGAAATTTCGGATTTTTTCCTTTCCCGAAAGCGAGGAGAAAGTTATCCTTTGGGCAGTTTTCACAATCTTCCTGTCTTAATAAAGCACTATGGATCCCCAAACGCCCCCTCCCCCCGCCGGATTTCCTCAGGCGCCCAAACTGAATTTGCGCAACAACGCTCCCGCCGGCGGATTTCCGCCGCCGCCCTCCGGAATGCCCATGCCGCCTCCCGGCATGATGTCCGGAATGCCCGTGCCGCCGATGGGAATGCCGATGCCGCCTCCCGGCATGATGCCGGGAATGCCCGTGCCGCCGCAAGGGATGCCGATCCCGCCTGCGGGAATGCCCGCGCAGCCGCAACAACCGCAGGCGACGCCCGCCGCTCCCGCGCCGCAAACGCCGCCCAAGCCGCACGTGGCTCCTGCCGCCGCGCCGCATGTGCTCAAACCGCATGCCGCGCCGACGCCTGCCGCCGTGCCGCCGCCGAAAGCGGCTGTTCCGCGTCCCGCCGCCGCTCCCGCGCCGCGCACGGTCGTGCGCCCTGCCGGAGCAAAGCCCGCCGAGACGGCAAACAAGCCCGAATCCGCCGAAGCCGACGTTCCCGCGGTCGAAGAATCGACCAAAGAATCCACGGTGGGCGCGCTCATCGATGTGCTTGCGCTCGCCGCGAGCATCGCCGGGCTCGTTCTGCTCTATCTTGATTACACGAAAGCGGCGATTCTCTTCTAAAAAAAGAACGACGGCGTTCCCGCCTCTTTTTTTCAAAAAAACTTATGGCTTCTTCATTTGTAAAAGAACTCGACGGCTCGAATTTCGATTTCGAAATCAATGCGGGCGTTCCCGTTCTCGTTGATTTTTGGGCGCCGTGGTGCGGTCCTTGCCGCATGCTCGCTCCCGTGGTCGATCAGGTCGCGGAAGAGCTCAAAGACGCCGCGAAAATCTGCAAAGTCAACGTCGATGAAGCCGCCGATGTCGCCGCAAAATTCGGCATCATGAACATTCCGACGCTTCTCGTTTTCAAAAACGGCGAGCTCGTTCAGAAAATGGTCGGCGTTCAAAGCAAGACGGCGATTCTCGCCGCGCTTCGCTGAGCGAAAAAACTCTTCCCGGCAACGTTCCCGTTCCCGGACACAAAAAAAGCGTTCCCGCACGGGAACGCTTTTTTTGCGCGTGACTTTTTCGAAAAATTTTCGAAAAAAATCCGCAAGGCTCACTTGCCTTTTTCGGCGAATTTCGGAGCGAGATATTCGGCGCAGCTGTCGAGGGACGCGAGGCGCGGATAATCCGCTTCCGGCACTTCGATTCCGTATTTTTTGCGGAGTTCCATCACGATGTCGAGAAAGTCCATCGAATCGAGGCTGAGCTGTTCCCGCAACTTCACGTCGGGTTTGACGTTGCTGAGATCTTCGTCGGGAGCGATGTCGGCGACGATATCGAGAACGATTTGTTTAATTTCTTCTGCGGTCATTGTTCTGTGATTTTAGTGTATTGACGAAAAAAAATTCAAGCGACGAAACGTTTGACGATGAGCGTGGAATTGATTCCGAGCATGCCGAACGAATTGTTCAAAATGACGTCTGCGCGAGCCGTTTTTTCCGGAGCGCCGATGACGAGTCCGGGCATTGCGCATTCGGGATCAAGCTCGTCGATATTGATGCAGGGATGCACGAGCAAATCGTCGAACGAACCGAGATTTCCCGCGAGTTCGAGCGTTCCCGCGGCGCCCATGCAGTGCCCGATGAAACCCTTGGTGTTGTTGATTTTCGTGTTCGGGCAATTTGCAAAAACATCGCGCATGGCGATCATTTCCTGCACGTCGCCCTTGCCCGTTCCCGTGGCGTGCGTGCTCACGATATCGACATCCTGCGGCGTCATTCCCGCGCGGGCGAGCGCGCCGCGCATGCATTCCGCCTGCCGAACGGGATCGGGCAAAACGGTGTCGCCCGCATCGGAATTGATATGCCAGCCGGCGATTTCTGCGATGATTTTTGCGCCGCGCGCGAGCGCGTCGTCGAGCCGTTCGAGCGTGTAAAGGCAACCGCCTTCGGAAATGACGATCCCGTTGCGCGCCTTGTCGAAAGGACGCGAAGCCTTGTTCGGATCGGGATTGGAAGCGAGCGCGGTCTGATTTTTGAAACCGGCGAAAATTCCGAACGTTCCCGGCGATTCGGAAACGCCGCCCGCGATTGCGAAATCGACCTCGCCGAGCTGCAACATCTGCGCCGCCTGAATGACGCCGGCGTTCCCGGCGGCACACGCCGCGCCGATCGTGTAATGCGGTCCCGTGATGTTCATGTTGATCGTCACTTCTCCCGCGGGATTGTTCGCCACCGTGCGGGGATTGTGATGATGCGTCCAAAACTTCGTGTCGTAGCCGAACTGAGAAATGGCGTAGATTTCATTTTCCGTTTCGACGTTCCCGTGCTCGGTGATTCCGATATACACGCCGACGCGAGCGCGGTTCGTTCCCGCCCAATCGATGCCGGAATCGGCGACCGCTTCGTGCGCGCAGTAAATTGCGATGCTGCCCGCGCGCGTGCTCGTGCGAAGCTCGCGGCGCGTTTGGTATTTTTTCGCATCAAAATCGCAAATTCCCGCCGGATGTTTGCCCATGTAGCGCACGTCGATTTCCTGAATATTCGCCTTGCCGGCGAGAAGATTCGCGCGGAATTCGGCGAGCGTGTTCCCGTTCGGAGCAGTGAGACCGACGCCGGTGATTACGATTCGAGGAAGCGTGTTCATGAAATTCGGGAAAAATGGAAGCGGCGATTAAATCAGAGCGACTCCTTCATTGTCAAGGATGCGGGAGAAAGCTCGCCGCGAGCCGACGCGCCTCCGCGTCCGCCGCGAGCACTTCGTCCAAACTTTCCGGTTCCCGCGACGGGAACGCGGAAAGCGTGCGTTCGATAATTTCGGGAATTTCGAGAAACGGAACGCGTTCCCGCAAAAAGGCTTCGACCGCGATTTCGTTTGCCGCATTGAAAACGGCGGGAACGGTTCCGCCGAGCCGTGCGCACTCGCGGGCAAGGCGCAGACATTTGTATTTTTCGTAATCGGGCGCGGAAAAATCCAAGTGCAACGCCTGCGAAAAATCCAGCGAAGGCACGACGCCGCCGAAACGTTGCGGATAAAAAATGCAGTTCTGAATCGGGAACGTCATCGACGGCGGCGCAAGATGCGCAAGCACGGAACCGTCCGCAAATTTCACCATCGAATGCACGATGCTCTGCGGATGCACGACAATGTCGATACGCTCCTGCGGCACGCCGAAAAGCCAAGTCGCCTCGATGAGCTCCAGCCCTTTGTTCGCCATTGTCGCGGAATCGACCGTAACTTTCGGTCCCATCGACCAATTCGGATTCCGAAGCGCATCGCACGGACGCGCCCGCGCCATTTCTTCAAGCGTCGCATCGCGAAAAATTCCCCCGGACGCCGTGAGAATGATGCGCTCCACGTGCTTTTGCGGCTCCGCGCCGATGCATTGAAAAATCGCGTTGTGCTCGCTGTCCACGGGAAGAATTTTCACGCCGCGTTCCCGCGCCGTTTCCGTGACGAAGCGCCCGGCAAGCACGAGAATTTCCTTGCTCGCAACGGCAACGTCCTTGCCCGCACGCATCGCCGCCAACGTCGGACGCAAACCGAGCGTGCCGACAACCGCCGTGATGACCAAATTCGCCTCCGCAAGCTCCGAAAGCTCGCAAAGCCCGGACTCTCCGGAATAAAACCGCGTTCCCGCGGGAAATTCGCCGGACGCCGCCGCCTCGCGGCAAGCCTCCGCCTCAAACACGGCAACGTGCCGCACCTCGTATTTTCGCGCGATCGCGGCGAGCTCGCGCCAGCGGGAACGCGCGGCGATCCCGACGAGTCGCGCCTTGTCGCGGTGCCCGTCGAGCACCTTGAGCGTGTTTTCGCCGATTGAGCCCGTTGCGCCGAGCAACACAATTTTCCGCATCGTCGTCATTATTGAAGTCGGGAAATTCAAAGTTTTCTTCATTTTTAGCACGTTCCCGCGTGAAAGAACACGTTTTTCTCTCGCGCAAATCCTTCGTTCTCGGTTTGATTGATTGCTTTTCAGGAAAAAACAGAACAGATGAACGCACCGTGCACCAACGATATCGACAACGCCATTGATTTGTGGGCGGAACTGCGACGCGACGCGGAACGCTTCGCGCGCGAGGAACCCGTGATGGCGCATATCGCGGAAGACTTCGTGCTCTCGCGAGGAAGTTTCGCGGAAGCGCTTTCCGCGCGCATCGCGCACAAACTTTCGCACACGCCCGACGAACGCCGCGCATTCGAATCGCTCTCGCGCGAGGCATTCGCGGGATCGCCGCAGATTTCCGTTCAGGCGCAAAACGATATGCGCGCCACGACCGAGCGCGATCCCGCCTGCGACTCCGTGCTCACGCCTTTTCTTTGGTTCAAAGGTTTTCTCGCGCTTTCCGCTTACCGCGTCGCGCATCATTTCTGGAACGCCGGGCGCCGCCACATCGCGCTTTGTTTCCAGAGCCACGTTTCGGAAACGCTTTCCGTGGACATTCACCCGGCGGCGAAAATCGGTTGCGGCATTCTGCTCGACCACGCCACGGGATTCGTCGTCGGCGAAACCGCCGTCATCGAAAACAACGTCTCCATCCTGCACGCCGTCACGCTCGGCGGAACGGGAAAAACGCGCGGCGAACGCCACCCGAAAGTGCGCTCCGGCGTGCTCATCGGCGCGGGCGCGAAAATTCTCGGAAACATCGAAATCGGCACCTGCGCGAAAGTCGGCGCCGGTTCCGTCGTGCTCGAAAACGTTCCCGCGCACACGACCGTCGCCGGCGTTCCCGCGAAAATCGTCGGCGAATCCACGGAAGCGGAACCCTGCCTCGACATGAATCATCACCTGCACTGAAACGCACGAAAATTTTTCTTCTTCTTCATTTTTTTCAAACGCTATGGCTTCCCTCATTCAATGGTGCTTCGACAACATTAACTACTGGACAGTTACGCTGTTCATGGCGATCGAAAGTTCATTCGTTCCGTTCCCGTCGGAGGTCGTCGTGCCTCCCGCCGCCTACAAATCCGCCGGCGGCGAAATGAACGTCCTGCTCGTCGTCGTCGTCGCGACGATCGGCGCGGACATCGGTGCGCTTTTCAATTACGTGTTCGCGCGTTGGCTCGGACGACCGTTCGTGTATAAATTCGCGAACAGCCGCCTCGGAAAAATTTGCCTCGTCGATGAAGAAAAAATTCAACGCGCGGAAATCTTTTTTGAAAAATACGGCGCGGTCGCAACGCTGATCGGGCGGCTCGTTCCCGTGGTGCGGCAATTCATTTCCATTCCCGCCGGGCTTTCGAAAATGGGGATCACGAAATTTCTGATTTACACGACGATCGGCGCGGGAGCGTGGAACATCATTCTCGCCGCAATCGGCTACGGTCTGCATTCCATCGTGCCTTACGATCAGCTTATGGACAAGGTTTACGAATACAGCCACGCCATCGGCTACTCGATCGCCGCCGTCGTCGCGCTCGCGCTCGTGTTTTTCTTCGTCAAATATCTTCTGAAGAAAAAATCCGCCTCCGCGGGCACCTGCGAAATCTCGCAAACAGACCGAAAATAAAAAAAACCGTTCCCGCCGTGAACACGCTTCAGATTATTTTCCTGATTCTGCTCGGCGCGAAAACGGCGGCGTCCGTCGCGCTCGACGCGCTGAACCGCCGCGAAGCCGTCCGCAACGCGCACGCCGTTCCCGAAGTGTTTCGCGATTCCGTCGATCCCGAAACCTACCGCAAATCCGTTGCCTACACGCTGCGGAAAATCGATTTCGGATACGTCGAAACCCTGTTCGGCGCCGTGCTTTCGCTCGTTCTCGTCATCGCCGCGTTCGCGCCGCTCTTCGATTTCGCGGGAACGCTTTTCGGGCTGACGAATGAGCTTTCCGGTTGGTCTCGAATCTGGCGGGAAGGCGCCGTTCTCATCGGAATTTCCATCGTTATCGGGCTGTTGGATTTGCCTTTCGATTGGTATGAAAATTTTCGCCTCGAAGCGCAATTCGGCTTCAACAAAACCACGCCCGCGCTTTGGATTTCCGACAAGCTCAAAGGCATCGTGCTCGGAATCGTGCTCGGAATGCCGTTGCTGTGGGCGATTTTTGCGTTTTATTACGCGTTCCCGCAAACGTGGTGGATTTGGGCGCAATGCCTTTTCATCGCGTTTCAGTTGCTTCTGCTCGTGCTTTTCCCGAAGCTGATTCTGCCGCTGTTCAACAAACTTTCGCCGTTGCCGGAAGGCGAATTGCGCGATGCGCTCGGCGCGCTCGCCGAACGTTGCGGATTCGTTGCGAAAAAAATTGAAATCATCGACGGCTCGAAGCGCTCCGGGCATTCCAACGCGTATTTCACCGGCTTCGGAAAATGGCGGCGTATCGTGCTTTTCGATACACTCGTCGAGCAACTTTCGACGCGGGAAATCGAAGCCGTCCTCGCGCACGAAATCGGACATTCCAAGCGCGGGCACATCACGAAACGGCTCATCGTTTCTTCGCTCATCGGACTCGCGATGTTCGCAATCCTCGGTTGGCTACTCAAACAGGAACAATTCTTCACCGCGTTCGGTTTCAAATTCGTTCCGGGACTGATGCTCGTTCCCGCGTTCCTTTTGCTTTCGCAAATCGCGCCGCTCGTCACGTTTTGGATTTCTCCGCTTTCAAATCATTTCTCGCGCAAACACGAATACGAGGCGGACGCTTTCGCAAAACAGGCGGAAGGCTCGCCGGAGCCGCTGATTTCCGCATTGCGAAAACTTCACGAAAAAAATCTCGGCAATCTCACGCCGCATCCGATTTACAGCGCGTTTTTCTACTCGCATCCGACGCTCGCCGAACGCGAATTCGCGCTGAGAAAAACGCCGGAGGAGGCGCGTTCCGATGCCTGACAATTCCGCCGCGTTCCCGCCGCCGTTCGCGCGAATCGTTTCGCTCGACGACGCGCGCGTTCCCGCGTTTGCGGAAATTTTCGATGTCTCGTTCCCGTTTGAAGAACGGCGGGAACGCGACGACTGGCGAGGCGCTTTTCGCGATCCGCTGTGCGAGGCGCGAATTTACGGCGACGACGAAAATTCCGCGCGCGCGATCCTCGTCGTGTGGAATTTCGGACATTGCCGCTACGTCGAATATTTCGCGACCGCGCCGCGCGAACGCGGGAACGGACTCGGCGGAAAAATTCTCGACGCCTTCGTCGCCGAAGCGCCCGGCGTTCCCGTGGTTCTCGAAATCGAACCGCCCGAAGATACGCTCACGCGCCGGCGGCTCGGTTTTTACGAACGCCACGGCTTCGTGCGCAACGCGGGCGCGCATTTTCATCCGCCCTATCACGCGGGATTTTCGCGGCAACGCCTCATTCCGCTCAACAGCGGGAACGCGCCGCTCTCGCCCGATGCGCGGGAACGCTTCGTTCACGATCTCGAAACCGTGGCGATGGCTTACGCCCCGCACTGAACGTTCCCGCGGACGCGAAATATTTTTTCAAAAAAGCGTTCCCTGCGATCCGGGAGCGTTCCCGCGCACAACGCCGGACACGCCCCAACCTTTTTCCGTGAGCACGCGCCCTTGCGGCGTGCGCGCCACGTAGCCTTCCTGAATCAGATACGGCTCGTGCACTTCCTCGAGCGTGTGTTCGTCCTCGCCGACGGCGACGCCGATCGTTCCCAGCCCGACGGGACCGCCGTTGTAATTTTGCGCGAGCGTGCGCAGAATGCGCTTGTCCATATCGTCGAGCCCGTGCGCGTCGATTTCGAGCAATTCGAGCGCGGCGGCGGCGGTCGCTTTGTCGATTTCGCCGTTCCCGCGTTCCAACGCGTAATCGCGCGCGAAGCGAATGAGATTATTCACGATACGCGGCGTTCCGCGCGCGCGCCGCGCGATTTCCATCGCCCCGCCCTCGTCCGCGACGATGCCGAGCTTGGCGCAGTTGCGGCGAACGATTTTGAAAAGATCTTCGTGCGAATAGTAGTCGAGCCGCGTCTGCAAGGTGAAGCGGGAACGCATCGGCGCCGTGAGCAATCCCGTGCGCGTCGTCGCGCCGACGAGCGTAAAGCGCGGGATCGAAAGCCGCACGCTGCGCGCGTTCGGACCTTGGTCAATCATAATATCGATGCGAAAATCCTCCATCGCCGAGTAGAGAAATTCTTCGACGACTTTCGAGATGCGGTGAATTTCGTCGATGAAAAGAATTTCGCCTTCTTCGAGCGCGGTGAGCAATCCGGCGAGATCGGCGGGTTTTTCGATGACGGGACCGGACGTAATTTTCACTTTCGTGCCCATTTCCTCGGCGAGGATGAGCGCGAGCGTCGTCTTGCCGAGACCGGGCGGACCGTGCAGCAAAATGTGATCGAGCGCGCGGTGTTCGCGCCGCGCCGCGCCGACCATCACACGCAGGCGTTCAATCGTGCGCGGCTGTCCCGTGAAATCATCAAAATTCGGCGGGCGCAACGCCTGATCGAGCGTCGAGTCCTTGCGCGCGAGCGCCTCTTCGAAATAACTGCGCGGCGCGTCCTCTGCGGGAACGCTCGGCTCTGTCTTCTTTTTCGCCATTGCGGAGGACACAATATCGCGTTCCCGCGAAAAAAGGAAACGTGAATTTCGCGCGGCGGGAACGCAAAAAATCATTTCACGGGAACGCGTTCCGTTATAAAATCGCGGGCATCATGAAGAAAATCGGAATTTTGAACGGAGTGAATTTGGATCGCCTCGGCGTGCGCGAACCGGAAATTTACGGCAAGACGACGCTCGCGGATCTTGAACGCAATCTCGACGAAACGGCGAAAACGCTCGGCGTGGAAATCGAATGTTTCCAAAGCAATCACGAAGGCGTGCTCGTCGATAAAATTTATGAATGGGCGGATCGCGGATTTTCCGGGCTCGTGTTCAATCCCGGCGCGTTCACGCACACCAGCATCGCCTTGCGCGACTGCATCGCGGGTTGCAAAATCCCGACCGTCGAAGTGCACATTTCCAACGTGTACACGCGCGAAAAATTTCGCCACGAATCGCTCCTCGCGCCCGTATGCATCGGGCAAATCGCAGGACTCGGGCTCGCGGGCTACGATCTCGCGCTGTTCTGGCATGCCAACGTGAACGGAGCGCTCCTCGTGCCCGGGAACGCGCAAAGTTAACCGCTCAGAAAGCTCGGCTTCCTCCTCACATGCCCGAAGACGACGCTCAAATTTTCATCGTTCCCGCGCACTGCGACGGACTCCGCGCAGACAAAGCGCTCGCGGAAATGTTTCCCGAAACGAGCCGTTCCCGCCTGCAAAAAATCATCGACGCCGGCGGCGTTTCGTCTGCGGACTCCGGGAAAAATCTCTCGCGAAAAACGCCCGTTTCCGCCGGCGAAAAACTCTCCGTCGCGTTCCCGCAGGAAACTCCGGTCGCGCTCGCGCCTGCGGACATTCCGCTCGACGTAATTTTCGAGGACGAATACATCATCGCCGTGAACAAGTCGGCGGGCATCGTCACGCATCCCGGCGCGGGAACGGGCGACGACACGCTCGTGCACGCCCTGCTCCACCACACCGGCGGAAAACTCGCTCTCGCCGGCGGCGAAGCGCGTCCCGGCGTCGTGCATCGCCTCGACAAAGAAACGTCCGGCGTCATTCTTTTCGCGAAAACCGATGCCGCCTATTACGCGCTGATCGAAAAATTTTCCCGCCGCGAACTCGACAAGCAATATCTTGCGCTCACGGACGGCGTTCCCGACCTGCTCGCGGGCGTAATCCGCGAACCGATTGACCGCCACCCGACCAATCGCACGAAAATGTGCGTGCGCGAAAACGGAAAACCCGCGCGCACGGACTGGTTTGTCGAAGAGCGCTTCGGCGATCGCGCCGCGCTCGTGCGTTGCATTTTGCACACGGGACGCACGCACCAAATCCGCGTTCATCTCGCGTTTATCGGGCATCCGATTCTCGGCGACAAAACCTACGGAAAAATTCAGCACCGCCACGAAGGCTGGCCCTTGCCGCGCGTCATGCTGCACGCGGAGCGGCTTCGCCTCGACCATCCGATTACGGGAACGCCGCTCGATTTGCGCGCGCCGCTCCCGCCGGACTTTTTTAATCTCGCCGAATTTTTGCGGGAACGCTACGGCTCGCGCATCGTGCATCGAGACTGAACGCTCGCGCACATTTCGCGGGGAAAAAATTCAGGCGCGGGAACGCCGCACCGTCACGCCGAGATCGTCGAACTCCGCAGAAATCGGCGCATCCGGCTTGTGCACGCACACTTCGATTTCCGCCAGTCGCGGGAACGCCGCGAGAATTTTTTCCGCAATCGTTCCCGCGAGCGTTTCGATAAGACGAAACGGCGGGCGCGCTTCGACGCATTCTTTCGCGAGCATCGCCGCTTTCGCGTAATCGACGGTTTTTTCCAAATCGTCCGTCTTCGCCGCCGCCGCAAGCGAAAGCCGCATTTTCAGATCGACGACGAAGCGTTGCCCGACGCGGTTTTCCTCTTCAAAAACGCCGTGAAAACCGTAGGCGCGAATGCCTTTCACGAAAATTTCGTCCATAGTTTTTTCTTCTCCGAAAAAAAATTTCTCATTCGTCTGCGGAAAGCTCGCGAACTTCGTCGGCGACGATTTGCGAGCGAAACCATTTCCGCTGTTTTGCGGCGAGGCGGCGCGTGGAAAGCGCGATTTCCTCCGCGAGCGCGGGAACGCCGCCCGGCTCTCCGGCGCGAAGCCACGCAAGCGTTTCGCGATAGCCGATGGCGTTGCCGGCAGGCGTGTCCGGCGCGAGCAACGCGGCGGCGGCGAGTCCGCGCACTTCATCGACAAGCCCCGCCGCGAGCATTTTTTTCACGCGCGCGTCGATGCGCCGCGCAAGATCGTCCTTCCCGCGCACGAGCAGCGTCGTGTGTTTCGGGAACGCCGCAAACGGGCATTCCCGCGCGTCGAAATCCGCTTTCAGCTCGGCGAGCGTTTTCCCCGAAGCGAGGCAACGCTCCAAGCCTTTGGCGACGCGCCGCGGATTTGCCCAATCGAAATTTTCCGGAGCGGCGTTCCCGCCGGCGTTGAGCTCGCGCAAAGTTTTTTCCGCAAAAGCGTTCCCGTGCGCAAGAATTTCCGCAACGCGTTCCCGCACGCGCTCCGAAATTTCGAGCGAATCCGTCGCCGGCGCATAAAATGATTTGAGATAAAATCCGCTCCCGCCGGCAACGAGGAGATTTTTCCCGCGGGAAAAAACGTCGGCGACGATGCGCTCGGCGTATTCGACGTAATCGCCGACGGAAAATTTCTCGTTCGGCGCGACGAGATCGAGTCCGTGATGCGGCACGCGGGAACGCTCTTCGCGCGAAGGCTTCGCCGTGCCGATATCCATGCCGCGATAAACGTTCGTCGAATCGCAGGAAAGAATTTCCGCGTTGTTCGCTTCCGCCCACGCGAGCGCGAGCGCGGTCTTGCCGACCGCCGTCGTTCCCGTGAGGACGAAAATCGCTCTCGTTGCGTCAGACACGGCTCACAGCGCGGCGCAGCAGGTGATGAGCGCGTAGCCGAGCGGCGCGACGAAAATGAGCGAATCCAGCAAATCGAGCGCGCCGCCGATTCCGGGAATCGTCGCGCCCGAATCCTTGTCGCCCGCCTGCCGCTTGAACGCGCTTTCGATGAGATCGGAAACGACGCTCGTTCCCGCGATCGGCACCGCGAACAACGCGGCTTTGAGCGGAGAAATTTCCGCAAACGGGAACGCCTTTGCGCCCTCCGCCGGCGTTTCCCAAACGCCGAAATGCGCGAACGCCCACATCAGCCCGGCGCTGATGAGCATCGAAAAAATAATTCCTCCGAAAACGCCTTCCCAAGTTTTTTTCGGGCTGACGTTCGGCGCGAGTTTGTGCTTCCCGAATTTGCAACCGATGAGCAAGCCGCCGATGTCCGTAAACTTTGCCGCGAGCACGATCCAGACGCAGGCGAGCACGCCGTTCAGTCCGAAAAATCCGGCGAGAAGCGCGTAAAATCCGATCGAAAGCGGAATGTAAATCAGCCCGAAAAACGTGGACAATGCCTTGATCGGCGCGGGAATTTTCTTCACCGCCATCAGCCAAATTCCGAAGAGAAAAACCGCTCCCGAAACGATGAGCAACGCGGGAACGCCCGGCTCCGTTTCCGTCGGAGAAGTTTTCGCCGCGTAAAAAAGATACGGCACGAGCGCCGTTCCGAGAATCAGCCCTAACGCTTTGCGCGGCGCGCCGCCGAAATGCTCCGCCAATTTGTAAAATTCAAACAGCGAAAGCGTCGAAACCACCGTCATCAGCGCAACGGCGCCGTAAATTCCGCCGAAAAACACCACGCAGAAAAGCAACGCCAAGAGCGAACACGTGCTGAGCGTGCGCCGCGCGAGCGCATGTCCTGCGGGCGCATTCTTCGTTTTCGGAGTTTCGGGGGCGGGCAAATCTGAACTCATAATTTCGGGAGCTTAACTTTTTTTCGGCGTTCCCGCGAACAGAAAAAAATGCGCTCGACGTTCCCGCGCGAAAGCGTTTGACTGCCGCTCATGCCCGCACCCCAAGCCGCCCCGCTCCCCGGCGTCGCCGAAGTTCAGGGACTTTACGGTCCCGTGTCGCTCTCGGAACGCATTTTTCAAAAACTCTGGAATCGCGGAAATTTCCGCGCGGAAAATCTGCGCACGCTCGCCGGCGAACCGCTCGAAATCATTTCGCGCGGGAAATGGAATCTGCTCGACGGCCCGGATTTTCTCGGCGCGGAATTTCGCGTGGGCGGGAAAAAAATCGTCGGCGATGTCGAATTTCATTTTTATGCGGACGACTGGTTTGCGCACGGGCACGACCGAAATCCCGCGTTCGGGAACGTCGTTTTGCACGTGTTGCTGTTCCCGCCGCAAAAAACGCCGCCGCAGACGAATTCGCGCGGGAACGCGATGGAAACGTTTCTGCTTTTGCCGCACCTGAACGCGGATGTCGAAGAATACGCCTCGGCGGAAGCGCTCGCCGCGCTCGAAGGGCGCGTCGAATCCGATGCCGCGCTGGAATTTCTCCTTGAAAAAGATCTTCGGGAACGCGAGGAAATTCTCGTCGCCGGCGCGCGGGAACGCTACTCGCAGAAAGTCGCATTCATGCGGCGGCGGCTCGAAAACACGCCGCGGGAACGCCTGCCGCACGAGCTTGTTTTGGAAACGCTCGGACTGCGGCGCAACCGCGCGCCGATGTCTCGGCTCGCGCTGAAATTTTCTCCGTCGGCGATGCTGATTGCGGGCGCGGACGCGCTGTTTCGTTCCGAGGCGGGCGCGTGGAAACTTGCCGGCGTGCGCCCCGCCAATCACCCGCGCGCGCGGCTTGCGCAGTATTTGGCGTTGTTGGAAAAAAATCCGCAATGGACGCGCGAGCTGTTTGAAATTATGGAGAATTTTCCCGCCGGCGAAGATTTTTCGCTTTCCGGAAAAGCCTACCGCGCAAAAGCGAAATTGCCGGCGTTGCACAAGCGCCTTGCGGAAAACGTGTTTGCGGGAACGCTCGGCGGCACGCGCTTCGAAACGTTAGTGTGCGATGCGCTGTTCCCGCTCGCGGCGGCGCTTCGCAACGCGGATTTTTTCGCGCCGTGGTTTCACTGGTTCATCGGCGATGCGCCTGCGCGAGTCGCCTGCGTGTTGCGGGACGCGAAACTCGTTTCGCGGGAACGCCCGCTCTGCAACGGCGCCTTTCAGGGATTGCTCCAACTGCTTCTTCGGCGCGGCTGAAAATCCGCCTCCGCGGGAGCGCCGTTCCCGAAATCCGATTTTTTCGCTCAGCGAAAAATCGCGGCGAAAATTCGGCGAATGAGAAAGGCGATGACGTTGCCCCAGAGAATCGACGTCAGAATCAGAAGCACCCAAAAAACGACGCCGCCGTCTTCGAACCCGAAAAATTCGCACGCCCATTTTCCGGGCTGCGTCAGCACGAAACTGATTTTTTCCGCGAAGCGGGAACAGCCGTGCGCGAACGAGGAATCGCACTTTTCCGCAAAGTGAAATCCGAAACGCAATCCGCACGAAAGCGCGAAATGGACAAGTGAAAGAATGAACGACAGGCGAAACATTTTTGCGGGAACGGAGAAAAAAAACGCGGGAACGGGAACGCGGTGCGCTTACGCGAGGGGAGTTTCCGGCGCGGCGGGAACGCCCGCCGGCGGCTCGGCGACGACAACCGGCACGGAAGCGGCGGCGACCGCGAGAATCTGCTGCGTGCGTTCGGTGATGCCGGCCCAATCTTCCGCTTCAATCATTTCTTTCGGGCAAACCCACGATGCGCCGCAAGCGATAACCTGCGGCACCGCGAGCCAACGCCCGATGTTTTCCGGCGTGATTCCGCCCGCGGCGATCACTTTCAGATTGTGCTTGTGCGTGAACGCGGCGAGCGATGCCGTGAGCACTTCGGGACCGATCGGTTCCGCCGGGAAAAATTTCTGCACTTCGCAACCGAACGAAAGCGCCTGAGTGACGTTGGACGGCGTGAAAAATCCGGGAACGAAAGGAAAGCCCGCTCCCGATGCCGCTTTCACCACGGAGGGATCGAAGCCCGGCGCAATGCCGAAACTCGCGCCCGCGGAAGCCGCAACGGAAACTTCGTCAACCGACAGAAGCGATCCCGCGCCGACGACCATTTCCGGGACTTCCGCCGCGAGGCTCGCAACGGATGCCGGCGCCGCCGCCGAACGGAACGAGACTTCCACGACATCGCAACCGCCCGCGAGCAACGCGTGCGCCAACGGAACGGCTTTCGAAGGATCATCGAAATTCGCGATGGGAATGACGCGAAGACCGGAGAGATGCTGAATTACGGTTTCCATTTTCGAAAAAAATTAAGTTTTGTTCAGGGAAAGACCAGTGAAAGGCAATGGGCGAATGCTATGCGCTTCCTCGGAAAAATGCCATAGAATAATTCGG
>CAVFCB010000024.1:0-20156 GCA_963620895.1 Bacteroidaceae bacterium | reverse complement strand
GCCGGAGACGTGGAGGCGACCGTCGCGGGAACGCGTTTTGTAAACTTCGCGAAAACGGCGGAATTGTTTTGAACGTCGCCGTGTTCCCGCGCCGCCGTTCCCGCAGGGAATGAGGCGTCCCCGCGAAAGTTTTTAAGAAAAAAACAAAAAAGCGTTCCCGCGAATCACGGGAACGCTTTTTGTTTTGAATGCGAAAGCCGAGAGCTTAAGCCGCGGGCTGTTCCGCGGGAGCGGGAGCGGCTTCTTCGACGGCGGCGGGCGCTTCTTCGGTCTTTTTCTTGGACTTGGACGCCTTTTTTGCGGCGGGTTTTGCCGCTTTTTTGTAGCCTTCGTCGTTGGCGGCGATGAGCTCGATGAGAGCCATTTCAGCGCCGTCGCCGATGCGCGGGATCGCGAGCTTGTAGATGCGGGTATAACCGCCGTTGCGGTTCAGGAATTCCTGAGCGCGTTTCGTGAAGAGAACGGCGACCGCTTCCTCATTGCGCACCTTGGAAAGCGCGAGGCGGAAGTAATGCAACTTTTTCGCCTTGTCGTCCGTCTGAGCGGCTTTTTTGGCGAGCGTGATGACTTTTTCCGCGAAGGGGCGGAGAGCCTTGGCTTTCGGAAGTGTGGTCTGAATACGGTTGTGAATGAAGAGCGCGGCGGCAAGGTTCGCCATAAGGGCGATGCGGTGCTCTTTCTTGACGCCGAGCTGATAACGGTGTTTGCAGTGACGCATGATGTTCTAAATATTCTGTCTGAGATTGATAATGATTACGGATTATTCGGCGGAAGATTCTTCGTCGTCATCCTCTTCTTCGGCGAGCAAAGCTTCGTCCACGGGCGGGCGATTTGCCTTGTGTTGCGCGATGATATCGCGGTCGATGAGGCGTTCGTCGATCTTCATTCCGAGGGAAAGCCCGAGCTGTTCGAGCTTTGCCTTGATCTCGTTGAGAGATTTTTTGCCGAAGTTGCGATATTTCAGCATTTCGGACTCGGACTTGAGGGCGAGTTCGCCGACCGTGGTGATATTCGCGTTGTTGAGGCAGTTTGCCGCGCGCACGGAAAGTTCGATTTCGTTGACGCTCATGTTGAGGAGCTTGCGAAGGCGATTTTGTTCTTCGCTGACTTCCTTGCCTTCCGTTTCGAACTGAACGATTTCGCCGGAGGCGGCATCGAACACGTCGAGGTGGTGGCGGAGAATGGAAGCTGCTTCTTTCAGCGCGTCTTCCGGCTTGATACGACCGTCGGTCCAAATTTCGAGCACGAGCTTGTCATAGTTCGTCATCTGCCCGACGCGAGTATTTTCGACGCTGTAGCGAACGAGGCGCACGGGGCTGAAGAGCGAATCGATGGCGATCACGCCGATGGGCTGGTCGTCCGTCTTGTTCGCCTCGGCGGGGCACCACGAGCGTCCGACGCGCACGGTGAGTTCCATCTGGAGGCGACGCTTGGCGTTAATCGTGCAGATGAGCTGATCCGGATTGATGAGATCGAGATCGGAAACGAGCTCGATGTCCTTTGCCGTCACGGGACCTTCGCGATCGACGTCGATGCGCACGACGAACGTGTCGCGGCGATGTGCGCGAAGGATGACCTTTTTCAGGTTGAGGACGATTTCCGTCACGTCCTCGACGATCCCGTCGATGGACTGAAATTCGTGGCTGACGCCTTCGATTTTGACGGAGCAGATTGCCGCACCTTCAATGGAGCTGAGGAGGACACGACGCAACGCATTGCCCATCGTGTGCCCGTAGCCGATTTCGAACGGCTCGGCGATGAATTTCGCGTAAGTGTCGTTCGATACCGATTCGTCGCACTTGAGGCTCTTCGGCAGTTCAAATTTTCCGAGGCGTTTAGGCATTTAGATAATCTCCTGCTTAGTTGAAGGATTAACGGCTGTAGAATTCGACGATGAGCTGGACGTTGATGTCCTGCGGCATTTCTTCGCGAGTGGGCTTGCGATCGACGGTGCCTTCGAGCGTTCCCGCCGGGAGCGTCATCCACGCGGGAACGGCGCGGAACTGATTTTCCTCGACGCCGCGAGTGGCGAGCTGTTTGGAAGACGTGCGGTTGCGGATTTCGATCTTATCGCCGATTTTGCAGGAATAAGAGGGAATGTCCACCTTGTGACCGTTGACGCAAATGTGCCCGTGACCGACGAGCTGGCGCGCGGCGCGGCGCGTGTTGGCGAAGCCGAGCAAATAGACGACGCTGTCGAGGCGCGTTTCGAGAAGCGTAAGGAAGTTTTCGCCGACGACGCCGCCCATGCGTTTTGCGCGGGCAAAAGTGAGGCGGAACTGCTTTTCGCTCAATCCGTACATGAAACGGAGTTTCTGCTTTTCGTTGAGACCGGTTCCGTATTCCGTGGTTTTCCGGCGGAGCGTCGGGCCGTGCACTCCCGGAGGATACGGCTTGCGTTCCTCTGCCTTGCAGGTCGGGAGAATGTTCTGACCGAAACGGCGGTTAATCTTGCTTGTCGGGCCTGTGTAGCGTGACATTTTTCTGTTATTCTATGGGTTGGCGGCAATGAATGCCTTCCGGTTTGCCATTGCCGGAAGGAAAAGTTTTTGCGTTCCCGCGGAAACGGAAATGAAGCGTTCCCGCGGAAGCGACGGAATCAGACGCGGCGGCGTTTCGGCGGGCGGCAACCGTTGTGCGGAACCGGCGTAACGTCCGCGATGGAGAGGACGTTCAAACCGAGCTGCTGAAGCGCACGAATGGCGGAATCGCGCCCCATTCCCGGACCGCGCACCTTGACGACGACGTCTTTGAGCCCGTGCGACATCGCAACGCGAGCGGCGTCCTGACAGACGACCTGCGCGGCGAACGCCGTGGATTTACGGGAACCGCGGAAATTGCATTTCCCGGAGGAAGACCACGAAATGACGTTCCCGTTCGGATCGGTGAAAGTGATTTTGGTGTTGTTGAACGTAGCGAGCACGTTGCAAACGCCGGTCGTGATATTCTTCGAGCCTTTCGCGCGACGAATCTTGATTTCCTCGAGCCCTTCGGCGAGCAGATCCTTCGCCGTAATTTCCTTCTTTTCGGGAGCGGCGGGAGCGGCTTCGTTGGCGGCGGGAGCCGGCGCGGCGGTTTGTTCCTTGATTTCTTCTTGACTCATTATGAAAAGGAATTTCGGAGATTAAAATTATTTGGAAACGACGCCGACCGTCTTGCGCGCGCCCTTGCGGGTGCGGGCGTTGGTCTTCGTGCGCTGTCCGCGAACCGGGAGCCCGCGGAAGTGGCGAAGCCCGCGATAGGACTTAATCGACTGCAGGCGCTTGAGATTCGCACTGATTTCGCGGCGAAGGTCGCCTTCGCATTTGTATCCGCGTTCAACGATATAGTTGACGATCTTGTTCAGCTGCTCTTCCGTCAGTTTGTCCGAGCGGAGCGCGGGATCGATACCGAGCGCATTGACGATCTCGGTCGCGCGAGTCGGACCGATTCCGTAAATGTAGCGCAACGCGTATTCGACGCGTTTGTTATTGGGAATGTCTACACCAAGGATGCGTGGCATTTTCTTTTACTCTTGTTATATTGTGTTTTTTGAAAGGGAAAAGTTCGGCAGTATGCCAGAGCTTCTCGTGAATGGAAAGTTTTTTTTCTGGATTGTTGCAAAAAAAATCAGGAAAGAACGGTCAGCACTTCGGGATCGCCGTCGGTGACGAGCACGGTGTGTTCGTAGTGAGCGGCGGGCTTGCCGTCGCGGGAAACCACCGTCCAACCGTCCGGCAAAATATCGATGAAGCGGGAACCGAGGCAAATCATCGGCTCGATCGCGAGCGTCATTCCCGGACGGAGCTTTTCTTTGCCTTCGCCGCGGCAGAAGTAATTCGGGATCTGCGGATTTTCGTGCATGGAGCGACCGACGCCGTGCCCGCAGAACTCGCGAACGATTCCGTAGCCGTGCGGTCTCACGAAGCGTTCCACCGCGCGGGAAATATCGCAGACGCGGTTGCCCGCGCGAGCGGCATCGATTCCGGCGTAAAGCGCGCCTTCGGTGATTTCGCAAAGTTTGCGAACCTCCGCGGGAACGTTGCCGACGAGCACCGTTCGCGTGTTGTCTCCGACGAAGCCGTCGTAAGTCGTCACGACGTCGAGCGAAACGATATCGCCGTCGCGGATTTCCCGCTCGAGTCTGCCGATGCCGTGAATGACTTCTTCGTTCACGGAAATGCAGATGTAGCGCGGGAACGCCGGCGTGCGCGAATCGGGCTTGAAATTGAGGCACGGACTCGTGCAACCCAACTCCGCCATCGTATGTTCGGCGAATCGGTCGATGTCGTAAGTCGTCACTCCCGATTTAACGAACTTGCAAGTGCGGTCGAGCACTTCCGCGGCAACGCGGCATGCCTTGCGCATCTTCACGAGCTCCTCCGGAGAATACGGCTTCATCTCAGTGCTGATTTTTTTGTGAAAGAACGGGAAAATGATTGCGGGAACGTCAGTTCGCGAAAACCGTGAGCCCGAAAGCGACGAATCCGAGCACGAAAATCGCAATCAAAATGTAGGTGAGCCGACCGAGCCCGGCGGGCTGCCCGATATCCGAAATGCGGCGGGACTGCGCCGTCTGCGGGATCGCAACGCCGCCGATGCGGGATTTTTTCAAAAATCCGTCGTAGTGGCGTTGGAGCAGGAGCGTTTCGACCTGTCGCATCGTGTCGAGCACGACACCGACGGTGATAAGCCCGCTGGTCCCGCCGATGACGCGGGCGAGGCGCGGATAGAAATTGAAATTGTAGATGAACAAATCCGGCAGAAGCGCGATGACCACGAGGAAAACGCCGCCCGCGAACGTAAGGCGATTCATCACGAATTCAAGATAATGCGCCGTGTGCTCGCCGGGGCGAATGCCGGGAATGTAGCCGTTGTTTTTCTTCAAATCATCGGCGACCTGAATCGGCTTGAACATCACGGAAACCCAGAAGTAGCTGAAAATGAACACCAGCCCGCCCATGATGACGTAGTAGGTCAGGTGTCCGGGCTGAAATCCGGGAACGATTTCGCGCAGGAAGCTGAGCGATTCCTTGGTCGCGAGCCAGCCGAGCGGCATCGAAAGGAACGAGATGATCGCTCCCGCAAAGATGACCGGCATGACGCCCGCGTAGTTGACTTTCAGCGGAAGATACTGCGTGTTCCCGCCGAACATCTTGCGCCCGACGACGCGCTTCGCGTATTGCACGGGAATTTTGCGCACGGCCTGCGTGATCGCAACGAGCGCCGCCGTTCCCGCGATAAAGAGCAAAATCATGCCGAGCAGATGCTCAAGCCCGTTCTGCGATTCGCTCGATCCCGCAACGGGACCGGCGAGAATTTCAACGAAAGAAGAAAGCGCTTTCGGAATGTCCGCGACGATGCCGAGAACGATCAAAATCGAAGCGCCGTTGCCGATCCCGCGCTGCGTGATCTGTTCGCCGAGCCAAAGCATGATGACCGCTCCCGCAGTGAGAATCAGCGTTCCCATCACGGTGAAAAGCGTTTTGTCGATGACGACCATCTCGCCCGTAAAACCTTGGACGCCGACCGCCTGCCCGACGCTTGCGGGATTGCAGAACATTCCGACGATGATGAACGACTGCAAAAGCGCGATGATAATCGTCAGATATCGCGTGTATTGCGCAATTTTCTGCTGTCCGTTTTCCTCGTTGCGGAGACGCGCCAAACTCGGAACGACCGCGCCCATCAGCTGCATGATAATCGATGCGCTGATATACGGCATGATGCCCAGCGCGAAAATGGCGCCCTTGAGCATCGCCCCGCCGGTGAACATATTGTAAAGCCCGACGAACCCTTCTCCCGTTTGAGGAAGGCTCTTGATGAAGTTCGTGAGAACCGTCGGATCAAGTCCCGGGAGCGGAAGATTTCCTCCGATTCGAGAAATGAACAACAGTCCGAGCGTGACAATAACGCGATTCCGGAGTTCCGGAATCTTCCAGCAATTGATGAACGCAGAAAACATTTGACGATCTTTTCTTTCGACTTCGCCGGGATTTCAACGCCGTTCCCGTAGCGGAAACTGCGGGAACGACCGAAATTCGGCGAACGGACGCGCGAGCGAAAGACGCTACCGAAATTACTCGGAAACGACTTTCAGTTCGACGACCTTGCCGCCGGCGGCTTCAATTTTCGCCTTGGCGGATGCGGAAAATTTCTGTGCGGAAACCGTGACGGCGCGGGTGATTTCGCCGTTCCCGAGAACCTTGAAAAGAAGATCGGAAGCACGAAGCGCGCCGGACTTGACGAGCGCGTCGCGGTCAATTTCCGCGCCTTCGCATTTGTCAATCTGGCTCAGGTTCACCACCGCGAATTCGACGCGGTTGACGTTGTTGAATCCGCGATGCGGAAGTTTGCGGTAAAGCGGCATCTGACCGCCTTCAAAGCCCGGGCGAACGCCGCCGCCGGAACGAGCCTTCATCCCTTTGTGTCCGCGACCGGACGTTTTGCCGTGACCGCTGGCGCGCCCGCAGCCGAGCCGTTTGTGGCGGTGGGTCGAACCTTCGATTTTCGGAAGCGTGTGAAGTTTCATCGATGTGAAATTTTATGATTTTTAATGGAAAACGAACGACAGGCGGTTCGCGGGAACGGCTGAAAACCGATCGCGGACGCGCCCGCCGCAGTGAATTCAGGAACGCGTGGCGCGAATCTGTTCGAGTGTGCGGAGCTTGAGCAATCCGTCGAGCGTCGCCTTGACGAGCGCACCGGGATTGTTCGAGCCGAGCGACTTGGAAAGCACGTCCTTAACGCCCGCAACTTCGAGCACGGCGCGAACGCCGCCGCCGGCGATGACGCCGGTACCGGGCGATGCCGGGCGAAGAAGCACTTCGCCGCCGTCATGAATCCCGAGCACTTCGTGCGGAATCGTGTTGTTGCGGAGGCAAACCGGGCGAAGCGCCTTGTGCGCACGTTCCGTGCCCTTGCGGATCGCATCCGGAACTTCTTTCGCCTTGCCGTAACCGATGCCGACATTGCCCTTCCCGTCTCCGGAAACGACAAGCGCGGCGAAGCTGAAGCGACGACCGCCCTTCACGACTTTCGCGCAACGATTGATGTGCACGACCTTGTCGAGATATTCGGGAGCGTTCGCATCGGCGGGAGACGCGTTGCGGGAATTGCGGCGATCGCCGCGACGCCCGTCGCGACGAGGACCGCGGCCGCGGCGTTCCGGTGCGGCGGCGGGAGCGGCGTTTTCAGAGGCCGGAGCTTCGGTCGCGGGAACGACCGGCGTTTCGGTGTTTTCAGAAATCTCTTGTGACATTGGGCTGTTCCTCAGAATTGAAGTCCTGCTTCGCGAACGGCGTCCGCGAAAGCTTTAACGGTTCCGTGATAACGGCGACCTGCGCGGTCGAAGACAACGGCGGAGAAACCCGCGTTCTTCGCGGCTTCGCCGAAGAGCTTGCCGAATTCCGTCGCGCCGGCGACATTCGGGAGGAGCTTCTTTTCGCGCAGGACTTTCTGCGTCGTCGAAGCGCCGAGGAGTGTGCGACCGACGGAGTCGTCGATGATCTGCGCGTGAATGTGGAGATTCGTGAACTTCACGACGAGGCGAGGACGTTCGGGAGAACCGACCACCGCCTTGCGGATGCGCCAGCGACGGCGCTGCAGAAGCTTGTTCTTCTTTTCGATTTTGTTCATTTCAAGAAAATGTTAGGGATTACGCGGTTTTCTTGCCTTCCTTGCGGCGGACATATTCGCCGACGATGCGGACGCCCTTGCCCTTATACGGTTCAACCGGCTTGAACGCCTTGATGTCCGCGGCAACCTGCCCGACCATGTGCTTGTCGGCACCGGAAACGTCGATTTTCACGCCGTCCGTGATGTTGATTTTGATGCCGGCGGGAACGGTATAAACGATCGGGTGGGAGTGCCCGAGCGCAAGATCCAACTTGTTGCCGGAAAGCGACGCCTTGAAGCCGACGCCCTGAATTTCGAGCTGCTTCTGATAGCCTTCCGTGACGCCCTTGACCATGTTGTTGATGATCGCACGCACGGTCCCGTGCATTGCGCCGGCGAAACGGGTTTCGCTGAGCGGAACGACGTGAACGGTCTCGCCGTCGAGAGTGATTTTGACGGAAGATGCGTCAAAGGTTTTGGAAAGTTTCCCTTTGGCGCCTTCGACATTGACGGTCGCGCCGTCAATCGAAACTTTTACGCCTGCAGGAACGTGAACCGGGAGTTTACCAATTCGACTCATAGTCTTTAACTTCTGTTATTCCTTACGGTGTTTGAAGAATGATTACCAAACCTGCGCGAGCACCTCGCCGCCGACTTTCTGCTGGCGGGCTTCAGCGTCGCTGAGGATTCCCTTCGAGGTCGTGAGGATGGAAATGCCCATCCCGCCGATGACCTTCGGGATTTCGCCGTAACCGGTGTAGATGCGGCGACCGGGTTTGGAAATGCGGTTGATTTCGGTGATGGCGGACTTTTTTCCGTTGTATTTGAGCGTGAGCTCAATCGCGGGAAGCCCGTTCTTTTCGATTTTCGCGAAATCGGCGATGTAGCCGCATTCTTTCAAAATGCGAGCGATGCCTTCGCGGGAATTGCTCCACTGAGCGGAAACGCTTTTGAGGGACGCGTTGCTGCCGTTGCGGATAATGGTGAGGAAATCACCCAAAGTGTCGTGTGTAGCCATTGCTTTATGTTTCCTTTGCGATGCGGATTACCAGGACGCCTTCGTGATGCCCGGAATTTTGCCGTTGGAGGCAAGCTCGCGGAACGTAATACGGGAAAGACCGAACTTTCCGAGATACGCGCGCGGGCGACCGGAAATCGCGCAACGATTGCGGAGGCGAATCTTCGAAGAATTGCGCGGGAGCGCGTCAAGATCGCGCTGCGCCTTGTAAAAATCTTCGTCGCTCGTTTCCGGATTCGCGATGACGGCCTTCAACGCGGCACGCTTCGCCGCATATTTCGCGACGAGACGTTGGCGCTTCAGATTTTTTTCGATAGCAGACTTTTTAGCCATAACTTCTAAAGGATATTGGTGAATCAGTTGTTCGCGGCGGCAACCTTCCCGGACTTGCGGAACGGCATGCCGAGGAGGCGAAGGAGTTCGCGTCCGGCGTCGTCCGTCTCGGCGGTCGTCACAATCGTGATGTCGAGACCGATGTTCTGGCGCTGGGAACCGTCTCCCTGTGTTTCCGGGAAGATCGTATGATCGGCGATCCCGAGCGAGTAGTTTCCCTTGCCGTCGAAACGGTTGGAAACGCCGCGGAAGTCGCGAATCATCGGCAACGCGATGTAAATCAGGCGTGCGAGGAATTCATACATCGCCGCGCCGCGGAGCGTGACCATCACGCCGAGGGGCATGCCCTGACGCACTTTGAAGTTCGAAACGCTCTTGCGCGCGTGGGTGACGACGGGTTTCTGTCCGGCGATTTTCGAAATTTCCTTCAAAATTTCCGCCTGAAGATTTTTATCCGTGTCGGCGCGATAGGCCGAGTTGATGACGACCTTGGTGAGCGCGGGAACCTGGTGCGGATTCGTCACGCCGAGCTTTTTCTTGAGCTCGGGAACGACCTGTTCCTGATAAAGTTTTTTCAAAACCGGTGTGTGCATATTCAGCTTCTCTTTTCTGAGTGTTCCTGCGGGAACGTTGCTTATTTTTTCTTCGCGTCGAATTTCGATGCAAGCATCACGTTCGAGGCGTGAATCGGAGCTTCCTTGTCGATGATTCCGCCCTCAATTCCCGCCTGCTGATTCGCGGCGGTGTGGCGCTTCACGATATTGAGCCCTTCGACGATAACGCGTCCTTTCGAGGGAAGCGTTTTGAGAATCTTTCCGCGCTTGCCCTTTTCGGAGCCGGAAATCACGACGACTTCGTCGTTTTTCTTAAGATTTTGCTTGGCCATATTACAGAACCTCCGGAGCGAGGGAAACGATTTTCATGAATTTCTTGCGGAGTTCGCGAGCGACCGGCCCGAAGATGCGGGTGCCGCGGGGATTTCCGTTCCCGTCGAGAATGACGACCGCATTGGAGTCGAAGCGCAGGTAGCTTCCGTCATCGCGACGGATGGGAGCCTTGGTGCGAACGACGACCGCCTTCACGACGGAGCCTTTCTTCACGGCATCGGGAGCGCTCGGGATCGAATCCTTAACTGCGCAAACGATAACGTCGCCCACGGAAGCCGTGTCGGTAATCTGCCCGAGGCGGCGAATCATCTCCACCTCCTTGGCGCCGGTGTTGTCGGCGACGTCTAAACGCGATTTCAATTGTACCATAGTAGTAGTGCCTCTCTTTATTTGTCTCAGACGGCGACCTGCCCGATGATCTTGGCGGCTTCGAGGACGCGAACGACACGGAAGCGCTTCAGCTTGGAAAGCGGGCGCGTTTCCATGATTTCGACCTTGTCGCCGACGTTGCACTCGTTCTTTTCGTCGTGTGCGTGAATAACCGTCTTGCGCTTAATTTCCTTGCGGAAAATCGGGTGCGGCATCTTGTAGAAGTAGGTAACCTTGACGCTCTTGTCGCCGGTTTTGCTGGTCACAACTCCGGTGAGCGTCTTACGGGATGAACGATTCTGTTCTTCAGACATGGGTGTATCCTAAATGTGCGAATGTTAGCGAGTCGCGTTCTTTTCGCGAACGACGGTCTCGATGCGTGCGATTTCACGACGGAGCGTGCGAATGCGCGCGGGATTCTCGACCTGCCCCATATTTTTACGGAGGCGCAGGGCAAGGAGTTCTTCACGGTCGCTGCGGAGCTTACTGGAAAGTTCTTCCGGTGTCATTTCGCGAATGGCGGAAGCGTTGTTATTTTTAGCACTCATAGCAGAAAAGGTTGCGATGAAATAGATTTTCTCCTCGGATTTCAATACTTTTCGAGCTGTTCCTTGCTGATGAAGCGGCAATGGATCGGGAGCTTCGTGTCGGCGAGACGCAAAGCTTCGCGAGCCGCGGACAGCGGAACGCCGGAAACCTCAAAAAGCATCGTTCCGGGGCGGATGACCGCGCACCAGTATTCGACGTTGCCTTTGCCGGATCCCATTCGGACTTCGGCGGGCTTCTTCGTCACCGGTTTGTGCGGGAACACGCGCATCCACATTTTTCCTTTACGCTTGAGCGAGCGGGAAATGGCAACGCGGGCTGCCTCGAGTTGCGCCGCCGTCATCCGGCAACGTTCGAGCGCCTGAATTCCGAATTCTCCGAACGCGAGCTGGTTGCAGGACGTCGCGTTCCCGTAGATGCGGCCCTTCTGGACCTTGCGGTATTTCGTGCGAGATGGCTGAATATTAGGCATGACTTATCTCTCTCGTTTTTGGCTGTGTTCGATTAGATTTCGGGTTCTTTCGTGCAAATCCAGCACTTGATCCCGAGTTTGCCGTAAACCGTGTGCGCTTCCGCGAAACCGTAGTCGATGTTCGCGCGCAACGTGTGCAGCGGAACGCGACCGACGCGCGAAGACTCGACGCGGGCGATTTCGGCGCCGCCGAGACGACCGGCAACGCGAAGACGAATGCCCTCCGCGCCCATGCCCATCGTGCTCTGAACCGCCTTCTTCATCGCGCGGCGGAAAGACACGCGGCGTTCGAGCTGAAGAGCGATGTTCTCGGCGACGAGCTGCGCCACGAGATCGGGCTTCTTGATTTCCTGAATGTCGAGAATGACTTCGCGTCCGGCAATCTTTTCAATGTCCTCGCGCAATTTTTCGAGCTCTCCGCCCTTGCGCCCGATGACGACGCCCGGACGAGCCGAATAAATTTTCACGCGAATGCGGGAACCGGCGCGTTCGATGAAGACCGTCGGGACACCCGCTTGGCGGAGTTTGTCGTGGAGGAACTTGCGGATTTCGTAGTCGTTCTTCAGGAATTCCGGGAACGTCTTCTTATCCGCGTACCAACGGGAATCCCAGTTACGGCGGACGGCGAGGCGAAAGCCGATCGGATTTGTTTTCTGACCCATAATCGAAATGTGTTCGGTGTTATTTGTTATCGCTGAGAACGATGGTGATATGGCTCGTCGATTTGCGAATCGGATGAGCGCTGCCCTTCGCGACGGGGCGGAAACGTTTCAGCACCGGGCCTTGTGTGACAAGGGCGGCGGAAACGACGAGATCCTTCGCGGAGAGATTGTTGTTATT
The DNA here is from genome assembly GCA_963620895.1 of Bacteroidaceae bacterium. GTDB lineage: Bacteria > Verrucomicrobiota > Verrucomicrobiia > Opitutales > UBA953 > Spyradosoma. The sequence continues at coordinate 8,095 of CAVFCB010000024.1, read as the reverse complement.
CTCCGCATTCGCGATCGCGCTGTTGAGCGTCTTGAGAAGAAGACGCGCAGACTTGCGCGGGATGAAGCGGAGGAGGTCCGCCGCTTGAAGCGCGGGAAGACCTTGAATTTGGCGGGCCACGTCACGCACTTTCTGGGGCGTCATACGGGCGAACTTGGTGATGGCTTTAACTTCCATATCGGGAGTAGTTAAATTAAATGGTTTTCAGTTTGACCGTGTCTCCGGTCTGAATCGTTTGATTATTTGCAATTTGAGTGATCAAGGCGACAGCTCGCTCCCGCGAAGCCTCCGCAACGACGATTTCCGCCACGGGAACGCCCGCTCGCTCGACAGAGCAACGGGCACCTGTGCAGAAACCGGCATCGAAGCCGGCATCGACGAGCACCAGATCCGCGTCCCGCCCGGCGAAAAGCGCCGCGACCGTTGCCCGATTCGATTCTGAAATCGAAATCTCGGACACGCCCTGCCCGTCCGCCGTTCCCGCCGAAAGCGGCGAGATCGCGGAAAGAGCAAGAAGCGAGACTGCGAAACGAGCGATCATCCGGATCAGACAGCCTTCTTCGTCGGAGCCGTATGGTGCTTGAACGTGCGCGTGGGAGCGAATTCCCCGAGCTTGTGTCCGACCATATTTTCCGTGATGTAGACGGGAAGGAACTGTTTCCCGTTGTGAACGTTGAGGTTGAGCCCAACGAAGTCCGGCGTGATCGTCGAACGGCGCGACCAAGTCTTGATGGGCTTGTGATCACCGCTCTTCTGAGCAGCGTGCACTTTGTCCATCAGAGACGGTTCCACGTAATAGCCTTTTTTGATTGAACGTGCCATTGTCTATTAGCCCTTCTTAACTTTACGCCCGTTGCGACGAACAATGATATGAACGTTCGAGGGCTTAGATTTGATGCGGGTCGGGAAGCCCTTCGAGAGCTGTCCCCACGGCGAGCTGAGGTGCTGACGACCGCCGCCGCCCTTGGACTTACCCTGACCGCCGCCGTTCGGGTGGTCAACAGGATTCATCACCATACCGCGGACGCGCGGACGACGACCGAGCCAACGATTGCGACCGGCCTTGCCGAGCGCGCGGTTCTGATGTTCGGCGTTCCCGACGCGACCGATCGTCGCGCGGCAATTCGCGTTGAGATAACGCTGTTCGCCGGACGGCATCTTGATGATCGCGAGGTCGCCTTCGATCCCGAGAAGTTGAGCCGAATTGCCGGCGGAGCGAGCGATGCGCGCGCCTTGACCGGGTTCCATTTCAATCGAATGGATGTCCGTCGCCGGCGGGATGAAACGCAGTTTCACGGAAATGCCGGGCGTAAATTCCTCAACCGAGCCGGAAGCGGCGATAATCTTTTCGCCGACGTTCAAGCCGTTAGGCGCAAGGATGTAAGCTTTTTCGCCATCGGCGTATTCGAGCAACGCGATGTTCGCGGAACGGTTCGGATCGTATTCGATCGCAACGACCGTCGCGGGAACGTCGAGCTTGGCGCGACGAAAGTCGATGCGCCGATAAAGCTTCTTGTGCCCTCCGCCGCGACGGCGGGAAGTGATGCGACCGTAGCAGTTGCGACCCTTCGGATTGTGGATGGATTCCACGAGATCCTTTTCCGGGCGCTTCTTGGAAAGCTCCTGCTTATTGCGGACGAGAAAACGCTGTCCGGGAGTAAGCGGGCGATTGGATGCGAGTGCCATTTTTGTCTCCTCTGCTGTTAGATGATTTCGATCTTGTCGCCCTTTTTGAGCGTGACAATCGCTTTCTTGACGTCCGGAGCTTTGAGGATCTCGCCGCGTTTCGTGCGGGACATCTTCTGTTTGCCCTTGACGTTAAGAATGTTGACGCGCGTCACGGTCACCTTGAACTGAGCCTCGACGGCTGCGGCGACTTCCTTGCGATCCGCGCAGGAATAAATTTCGAAAACGTATTTGTTGTTTTCGGCGAACGCCGCCGTCTTTTCGGAAACGAGCGGACGTTTGAGGACGCTGTATGCGGGTTTCATCTCTGCGAATCTCCTTATTTGACGCGTTCAAGAATTTTGTTCAAACCCTGCTCGCTGACGAGCACTTGGTCGAATCGAACGAGGTCGAGCGCATTCACGAAATCCGCTTCCACGCAGGAAACGCGGTCGATATTGCGAATCGCGCGAGCGGCGTTTTCGTCCCAAGCATCGGCGACGACGAGGAGCTTGCCTTCCGGATAAACCTTGGAGAGCACGCCGTTCATCGTTTTCGTCTTGGCGTCGGCGGATTCGATGCGTTCGATAACGTTCAGTCCGTTTTCCGCGGCGAGATCGACGAGCGCGCGGGAAAGCGCGAGCTTCCGAACATTCGCGGGAATAGCCTTGGACCAGTCGCGGGGACGCGGACCGAAGACAACGCCGCCCTTGTAGAGTTGCGGAGCGCGCTTGTCGCCGTGACGAGCGCCGCCGGAGCCCTTCTGCGGACCCTGTTTTTTGCCGGAACCGGCGACTTCGCCGTAATCCTTGGTCTTGGCATTTCCCTGACGAAGATTCGCCTGATACGCGATGATCGCCTGTTTGAGAGCGACGACGCCCTTGCCTTCTTCGAGCGCCGGGAACGCTTCAAATTCCTTTTCGGAGAAAGAGCTGCCGTCAACAGTGTAAACTTTGAGTTTCATAATTTCGGAGTCCTTTCCAAATTATTTCGCCTTTTTGGCTTCGCGCACGAAAACCAAATCTCCGTTCGCTCCCGGGAACGACCCCTTGATGAGCAGAAGATTCTGATCTTCCAGCACTTTGACGACCGTCAGATTCTGCACGGTGCGGCGAACTTGCCCCATGTGTCCGGGCATGTCCTTGCCCTTGAACACGTGACCCGGCGTCTGGCGCATCCCGATGGAGCCCGGACGGCGGTGCATCATGTGCCCGTGAGAATCAGGCTGGCCGGCCTGTTTGTGCCGCTTCACGTTTCCTTGGAAGCCGCGACCTTTTGTCGTGCCGATAACATCGACGATCTGACCTTCTTTGAAAGTCGCGACCGTAAGCACGTCGCCCACCTTGTATTCGGGGGCTTTGTCGTCGAAGCGGATTTCGCCCAACACCGCGTGCGGGTCGATTCCGGCTTTTTCGAAGTGACCTTGAACCGGTTTGGTCAAGCGTTCTTTTTTCTGGACGCCGTAGGCAATTTGGACGGCGTTGTATCCGTCAGACTCGGTGGTCTTGACTTGGACTACAGGGCAGGGACCGGCCTGAACCACGGTCACGGGAACGAGTGTGTTGTTCCCGTCGTAGATTTGGGTCATCCCAATTTTTTTGCCAATCAGTTGTAACTTCATAGCTAAGAGGCAGGTGGAGTTCAATTCCGTTTGCACAGACCTGCTTTAGGCTGCATAAATCAGTATGTGTCTATCAGATTCTCTTACAGACCTAACGCAATCCGAATAAACGAAAATATTACGTTTTATGTTTAATCGGTTAAACGGGTTCAGACATTAATGGAAATGTCCACGCCCGCGGGAAGGTTCAATTTTTTCAGTTCGTCGACGGTTTGAGCCGTCGGTCCGATGATGTCGATCAGACGCTTGTGAGTGCGCTGTTCGAATTGATCCATCGATTTCTTGTCAACGTGCGGGGAACGGTTAACCGTCCAGCGTTCGATCCCGGTGGGAAGCGGCACGGGACCCGCCACGCGGGCTCCGGTGCGCTTCGCGGTTTCGACGATATCGCCCGCAGATTGATCGATGACTCGATAGTCAAAGCCTTTCAGTTTGATGCGGATTTTTTGAGCGCTCATGATTTTGCGATATAAAGTTTTGAATACGTGTGTTCTTCGCGCTTAGGAACGCGCCGGCGCGCGGGAAGCGGTTTCGACGATTTCCTTCAGCACGTTCGCGGGAACCTGTTCGAAGTGATCCGGCTCCATCGTGTAAGAAGCGCGTCCCTTGGAGAGGGATCGGACGTCCGTCGCGTAGCCGAACATCGTCTGGAGCGGAACATAGGCATCGATCGTGCAGACGCCGTTCTTCGTTTCCATGTTCTGAATCTGCCCGCGGCGGCGGTTCAGGTCGCCCATAATGTCGCCCTGATATTCTTCCGGGGTGACGACTTCGACCTTCGTGATCGGTTCGAGCAAAATCGGAGCCGCTTTCGCCATAGCGTCTTTCAGCGCGAAAATACCCGCCATGCGGAACGCCATTTCGTTCGAGTCCACTTCGTGATAGGAACCGAAAACGATGCGCGCCTTGAAGTCAATGACCGGGTAGCCCGCGATCGTGCCGTTGTTCGCGGCTTCATGAATCCCTTCAATCGTCGGCTTGATATATTCTTTCGGGATGACGCCGCCGACGATTTCGCTGACGACTTCGATGCCCTTGCCGGGATTCGGTTCGATTTCGATTTCGGCGTGACCGTACTGACCGCGACCGCCGGACTGGCGAACGAACTTGCCGACGCCGCGCGAGGGCGCCGTGATCGTTTCGCGGTAAGAAATTTGCGGACGACCGGCTTTCGCGTCGACCTTGAACTCGCGGCGAAGACGATCGACGATGATGTCGAGGTGAAGCTCGCCCATGCCGGAAATAATCGTCTGCCCGGTTTCTTGGTCGGAAGAAACGCGGAACGTCGGGTCTTCCTGCGCAAGGCGCTGCAGCCCGATGGAAAGCTTTTCTTGGTCAGCTTTCGTCGCCGGCTCGATGGACATGGAAATGACGGGTTCCGGGAAGGACGGCGGCTCAAGCACGATATCTTCTTCACGCGTGCAGAGCGTGTCGCCGGTCACGATTTCTTTCGGACCGATGAGCGCGCAAATGTCGCCGGAGTAAGCGGTGTCGATTTCTTCGCGATCCATCGCCTTCATGATCATGAGGCGAGAAACGCGTTCCGTCTTGCGCGTGCGCGGATTGTAGAGCGCATCGCCTTTTTTCAGCGTGCCGCGATAAAGGCGGAAGAACACGAGCTGCCCGACATACGGGTCAGACCAAAGTTTGAAGCAGAGACCGACCGGTTTCGCGTTGTCGTCCGGCTCCACGCCCGTTTCCGTTTCTCCGTCGTCCTTGAACGCTTTCATCGGCGGAAGGTCGAGCGGGGACGGCAGGTAATCGACGACCGCGTCGAGCACCATCTGGACGCCCTTGTTTTTGAAAGAGGAACCGGGAATGACGCCGACGAAGTCGAGCGAAAGCGTCGCTTTGCGGATCGCCACGCGAAGCTCGTCGGAGGAAATTTCCTGACCGTCGAGATATTTTTCGGCGATCGTGTCGTCAAAATCGGAAACGGCTTCGATCAGCTCTTCGCGATACTTTTCGTAGTCGCCTTTGAGGTCGGCGGGAACGTCCGTCTTGGCGTATTTCATGCCCTTCGGGTCGCTTTCGTCGTAAACGTAAGCGCAACCCTTGACGAGGTCGACAAGTCCCGTGAACGTTTCACCCGCGCCGATCGGAATGTAAAGCGGATGCGCGTTCCCGCGAAGTTTTTCCTTGATGCCCTTGACGGCATTGAAAAAGTCGGCGCCCGTGCGGTCCATCTTGTTGATGTAGGCAACGCGCGGAACGCTGTATTTGTTCATCTGGCGCCACACGGTTTCGGACTGCGGCTGCACGCCGGCAACCGCGCAGAACACGGCAACGGCACCGTCAAGCACGCGCAGGGAACGCTCGACTTCCGCCGTAAAGTCCACGTGACCGGGCGTGTCAATGACGTTCAGACGATGCGGAATTTTAGCAAACGGACCGTCGGCGACCGTCCATCCGCAGGAAATCGCGGCGGACGTAATCGTGATCCCGCGCTCCTGTTCCTGTTCCATCCAGTCCGTCGTCGCGGCGCCTTCGTGCACTTCGCCCGTCTTGTGAATGACGCCGGCGTAGAAAAGAATACGCTCCGAAGTCGTCGTTTTGCCCGCGTCGATGTGTGCGGCGATCCCGAAGTTTCGGGTGTATTCGAGCGGCGTGCCGCGGGAAGGGGAATTTTTGGCGGAAAGAGTTGCCATAACGGTGTCGGCTTTGAGTAAAAAAATCAGTTGTTACCCCAGCGAAGATGCGCGAACGCGCGGTTCGCCTGCGCCATCTTGTGCGTTTCTTCGCGTTTCTTGACCACCGATCCCGTGTTGTTGTAGGCATCGATGAATTCCGCGGCGAGCGATTCCACCATCGGCTGTCCCTTGCGACCGGCGGCGGCGCTCACGAGCCAACGGAACGCCATGCTCGTCTGGCGGTCGTGCGAAATTTCAACCGGGACCTGATAAGTCGCACCGCCGACGCGACGGCTCTTGACTTCCAGCTTCGGGCGGCAGTTTTCCAACGCACCGAGGAGAAGCTCCATCGGATCGCCCTTTTCAAGCTTTTCGCTGACGCGCTCAATCGCGCCATAGACGATGCGCTGCGCAACCGTCTTCTTGCCGTTCTTCATGACGACGTTGATCAGCTGGCTCACCAGCGGGCTGTTGTAACGGGAATCCGGCTTGTGCGGATTTTTGGTGGCTCGACGACGACGAGACATGTTCTTTTTTCCTTATTGTAAAAAATTATTTCGCGGCTTTCGGACGCTTCACGCCGTATTTCGAACGGCTGCGACGACGTTTTTCGACGCCCGCGCAGTCCAACGGACCGCGCACGATGTGATAACGCACACCCGGCAAGTCTTTCACACGACCGCCGCGCACGAGCACCACGCTGTGCTCCTGCAACTTGTGCCCTTCGTCCGGGATGTAGGAAATAACTTCCGTGCCGGAAGTCAGGCGCACCTTCGCAACTTTGCGCTGAGCCGAATTCGGCTTCTTAGGCGTACGCGTCATGACCTGAATGCACACGCCGCGCTTAAACGGCGAACAATTCAAGGCGGGCGATTTCGACTTGATATTGGCTTTGGACCGCGGCTTGCGGACGAGTTGATTGATAGTCGGCATGGAAGCTAAACTGGAAATTTGAATGAATAGGAACGGCTATTAATAACTTTTTTCAAAAACGGTGCAAGCACTTTTTCCAAAAAAATTAAAAATTTTTCTTGATTCGTGATTTTTTTCTTTTCGCGCCCCGAAATTCTCCGCGAGAACGCGTTCCCGCAAACGCCGCCGGCGCAACGGACGCGTTCCCGCCGGATTTACGCGGCTTCGATGCGCAGAAAATTCCACGTGGCGACGATGCGCCCGTTTTCGCTCGAAAAATTTTTCGCGTATTCATACAACACGCGACGAAGCGTTCCCGCGGGAACGTGCCGCGCGGCGCTCGTCGCCCCCGTGTCGCGCAACGTTCTGAGCAATTGCAGCGCGGACGCGTATTCGACGCGCTCCGATTTCGTTTCCGCCCGCAACACCTTGAAGCCCGCCGCGCGAAACGCATCGAGCCATTCGCCGACCGTGCGCCATTTCAGCGGCAAATTTTCTGCGGGAACAAGCGAATAAAGCTCGCACAACGACGGCGCGACGAAAAATCCGTGAAGCATTTTTCCGCCCGGACGCAACGCCGCGCGGAAAACGCGTAACGTTTTTTCCGGCTCGCGCATCCATTGCAGAAGACTCGACGAGTAGAGCCGATCGCACACGTTCGCGGGCAAATTCCAACTGTCGTGAATCGCCCAATCCGCCTGCGGGCACGCAAGCCTGCCGTGCACAACCATTTCCGGAGCAATGTCCGTCGCAAGCACGCGATAGCCGTGCGCGACGAGTTCCCGCGTGAAAAATCCCGTTCCCGAACCGAGCTCCCACATCCGCACGGAATCGGGCAAGCCGCGCTCAATCCACTCGCCGAGCCACTTCGCCGCGCGAAGCTGCACGCCGGCGTTCTCGGCATAAGTCGCCGCGCGCCTGTTGAAATTCGAATGATGCATTCGTTCCTGATTCATCGAAAAAAAATCGGTGCGCGATTTTCGTTTTTCGCGCACGGGAACGCAAGCCGAACCGCACGACACAAGTTCGCGCCCCGCAAAAGCCTTGCGGGAACACACGCGAATTTCGTAAAATCTTCGGCATGATCGAGCGAGAAGATATTGTGCCGCCGAGCACGGACGCGACTGAGGATTCCGAAGCCGATTTGCGAGAACTCGATCGCGTTATGCTCCGGGCACGCGAGGAAATCGCGCGAAAAGCAGCGCGCCGCGAGGAACGCTTCCGCAAAATGCTCCACAAAATCATCTCGGAAGCCGCCGCCGGAAAA
>CAVFCB010000023.1:0-20808 GCA_963620895.1 Bacteroidaceae bacterium | reverse complement strand
CGTGGTTAAACTCGTTCCCGCGCGGAGACGTGGACGTCTCCGCCCCCAGTTTTGCCAAAGGCAAAAACCGGACTTCACCAGTCAACCAGTTCTCCAGTTGACCAGTTCACCGAATTCGCGTTCATTTGCGTGAATTTGCGGACAAAAAACGTTCCCGCACAGTTCACCAGTTCGCCGAATTCAATTGCGTTCCCGCGTGTGGGCGGGGTTTAATTTGCGGCGTTATGATGACTACTTTTGAAAAAGACGGACACACCTTCCAGCAATGGCGCATCGGCGCTTCCACGTTCACGGCGTGCATGACGCTCGGCGCTCGGCTGATGAGTTGGGATGTCGATGTCGCGGGAACGCGGCGCGGCGTTATTCGCTGGCCCGAAAATGCGAATTTTTCCGAATACCGCAAGATCCGCGGCGGCAATCCGATTCTGTTCCCGTTCATGGGGCGCAACTATGCCGACGGCAAAAGGTTTTTCTGGAAAAATCCCGGCGACGGCGTCGTGCGTCCGATGCCGCAACACGGTTTTGCCGTGGACGGAGATTTTGAAATTGTCGAAGCGACGGAATCCTCCGTGCGCGCGAAGTTTTTGCCGTCTGCCGCTGCGCGGGAAGGCTATCCGTTCGACTACGAATTTTTTGTCGAGTATCGTTTTTCGGAGCTTGCGATTACGTGCGAGCTCACGCTGGTCAACCGCGGGAACGAGCGCATTCCGTGGTGCGCCGGGCATCATTTTTACTTCACGCTTCCGTGGCACGCGGGGCTTTCCCGCAAGGATTACGTGCTGAAAATCGACGCGAAAAAATTCTGGCATCACGCGGACGACGGCAAGCTCGTAAAGGCGGACGCGCCGCAAACGCCGGTCTCGTTCGGCGATCCCGCGATTTGCGATTTGCTTTGGACAAAACTGAAAACGAACCGCGTCGCGTTCGGTCCGAGGAACGGCGAGGAAAACGTCGTTGTGCGCATCGGCGAAAACGAAGTGCCGTCGGCGTGGACGACCGTCGTCACGTGGTCCGAGACGGAAGATGCGCCGTATTACTGCGTCGAGCCGTGGATGGGCGCGCCGAACAGCACGGAGCACGGGAACGGTCTGCACTTTGTCGAACCCGGCGCGAGCGAAGTTTTCAAGGTTTCCGTTTCGCTGGAATGAACCGGCACGGCGGACGTTTTTTCTGAGAAAAAATGCTTTCGGTTCGCATCATTCCTTGTCTCGACGTCAAGGCGGGGCGCGTCGTCAAAGGCGTGCAGTTTGAATCGTTGCGCGATGCGGGCGATCCCGTCGATTGCGCGCGCGCCTACGAAAAACAGGGCGCGGACGAGCTTGTGTTTCTCGACATCACGGCGTCTTCGGACGGGCGCGCGATTATGCGCGACGTTGTCGAACGCACCGCAGACCAAGTGTTTATGCCGCTCACGGTGGGCGGCGGTTTGCGCTCGCTCGAAGACATTCGCGCGATGCTGAATGCGGGCGCGGACAAGGTTTCGCTGAATTCCTCGGCGATCGGCGACCCGAATCTCGTTTTTGAATCCGCGAAAAAATTCGGCAACCAGTGCATCGTCGTCGCGATTGACGCGCGGCGCGATCCGGGCGCGGACACGTGGCAAGTGTATTCGCACGGCGGGCGCAAACCGTGCGGGATCGACGTCGTCGAGTGGGCGAAAAAAGTCGTTTCGCTCGGCGCGGGCGAAATTTTGCTTACGAGCATGGATTGCGACGGCGTAAAAACGGGCTACGACTTGGAGCTGACGCGCCGCGTGAGTGAAAGCGTCGGCGTTCCCGTCATTGCTTCGGGCGGCGCGGGAACGCTCGATCACCTTGTGGACGGCGTGAAAAAAGGCAAGGCGAGCGCGGTGCTCGCGGCATCGATTTTTCACTTCGGCACGTATTCGATTCGCGAGGCGAAAGAAGCGATGCGCGCGGCGGGCGTTCCCGTGCGGTTGTGAAAAAAATCAGCGATGAGAGACGGCATGGCAAACGCCATTGTGTTTATCGACAGCGAGATCGGAATCAGAGACAAGAAGATTCTGGATCTCGGCGCAATCAGAGCCGACCGCACCTCTTTTCACTCGCCGTCAATACGGGATTTCCGTGCATTTATATCCGATGCGGACTTTGTCTGCGGACACAACATCGTTCATCACGACCTTGTGTACCTGAACCCGCAGTTGCAATCTGAAAAACCGCTGAAAGCCGTTCCGATAGATACGCTCTATCTCTCTCCGCTCCTGTTTCCCTGTCGTCCGTATCACCGGCTTCTCAAGGATGACAAGCTTCAGTCGGATCAGCTCAACAATCCCCTTAATGATGCCGAAAAGGCAATGCAGCTTTTTTTCGACGAAGTCGAGGCTTTTCAGGCACTGCCGCAGGGAACGAAACAGATCTTCTGTTGCCTGCTGTATTCCCGGCCTGAATTCAAAGGCTTTTTTGATTATTGCGAAATCTCGCCGCGCAGAGGGAGCGGTATTTTTCATTCGCATTTCAACGTACCGAAACTGATACAGGAAGAATACGCGGGAAGAATCTGCGCTCATGCCGATGTGGAGCAGTTGGTTCGGAAGTGTCCGGTGGAGCTTGCCTATGCGCTTGCTCTGATCGGCGTTGCGGACTATCACTCCGTTACTCCGCCGTGGCTGACGAAAAACTATCCGAAGATCGACAATGTGGTTAAATGCCTCTGCAATACTCCCTGTCGGGAGGGTTGCGAATACTGCCGCGACCGACTGAATATTCACAAAAAGCTGAAACAATTCTTCGGATATGACAATTTCCGCACGTATGCCGGAGAGCCGCTTCAGGAAAGAGCCGCACAGGCGGCGGTTAACGGGAAATCCCTCCTTGCCGTGTTCCCGACCGGCGGCGGGAAATCAATCACGTTTCAATTGCCCGCGCTTATCGCGGGAGAATGCGCGCACGGACTTACCGTTGTCATTTCCCCGCTTCAGTCGTTGATGAAGGATCAGGTGGACAACCTCAGCGAAAAAGGTCTTGTGGACGCAGTCACGGTGAACGGGCTTCTCAGCCCGATAGAACGCGCCGAAGCACTGGCGCGCGTTTCAAACGGTCTTGCCACGATTCTCTACATATCGCCGGAGCAACTGCGTTCCCGAACGATAGAAAAGCTGCTCCTTAACCGCAACGTCGTCCGCTTCGTCATTGATGAGGCTCACTGCTTTTCGGCATGGGGACATGATTTCCGCGTTGACTACCTCTATATCGGCGATTTCATCCGGCAGTATCAGGGAAAAAAGATGCTCCCGGATCCCGTCCCGGTCTCATGCTTCACCGCAACGGCGAAGCAGAAGGTCATTACCGACATCTGCGACTATTTCCGGGCGAAGCTCAACTTGCCGCTTGAGCTTTTCACCTCCACCGCCGACCGGGAAAACTTGCACTATACCGTTCTTTTCAAGGAGTCCGATGAAGAAAAATACAACGCACTTCGCTCCCTGATAGAACAGAAAAATTGCCCGACGATCGTCTACGTTTCTCGAACAAAAAGAACGGTAGATATCGCAGAAAGACTGACCGGCGACGGCTTCCCGGCAAGACCGTTCAACGGGAAAATGGATCCCGCCGAAAAGATCGAAAATCAGGAAGCCTTCATCTCAAATCAGGTGAAAATTATCGTCGCGACTTCCGCATTCGGCATGGGAGTTGACAAAAAGGATGTCAGGCTGGTTGTTCACTATGACATTTCAGACTCTCTTGAAAACTATGTTCAGGAGGCGGGTCGCGCGGGAAGGGATCCGAGCCTGCTTGCCGAATGCTATGTTTTGTTCAACGACAACGACCTTGACAAGCATTTCATACTCCTCAATCAGACGAAACTGAGCATAAGCGAGATCCAGCAGGTTTGGAAAGCGCTGAAGGATATGACACGCGACAAACCATGGGTTTGTTGTTCTGCGCTTGAGATCGCGAGGGCGGCAGGTTGGGACGACTCTTCTCGCGAAGCTTCTTCCCGCGAAATGGAGACGCGCATAAAAACTGCCGTTGCCGCACTTGAAAACGCCGGCTATGTAAGGCGCGGGCAGAACGTTCCCCATGTCTATGCAACAAGCATTCTCGCAAAGAACATGGAGGAGGCTTCGTTCAGAATTGACCGCTCCCCGGTCTTTTCGGAGGAACAGAAGCAGAATGCGAAGCGGATAATGAAATCCCTTATTTCAACCCGTAGCATCGCCGCCGCGGGCAACGATGATGCGGAATCGCGCGTGGATTATCTCGCCGATATGCTCGGCATCCCGAAATCGGACGTCGTCACATCCGTCAATCTCATGCGGCAGGAGGGGCTTCTTGCCGACAGCCTTGATATGTCGGCATACATCCTGAAAACCGACACGGAAAATCGGTCGGCACAAATCCTGACTCGGTTTGCAAAACTTGAGGAGTTTCTTCTTAACCGAATCGCGGAGCAGGGAACGGACTATTCCCTCAAAGAGCTTAACGAGGCCGCACTTGCCGCGAACATCACCGGGAGCTCGGTAAAAAACATCCGCACATTACTTTATTATCTGACGATAAAGGGATACATCTCAAAAGGGAACGCCGGTCCCGAATCCGACACGCCCTCCGGCCCGCACGTGCTTATCGCGCCGTCGATGGATATGCCGAAACTGCTCGACAAATTTCACCGCAGGATCGACATCTGCAAATTTCTTGTCTCCTACTTCTACGACATCGCAAAAGAGCCGCAGAATGCAAAGGGCGAAGCCCCGGTGCAGTTTTCGCTTGTCGAAACATTCAAAAAATATACGGAAATTCCGAAATTGGATTTCGGCGGGGCAAAAACCGGTCTTGATGACGTGGAGGACGCGCTTCTTTACCTGTCGAAGATAGGTTCGATGAAGCTGGAAGGCGGATTCCTCGTGCTTTACAACGGCATGGAGGTTCGGCGGCTTATTTTTGACAACAAGATTCGCTACAAGGCAGAGGATTACCGTTCTCTCGACGAGTATTACAAGCAGAAGGTTCGGCAGATTCATATCATCGGCGAATACGCCAATCTCATGGTCAGAGACTATGACGCTGCGCTTCAGTTCGTTCACAACTACTTCGCAATGGATTTCAGAAAATTCATAGCAAAGTATTTCAAGGGAGATCGGGCAAAGGAGATTAACCGTAACATCACACCGGAAAAATATCACAAGCTGTTCGGAGAGCTTTCCGACATGCAGTCGAAGATCATAAACGATGCGAATTCGCACTGCATCGTGGTCGCGGCAGGACCGGGAAGCGGGAAAACACGCGTGCTTGTCCACAAGCTCGCCTCTCTGCTTATCCTCGAGGACGTCAAGCACGAGCAGCTGCTTATGGTCACATTTTCCCGTGCGGCGGCGACCGAGTTCAAAAAACGTCTGATTGCACTTATCGGGAACGCCGCGAATTTCGTCGAGATAAAGACCTTTCACTCCTATTGCTTTGACCTTCTCGGAAAGATCGGGAACCTTGACGACGCGAAAAATGTTGTTTGCGATGCGACCCGGATGATCGCAAACGGCGAGGTTGAACGGGGAAAGATAACCAAGAGCGTTCTCGTCATAGATGAAGCGCAGGACATGGACGCAAGCGAATTCGCCCTCATTCGCGCGCTGATGCGGAACAACGATGATATGCGCGTGATCGCCGTCGGCGACGATGATCAGAACATCTACGAATTCCGCGGCTCGGATTCCGCACATATGCGGTCTCTCATCGACGAATACGGCGCCGCACGGTACGAGCTCCTTGAAAATTACCGTAGCAAGGCAAATATCGTAGCTCTTGCCAATTGGTTTGCCGAAAGGATCGAAAAGCGGATGAAGCGCAATCCGATAAGAGCGGTGCAGACCGAAAACGGAATCGTGCAGATAGTTCGTCACACCTCCGAAAACCTTGAAGTTCCGATTGTCCGCCAGATTTCGGCGGTTCATCACGGCGGCAGCGCCTGCGTGCTGACCGGAACAAACGACGAGGCGCTGAGAGTGCTTGGGCTGCTTACGAAAAACGGAATTCGAGCAAAGCTCGTTCAGTCGCTTGACGGTATGCGCCTGCGCAACCTTGCCGAAGTCAGATTTTTCCTTCGAGTGATAGACAGAAGTCTCAAATCTCCGGTTATCGGAAAAGAGCTGTGGAATCACGCAAGGTCAGAACTTGTCAGAGTTTACTCCGACAGCGCCTGTCTCGAAAACGTCCTGAACATGATTTCGGAATTCGAAAAGACGAACACGCTCATGAAGTATCGCACAGACCTTGAGGAGTTCATAAACGAATCTCAGTTTGAGGACTTCTGTACTGATGATCGCAAAACTGTATTTGTTTCGACGATACATAAATCAAAAGGAAGAGAGTTTGACAGCGTGTGGTTGCTCCTCAGTCATACAAGACTGAAAGACGATGCCGAAAAACGAGTGCTCTACGTCGGCATGACAAGAGCAAAGGAAAATCTGTATATCCACTGCAACAGCGGCATCTTCGACGGATGTCGGCTTCCCGGTGTCGAAGAGATTGACGATAAGGAGCAGTATCCGGAGCCGAAGGAAATTACCCTGCAGCTGACGCACCGCGATGTCTTCCTTAGTTTTTTCAAAAATAAGAAAAATTTGATTTTTCGGCTTCACAGCGGCATGCCGATTTCTGTCGATAACGATGGTTGCCTGTACGCAAAGATCGACGGCCGCGAGGAAAAGGTCGCGAAGCTTTCACACGCCCGCATGGCGGAGCTTGACCGACTGTCGGCAAAAGGCTATCGCCCCTGCGGCGGAGTGGTCAGATTTGTCGTTGCATGGAAGGGAGAGGGCGACACCGAGGAGACGGCGGTTCTCCTTCCCGATTTGCATTTCAGGAAGGATTAAGGCGATGCGCGCGGCGGGCGTTCCCGTGCGGTTGTGAAAAAATCAGCGAACGGTGAGCGCGAGCTCGAATTTCGGCGAAAGAATTTCGCTCGCGTAGCGCGCGACATCGTCGGCGGTGAGTGCGCCGAGTTGCGCTTCGAGTTCGGCATCGCGATTGACGGGCAATCCGTAGAGCGCATTCATCGCGGCGTTCCCGCAACGCACGGCGGCGCGCTGATGCGCGGTGCGCCGCGCGACGCAAATTCTGGTTTTCGCGCCGAGCAATTCTTCGGCGGAAATTTTTCCGTTGCGGAGCCGATGCATTTCGCGGCGCATTTCTTCGAGCACGTGTTTTTCTTTACCGCGTTTCGTTCCCGCGCCGAGGACGAACATTCCGGTCTCCGGCGACCCGACGCGGCTCGCGCCGACGAAATACGCGAGCCCGCGCTTTTCCCGAATTTCGAGAAAAAGTCGGCTCGACATTCCGCTGAGCAGTTCTTCGATCAGCGTGCCGACGTGGTAGCGTTCATCGCGAAATCCGACATCCGGGAACGCGAGCTGAACGATCGTCTGCTCTGCGGGAACGGGCGATTCGATTTCGCGTTCGCGGGCGCGTTGCGGTTCGAATTTTTTGAAATTTTCGGAAAAATTTTCGGCGGCGCGGGAACGAAAACGCTCGGCGGGAAATTTTTCTTCGAGCGTTGCCGCAAGCGCATCGCGGTCGAAATCGCCTGAGGCGGCGATGACGATATTTTCGGGCACGACGAGGCGTTCCCGCAGGCGCTCGATGTCGGCGAGCGCGAGTGCGCCGAGTGATTTTTCCGTGCCGAAATTGTGAAACGCGAGCGGATGTTTTCCGAAAAATTCTCTGCGCAGGGCGATTCGCGCGAACTCTTCGATTTCGTCAAAATCGCTACGCAGGGCGGCGAGTTGCGAAGCGAGCTCCAGAGAAAAATTCTTTTCGGAAAAACGCGCATCGCAGAGCGCATCGGAAAGAATTTCGCACGCGACATTTTCGTCGCCGGCGAGCGTTTCCGCGGTGAGCGAAAACGTGTTGTTCCCGGAAGTTTCGTCGAAACTTCCGCCGAGCGATTCGATTTTTTCCGCGATTTGCGCGGCGGTCAGCGTTCCCGCGTCGAGCGTGAGCATCGTGGAAAGCAGGGCGCTTGCGCCGCGCGTTTTTTCCGTTTCGAACGCGTTCCCGCCGAGCATCGCGGCGCGCAGCCGCACTTTCGGCAACGCGTGTTCGGGCTGGAGCAACACGCGCACGCCCGAAGCGAGTTTCAGCTCTTCGAACGGCGGATACGTCGTCCGCGCCGGAGTCGTTTTCGCCGAAGATTTTTTGAGCGGAAGTTTTTTTTCGAACGCGGAGCGCGTGAGCGTTTCCTCGCGAAAATATTTTTGCGCGATGCGCCGAATATCTTCCGGCGTGAGCGATTCGATTTTGCGGAGAAAAATTTCAGTGGCGCCCGGATCGCCGCGTTCGACGCATTCCGCGCCGAGCCGCGCGGCGGACGATGCCGCCGTGCCGAGCGTAGAAACGAGCGCGGAAACGGCGCGGCGGGAAGCTTTCCGCAGGAGCGCCGCGGGAACGCCGTCGCGGGCGATTGCGGCGAGCGCGGTGCGAGTCGCGTCTTCGACTGCGGCGCGTTTGTCGAGATCCGCCGTGTAGCAAACCCAGAAAAGACCGCCGTCGCGCGGCATCCACGCCGAAACGTCAAGCGCGTGCACGAGCCCTTTTTCGTCGTGCAGGTCGCGCCAAAGCAGGGCGGAATCGCCGCCGCCGAGCAGCGACGAAAGCACGGAAAGCGCGGGCGCGTCTTCGTGCGCCGACGAGGGAATTTTCCAAAGCATGTTCCCGCGCAGCACGTTGACGTTGCCGCGCAGCGTGATTTCGCGCGGCGCGAGTTGCGGCGGTTCTTGCGGAACGAAAACCTGCGGGGCGGGGCGTTCCCGCGCATCACCGAAATATTTTTCCGCGAGCGCGAAAATCGTTTCCGCTTCCGCATCGCCTGCGACGACGAGCGCGAGGTTCGCGGGAACGTATCTTTTTTTGAAATACGTGCGCAGTTCGTTTTCGCCCATTTGCGAAAAGACGTTTTTGTTGCCGATGACGGGAACGCGGAACGGGTGGACGCGGAAGGCTTCGGCGAGCGAGGCTTCGGAAAGCCGCGAATCGGGATCGTCGAGACTCATGTCGATTTCGCGCAGAATCACGTCCTTTTCGAGCGCGGCGTCGAGCGCGTCGAGCCGCGGTTTCAGCGTGAGCTGCGAAAGCACATCGAACGCGGTTTCTGCGGCTTCGGCGGGAACGTCCGCGTGATAGACGGTGCGCGTGAACGACGTGTAGGCGTTGAGATTTCCGCCGACTGCCTGCACGCGCCGCGAAAGTTCTTCCGCGGAAAATTTTTCCGTGCCTTTGAACACCATGTGTTCGAGATAGTGCGAGAGCCCGCCGCCGAGAAATTCGCCTTCGTGGATGCTGCCGGTTTTTACCCAGACTTGGACGGAGAGAAGCCCGGAGGGAAGCGTTTTTCGAAAATGCGTTTCGACGCCGTCGGCGAGTCGCATGCTCTGCGGGAGCGCCAAGAATTTTTCTGAAAAGCTCATAGAAAATTTTTTATTTCTGAAAAAATGCCGGAGACGCCGCGTCGCGGGAACGGGAAAATCACGCGTCGCCTTGCGCGGGCGCTTTTCTGCCGAAATCCGCCGGCAGGAATTTTCGCGCCTTGGCGACGAGGATGAATCCCGGAATCGTGCACAGAATCACCCACCAGAAAAACGCTTCGTAGCCGATCATTTCCTGCAACGCGCCCGCCCAGAATTTCGGCAACATCGCGCCCAGCGCCATAAAGCCCGTGCAGATCGCGTAGTGCGCAACCGCGCGCCGCGTTCCCGCGCACGCATAAAGCATGAAAAGCATGTAGCCCGTAAAACCGAAGCCGTAGCCGAATGTTTCGACGACGACGCCCGCGCCGATGAGCGTGAGCGATTCGGGCTGCAATCGCGCGAACGCAACGTAAATCAGGTCGGGCACGTTCAGCAACAGAATCATCGGGAAAAGCCACGCGCGCAGACCGTTGCGCGAAACAAGCCAGCCCGCGATCACGCCGCCTGCGAGCATCGCCGCCACGCCGAACGTGCCGTTGAGCAAGCCGAACGCGCGATTGTCCAGCGCGAGCCCGCCGTGTTCGAGCGCGTCTTTGAAAAACAGCGGAGAAATCGCGCCGAGCTGCACTTCGCCGAAGCGGAAAAACAAAAGAAAAAACAGCAGAAATCCGACGCGTTCTTTTTTGAAAAACGTTTTCCACGTTTCGCGAAAATCGTGCGACAGCGAATCGTCGCGCGTTCCCGCGGGAACGTCGTTCGCCGGGCGCGGGAGCACCGCCGCGTGAAAACTCGCGAGCGCGCCCGAAAGCAAGGCGAGACCGGCGAACACCAGCATCCACGCCGTTCCCGCGTCCGCTCCGCGCGCAATGAGCACGCCCGCCGCCGCAATGACGCCGCCTTTGGCGAAAATCTGCGAAAGCCGGAAAAACGTGCTGCGCCAGCCGGAGTAAAACGCTTGCCGCCCGGAATCGAGCGCGAGCATGTAAAAACCGTCCGCCGCGATGTCGTGCGTCGCCGAAACGACGGCGATCGCGCCGAGTGCGGCGACGATTCCGAGCGCGGGAACGCCGAAGAAAAACGCCGCCGCAAGCGCACCGAGCAACAGCGCTCCCGCCGCCTGCATTCCGAAAATCCACGTGCGTTTGCGCCCGATCCCGTCCACGAGCGGACTCCACAGCGCTTTCAGCGTCCACGGCAGATACGCCCACGCGGCAACGGTCGTGATGACGGCGTTGTCGAAGCCCAAATCTTTCATCGCTACGGGAGCGACGAGATCGACGACGGCGTTCGGCAATCCTTGCGCGAAATAAAGCGTCGCCACCCAAAGGGCCGCGACGCGGACTCCGGAATTTTTTTCCGAAGGCAAAAATTTAAGGCGTTCGCTCCTCAAATTTATCCTTGTTCCACGGTGATATTCGGGTTCCCGCCGCCGTAGTTGAAGATTTTCGGACCGCCGCACGCGGAGAGCGCGAGCGTTCCCGCAAGCGCGAGCGCCGCGAGGAAAATTTTCGCCGCCTTACGCATTGTTTTTCGCTTCCTCGGAATCGCCGCCGACCGTCTTTTTCCCGAACGCGGCAACGGATTTGAAAAGCGCGTCGAAGAACGCCGCAACCGTCGTGTTCAAGCTCAGCAATTCGCTGTTCGTGAGGTCGATCGTGTCGCCCGCCTTGAATGCGCGGCGCGTGTCCGCGAGGCGCACTTCCGGGCGATCGCCTTCTTTCGCGGGCTGAATGGTCTGCACGGTTTTGAATTCGAAAACGAGCTCGCCGTCGTCGTCCACGTCTTCTGCGGTAACGACGCCGTTGTTGCGCATGAGCGCGCGCAGGGCGATCGCCATGTTCGTGATGCCGTCTTCAAGCTCGCAGAGAATTCCGAATTCTTTTTCGAAAACTTCAAATTTGTCCTGCAACGCGGAATTGACGAAGGCTTCCTGTTTGCGTCCGACGAGTTCGTTGGTCGCTTTCGGGTCGGTTTCCATCGCCTTTTTGTTGAGGAAAAGCGTGCAGAGCAAGTGGCAGTTGTCCATGCATGCGGCGACCATCGAGAGCAGGTCGTTGACGGATTGGCGCAGCATCAGTCCGTGCGCGAACGCTTTCATCTGGTCAAAATCGCGGTGCAGTTGCGCCACGGGCATCATGCGCGTGAGCGAGGAAAAGTGGTTGTATTTTTCCGCGTCCGCCGATTGCGTTCCCGCGAGGTTGAAAGCGAGAAGGTCGAAGTGGCGCTGAAGCGCGCCGAAGAAATTCTGGGCGATAATCGGGAGGCTGATGGTCTGCCGGTGTTCGGAGTGCTGTTCGTTGTTGTTGTCTGACATAGACGCGAAAAAATACGCGTTGCCGTCCGAAACGTCAAGCCGGCGGGAACGTCGGCACAGTGTCGTTCCCGCGGGAACGCGGGCGGGCGGCGTGTTATTCACAATTTTAAGAATTTTATTCCAAAGGCAGGGGAAATCTCATAGCCTGTCTTTCCGTCTATGAAATACATTTTTGTCACAGGCGGAGTGGTGTCATCCCTCGGGAAGGGATTGTCGGCGGCGGCGCTGGGCGCGTTGCTTGAACTGCGCGGATTGAAGGTGCGCATTCAGAAGTTTGACCCGTATCTGAACGTCGATCCCGGCACGATGAGTCCGTATCAGCACGGCGAAGTTTACGTGCTCGACGACGGCGCCGAGACCGACCTCGATCTCGGTCACTACGAGCGTTTCACGAACGGCGTGCTTTCCCGCGCGAACTCCGTTTCTTCCGGGCAAATTTACGAAGCCGTCATCGCCAAGGAACGCCGCGGCGATTATCTCGGCAAAACGGTGCAGGTGATCCCGCACGTCACGAATGAAATCAAGGATCGCATTCTTCGCGGCGGCGAAGGCGTCGATGTGCTGATTACCGAAGTCGGCGGCACGACGGGCGACATCGAGGGCTTGCCGTTTCTCGAAGCGTTGCGCCAGTTCCAGCTCGACGCGGGGCGCGAGAACGTCTGCTTCATTCACTGCGCGCTGATTCCGTTCATTCGTGCGGCGGGCGAGCTGAAAACGAAACCCGCCCAGCAGTCCACGGCGAAATTGCGTGAAATCGGTATTCAGCCGGACGTGCTCGTCTGCCGCGCCGAACGTCCGATCACGCAGGAAATGCGCGAGAAGATGAGCCTTTACTGCAACGTTCCCGTGAACGCGGTCATCGAGTGCCGCGACGTCGAACATTCCATTTACGAATTGCCGCTGACGCTTGCCGCCGAGCATTTCGACGAAGTCGTCATTCAACGGCTCGGGCTGAACGCGAAGCCGCGCGATCTCTCGGTTTGGGAGGACATCATCCGCCGCCTGCGGCATCCGGCGCATCAGGTAAAAATCGGCGTCGTCGGCAAATACATCGAGTTGCAGGACGCTTACAAATCCGTTTACGAATCCATCATTCACGGCGGGATCGCCAACGACTGCGGGATCGAAATTCGTCGCATCGATTCCGAAACGCTCGAAAACGGCGATCTTTCTCAGCTCGACGGATTGGACGGCATTCTCGTTCCCGGCGGTTTCGGCGATCGCGGGATCGAGGGAAAAATTCTCGCGGCGCAATACGCGCGGGAACGCAAAGTGCCGTATTTCGGAATTTGCCTCGGAATGCAGATCGCCGTCATCGAGTTCGCGCGCCACGTGCTCGGACTCGCGGACGCCAATTCCACGGAATTCCGTCCGGATACGAAAAATCCGGTCGTGGACATCATGGAATCGCAAAAATCCATCGTTTCGAAGGGCGCGACGATGCGTCTCGGCGCCTACGCCTGCGCACTCCGCGCGGGAACGCTCGCCCGCGAAGCCTACGGCGAAGACGTGATTCGGGAACGCCACCGCCATCGTTTTGAATTCAACAACAAATACATGGACGCGCTCGAAAGCGCCGGGCTGCGCGTCGCCGGCGTGAACCCGGATTCGCACCTCGTCGAAATCGTGGAAGTCGTCGATCATCCGTGGATGGTCGGCGTGCAGTTCCACCCGGAATTCAAGTCGAAGCCCTCGCGCCCGCATCCGCTTTTCGCCGCATTCGTGAAAGCGGCAATCGCGAAGCACGGCTGAGCGCGTTCCCGCGAAATTTTCTTTTCTCCGCGAAATTTCCGTTCCCGTCATGGCGTTCAATCTGAAAAAAATCCTCAAAGCGATGCTGACATCGACGTCGGAGCCGCTTTCCGTCAAGGATGTTCAGACCGTCGTCACGCGCTATCACGAACAGCGCGAAAAAGATGCCGCCGCGTCGGGCGAAGAGGGCGGGAACGAAGAAAGCGTTCCCTCGCAGGCGCTCATCGAGGACATCATCAATCAGGTGCCCACGTTGCTCACGGCGACGCAGATTCGCGAAGCCGTCGCCGAGCTCAATCAGGAAATGGAAGACAGCGGCGACGTGACGCGCATTTTGCAGGGGCCGGAAGGTTTTCGCATGACGATTGCGCCGGACTACGCGGAATGGATTCGCCTTTTGCGCAACGATCCGCGTCCGCAAAAACTTACGCAGGCGGCGCTGGAAACGCTCGCCGTCGTCGCTTACCGCCAACCTGTCACGCGCGGCGAAATCGAAGCGATTCGCGGCGTTTCTGCGGACAGCGCGGTCGCGCGGTTGCTTGATTTGGAGCTGATAGCCGTGTCCGGGCGCGCCGATTTGCCGGGACGTCCGTCGCAGTTTTCGACGACGCCGAAATTCCTCGATTTCGTCGGTCTGCAAACGATTTCCGAGTTGCCGGAATCCGACGTGCTTTCGCCGGCGCAGATTTCCGCGTGGATCGAGCGCGCGAAAAATCCCGTGAAAACGACTGCCGCCGATGTCGGTTTGCCCGAAGATTCCGTTCCCGTGCAACAGACGGAAATTCCGCTCGCGCCGCCCGAGCCCGAAGCGCAGGAAAATTGAGCGCATCTGCCGTTCCCGCGTTCCCGTTCACCTTTTTTTTCAGCTTTTTCTCTCCTTTTCAAAAAATGAAAGACATTCCCGCCGCCCGCCAAGAAATTGAACGCATCGATTCCGAAATTCTCCGCCTGATCGCCGAGCGGCAGGAGTGCGCCCGCGTCATCGGCGAAAACAAACGCAACGCGGGAACGAACGTTTTCGTGCCGGAGCGCGAGGAAGAACTGCTCCGCAAACTCGAACGTCGCGCGGCGGAGCTGAACGTTCCCGCGGCGAACATCCGCGCGATTTTCCGCGAAATCATTTCCGCGTCCGTCGCGCTTCAGATGCAGGAAAAACCCGTTGCCTACCTCGGACCCGAAGGCACGTTCACGCATCAGGCGGCGCGCAAAAATTTCGGCGGGAGCGTGCGCCTTGTGCCGATGCGCACGATTGCGGAAATTTTCGAAGCGGTCGAGCGCGATGCGGCGGGCTACGGCGTCATTCCCGTAGAAAACTCCTCGGCGGGAGCGGTCGCGGGAGCGCTCGACACGCTCGCGGAATCCAATTTGAAAATCGTGGCGCAGATTCAGCTCGCCGTCGAACAGTGCCTCATTTCCCGCGCGCCGTTGGAAAAAATTCGCCGCGTGCTTTCGAAAGATATCGGGCTTGCGCAATGCTCGCAGTGGCTGATGCATCATTTGCCCGCGGCGGATTTGGTGCCGACGGACAGCACGGCGGCGGCAGTCGCCGAAGCCGCAAAGGACGAATGTTCGGCGGCGATCGCCGGCTCCATCGCGGCGGAACTTTACGGCGTTCCCGTCCTCGAAAAAGGCATTCAGGACAGCACGGAAAACGTCACGCGTTTTTTGGTCGTCGGCAAAAAACCGAATCCCGCGTGCACGTCCTGCGAGGAAAAAACGAGTCTCGTCGTTTTCATCAAAAACGAACCCGGTTCGCTGCTCGGAATGTTGGAACCGTTTTCCAAGCGCGGGATCAATCTCACGAGCATCGATTCGCGCCCGTCGCGCCGCCGTCCGTGGGAATATCTTTTCTTCGTCGATCTGATCGGCGCGTGGGATTCGCCCGAAGTGCGCGACGCCATCGCCGAGCTTGAACGCCGCAGCGTTTTCGTCAAGCACCTCGGTTCTTACCCGAATCTCGCGTAAGCCGCGCGTTCCCGCGTAAGCACGCGTTCCCGCATCAGCGTGTTTTTTTCAGAAGCTCGATAAGCTCGTCGAGCCGCCGCATGTCCTTGTTTGCAACGGATTCGCGGATGCAACCGGAAAGGTGGTCGTTGAGCACTTCCGTCCACGCGCCGCGCAACGCGCCGGAAACGGAAGCGATGAGCCGCAGGATTTCGATGCATTCGCGGTCGTCCTCGATCATTTGCTGAAGCGCGCGCGTCTGACCTTCGATGCGGCGCAGTCGCGCGACGAGTTTTTTCTTCATCTCCGGCGTGCGGCAATGTGTGTGTTCTTGCGTGCTCATGAGCGTATAGGGCTAATCGCCGCGATTCCCGCCGTCAAGTATTTTCCCGGCAACGGCGGTTGACGGATAGGGTAAAATTTCCGCGAGAACAAAGCGTTCCCGTCGATTATTTCGTTCAACATTTCCCCCCCGATTTTTTATGAAAAAACAAACTGTTCGCCGTTCCCGCAGATTTTTTCTCCGCGCCGCCGCGCTTGCCGCGTGTGCGTTCGTTCCCGCCGCGTTCGCGCCGGAGCTTCGCGCGGAAACCGTTTGGGCAAAAGGCGTGAGCGAAAGCGGCGGTTGGGTTGACGTGAACAAAAGCGGCGACGTTTACACCGGTCCGGATTCGCTGATGTGCTGGGCGGCATCGGCGAGCAGCGTCATCGCGTGGTGGCAGGCGCAGGCGGACATGTCGAAAAGCAAGGCGGGAACGCCTGCGACCGCCGCGGAAATTTACTCGGCGTTCACGAATTCGTTCAATAATGCCGGAAACGGCGCGGAGGTCGCGTGGAAATGGTATTTCGGCGGTTGCGATTTGGTGTCCTACAATTATGAAAGCGATTTTAAGATTTCCGATCCCAAGAACAGCGGAAGATACTGGGAAGACTACGTGAAAACCGTCGCCGCATGGCCGTCCTCGGCGGTGGAGACTCCGAGCTGGATTACGCGCGGCTCGCTCAGCGACATATCGCGCGATTCTCTGCATGCCGATTCCGCGGCGGACGTGCTTTCCAATCTGCTCAAGCAAGGCGCGGGAATTTCGATTTTGTATAACTACTACACTTCCGGGCACGCGATTACGCTTTGGGGATTGGAGCGGGAAGGCAACGAAATCAAAAAAATTTACGTCACGGATTCTGACGATGGCGCGATCCAACTCGTCGCCAAAAAAGTCGACTATGTAACGGAGACGATTACGGTCGAGGCGGACAAAGACGTTCCCGCCTACACGTGGAAGAAAACGACGATTTTGGTGGACGGCGTTGCGGTCACGGCATTCGACGCGCTGTTGCTGCCGCCGCCGAGTTCGCCCGCCGTGCCGGAACCGTCGGCATTCGGTTTGCTCGCGGGAACGCTTGCTCTGGCGCTCGTCGCCACGCGCCGTTCCCGTCGGCGGAATAGTTGATTGCCGATAATTTTTTTGCCTGCGGCAAAATCAAAACCGCCGCGCAAATTCGGCGCGGGAAATTTCGAAAAAGATTTTTTGTCCGTTCGGAGCGACGTTCGGTTGCGTCGTCGCAAAAAGCGCGGCGAGCATTCGGCGAATTGCGGCGGGCTTGTCGAGTTCGCCGCGGCATTGTTCCGCCTGCGTCGCGGCGATGTGCGCGAGCGTTTCGTGAGCGACGTTCCCGCGCGAAAATTCTGCGGGCAAACGCGCGATGCGGTCGGTGAGATCGCGCACGAACATTTTGACGTCGGTGTCGGGCGCGAGCCAGTCGGGCACTTCGGTAATGCGGAAAAAGTTGCGTCCGAATTCTTCGATGCGGAAACCGGCTTCTTCGAGCGTCGCCATATTATTTTGGAGCGCATCGGCGAGCACGGGTTCGAATTCGATCGGTTCGGGAATGAGCAACGGCTGGGAACAGCGCTCGGATTTGCGGAAACGTTCGAGCGCGCGTTCATACCAAATGCGGCGAAACGCGAGGCGCGCGCTGAAAACGATCAGATTTTTTTCCGCCTGAAAAAGCAGAATCCCGTCGAAATCCAGTTTCCCGACAAAGCGCCACTCCGCCCACGACGTCGCGCCGGACGAAATTTCGTTCGCGGGAACGCTGCGCATCGGCACGTTCGCGGGAACATCGCTCGCGGGAACGGCGGGAATTTTTTCTGCAGGAGAAAAACGGGGCGCGGCTTGCGGCGGTTCGCTCGCGGGAACGGAGTTGTGCGCGGGAACGTCGTCGTCGCTTTCGCGTTCCCGCACGGGAACGGAAATTCGCCCGACGACGGGCGTCGCCGCCGCGTTGGCGACGGGACGCGCAAATGCGCTCGGCGGCGGCGAGGGCGGGGCGGACGCGATGCCGTTCCCGCCGACCGTGTTCAGCACCGCGGAAATGATGAGATTGCGCACGGCGGATTCGTTGCGGAAACGCACTTCGCGCTTCGCGGGATGCACGTTCACGTCCACCGCGTGCGGATCGATTTCGAGAAAAAGAAACGCCAGCGGATAGCGTCCGCGCGGAATCATCGCGTGAAAACTTTCGACGAGCGAATACGCCATCGTGCGGTTGTCCACGGGACGCCCGTTGACGATCGTCACCATTTCCGCGCGCGAGGCGCGGCTCACGCCGGGTTTGCCGACGAGCCCGGAAATTTTCATGCCCACGCCTTCATTGGGCACGAGCGGAATCAGATCCGCCGCGAGTTGCGGTCCCCAAATCGCGCCGACGCGTTCCCGCAGATCCGACACGGCGGGCGAGCGAAAAATCTCGCGTCCGTTTTCGCGGAGCGAAAAGGCGATTTCCGGATGCGCCACGGCGTAAAGGCGCACGCAACGCGTAATGTGCGCGGCTTCGGTGTTTTCGGATTTCAGAAATTTCAGTCGCGCGGGAACGTTGAAAAAAAGCCGCGAGATTTCGATGCGCGTTCCCGCCGGCATGCCGATGTCGCGACAAAATTTGTATTTGCCGCCTTCGACGAGAATTTCCGCGCCGGTGCTCGCGTCCTGCGGGCGCGTGCACAAACGAAAATGCGAAACGCTCGCGACGGACGGGAGCGCCTCGCCGCGAAAGCCGAAAGAGCGGATTTCGTCGAGATCGGCAGTCGCGCGGATTTTGCTCGTCGCATGGCGTTCGAGCGCGAGCAAAGCCTGATCGGGCGTCATGCCGCAACCGTTGTCTTCGATCGACATGAAACTTTTTCCGCCGTTGCGAAATTCAATCGTGATGCGCGTCGCGTTCGCGTCCACGGAGTTTTCGAGCAGTTCCTTGATTACGGACATGGGGCGCTCCACCACTTCGCCCGCGGCGATTTGGTTTGCGACATTGTCTGGAAGTATGCGGATTTCCGGCATTGAGTGGAACAAGTCGGAACTCTAATCGCGTTTCCGCAAAGCGGCAAATTGAAATTCCGACGACGTTTTTTTTCTTCCCCGTTCCGAAGAAAAACAGTTAGAATGGCGGCGTTATGTTCAGAAAAAGCAACCCCTTAACTACCATTTTCACTAAAATTTCGTTTTCGGCGGCGGCGTTTGCGCTTGCCGCTTTTTCTGCGGGAACGGCGTTCGCCGCAGATGCCGTTTCGCAGCGCGGAATTTCGCTCTATTCCGGCGTCTGGCCGGTGATGGTGCGCATGGACTACAACCCGATTCTTCAAATCAAAGTCGAAGTCGGCGACCGCAACGCAAATTTCAATAACCTGAAAATCGATTTTTCCAAAACTTCGAATCTGAACGAAATCGACGGCGTGGACGTTTTTCTCGGCGGGAACGAATTTTCCGCAGGCAAAAAAATCGGCACCGCGCGTCCGTCCAAGATGAATCCCATCGTGACCGTCAGCGGAAAAGCTTCGCTCCCGGCGGGATCGAAGAGCGAGCTTTGGGTCAGCGTCCGCATGAAAGATAAAGCGGACATTTCCGGGAAAATCGCGGCAACGGCTTCGCAGCTCGTCATCGACGGAAAACCGTTCGTCGTGAACTCCGTTCCCGCGTCGCAGCGCATCGGCTACTGCGTGGCAAAGGCGGGCGATCTCGGTTCGAAAAATTACCGCATTCCCGCACTCGCGCGCAATCCGAAGACGGGAACGCTCATCGCGACTTACGACGTTCGCTACAATCACGCGGGCGACCTTCCCGCGAATATCGACGTCGGCGTGAGCCGCTCGAAAGACGGCGGAAAAACGTGGACGGCGCCGGAAGTCGTCATCGCACACAAAGAACTCGGGAACGGAACCGGCGTCGGCGATCCCGGAATTCTCGTGAACGACAAGACGGGCGAAATTTGGATCGCCGGACTCAACGCCGGCAAGTGCGGACACCCGATTTGGACGAGCCGCGCGGGAACGGTCGATCCCAAAGACTGCTCGCAAATGATTTTGGTGAAATCCTCAAACGACGGCAAAAGCTGGAGCAAGCCGATCAACATCACAAAAGACATCAAGCGGCTCAACGATCCCGACACGGCAAAGTGGGGCGCGCTCTTCCAAGGCCCCGGCGCCGGCATTTGCACCAAGGACGGCGTGCTGATTTTCCCCTCGCAGGTGTGGATTCGCAACGCGGACAATTCCAAGACGGAAGGCGAAGGTTCAAGTCAGGGCGTGCTCGTTTTCTCCAAGGACGGCGGCAAAACGTGGACTTCCACCAAGGGCTCGCCTTTCGGCGGTTCGGAATCGACGTGCGTCGAAATGAAAAACGGCGCAATCGCCCTCAACACTCGCACAAATCGCGGCTGGGGACGCACGGGAAGCATTTTGAAAAAACTCGATTCGACAACGGATTGGGTCATCGACGAAAATCTCGCGCGCGGCGCAAAGGGCAATCTGCGCCAGCCGGGCGGCTGTCAGGCGGCGTTGCTCTCAAACGGCAAAGAATGGTTTTTCTCGAACCCGAACGCCAACAAACGCAGCCACATGACGCTCAAATATTCCAAGGATTTCGGCAAAACGTGGAACTCCGGATTGCTCTACGACGAACGTCAGTGCGCCGGCTACTCCTCGACCGCGTTCGCGGACGACAAAGGCACGCGCATCGGCGTGCTCTACGAAGGCGTGCCCAACTCGCAGACGCTTTTCTTCCTCAGCATTCCCGTTGACGAAATCAAAAAAGCGACGAAGTAAGGCATGCGATAGAAAAAGCCTTTCTCCCGCAGACAAAACGGCGAACCGGTGGACTGGTTGACTGGTCAACTAGTTGACTGGTGGACTTGTGAAGTCCTGATTTTTGCCGCAGGCAAAAATGGAGGAAGCTAAAAGCCTCGTAGAGGCGTCACTATCGTAACCCCACGCGTGAGCGTGGGGACACGGGAACGCCCAAACATCAAGCCTCGTAGAGGCGACACTACTCCCGCGGGAACGCGCGAGTCCTACGGATACAGCGTGAAGACAGATTCGTCTCCGAAG
>CAVFCB010000022.1:0-21025 GCA_963620895.1 Bacteroidaceae bacterium | reverse complement strand
CCGGTCTCGAAGCCGCGCGCGGGAACGCCGTCGCCACGATGGATGTCGATTTGCAGGATCCGCCGTTGCTGTTCCCGCAACTTTGGAATGCGCTCGAAAATGAAGGCTACGATTGCGCCGCCACGCGCCGAGCCGACCGCAAAGGCGAGCCGCCGATTCGCTCGTTTTTTTCGCGAAAATTTTACGATGTCATGGCGAAAATTTCCGACACGGAAATCGTCGCCGGCGCTCGCGATTATCGGCTGATGCGGCGTTCGATGGTCGATGCGATTCTCGCTCTGCGGGAACGCAATCGCTTCACGAAAGGGATTTATTCTTGGGTCGGATTTCGCACGAAATGGTTCGCGTTCGAAAATCCGGAACGCTCCGCCGGCGAGACGAAATGGTCGTTTCGCAAACTGATTTTTTATTCGTTCGACGGCATCGCGGCGTTTTCCACCGTGCCGCTGCAAATCGCTTCCGTTGCGGGAATGCTTTTCGCGGCGGGCGCCGTTTGCGGAATTTTTGCGACGATTATTTTGAAACTTTGCGGCAGCCCGATGGCGTGGGGCTGGCCGACGCTCGTGTGTCTGCTGCTTTTCGTGAGCGGCATTCAGCTTCTCACCATCGGCATTCTCGGACAATACCTCGCCAAAACCTACATCGAAACGAAACAGCGTCCGCACTACCTCGTGCGGGAACGCAAATGAACGCACCTTTCTTTTTTTTCAAAAAACTCAAATCGTAAAAATGCTTACTAAAATTCAGTCATTCTTCGCGCGAGTCCCGCTTTGGATCTGGTGCGTGCTCGTATTCGCCGCCGCCGTCGGCGTCCGCATTCATTGGATCCAGCAGAAAGAAAATTTCCACTGCGACGAATCGATGTCCGTGATGTTGTGTTCTTATACGGACTGGAAATTTGAGAACGGGAAAATTTTCAGCGGACGCGAATTCAAGGACATCGCGTATGCGAACGATGCCGGAGTAAAAGATCTCGCGAAAGATATTTTCCACCTGCGGGAAAACAACCGCGATTACTGTCATACGAATTTTTATTACAGTCTTTTGCGCGTCGCGCTTTACGGTGCAGACACGACGAATATGCAAGCCGTCATCGAGCGCGGATTTGCGCTAAACCTTGCGCTGTTTTCGGTTGCGTTTGTTTTCCTCGTGCTTCTTCTGCGGGAGCTGTTTTCGGGAAAACTCGCCATTGTCTCCGGGCTTGTCGCGGGGACGCTCTGCACGGGAACGATTTCGATGTCGATGTGGATTCGTCCATATGATTTGAGTTTGGCGACGATGCTCCTTTTCGCATTTGTTTTTGTGCGCTGCGTGAAAACATATCGCAACGGCGAATCTCTTTTCTCGTGGAAAAATCTCTGGTTGCTTGCCGTCGTTGTCGCGGGAACGCTTCTTAGCGTATATTTCGCCGTTGTCGCGGTCGTTTTGCTCGGTGTCGTGCTGTGCGGATGGGCATGGAAAAATGTCGGGAAAAGCGAACTGCCGTTTCTCGCTTCCGTTTTCGTTCTCGGTGTAACAATCGCAACGGCGATTTACCCGAACTATCCGCTCGGATTTTTGGTCGGGCGCGGAACGGAAGCAGCCTCGAAATTTTCGCCGTTTCAGATTTTGAACAACGTTTGGGATTCTTTCGTCGGCGGAATCCTTGTGCTTGCAGATGATGCAATGCTCATTCCCGCGCTCGCGCTGTTGGTCGTTGCCGTGATTGCAATCCGACGGGAACGCGATTGCACAGAAACGTGCGGTGTGGGAGCAAACGCGCCTGTAGCCGTTGCGCTTTCGCTCTTCGTTCCCGCTTTTCTCGCGTATTGGGCAACGCTTTATCTCGCTCCCTCCAAAATCGTTCGCTACGTTGCCGCATTGTTGCCCATTCTGCTTGCTGTCGTGCCGTGGGCTCTTTCGCGGACGCGTTCCCGCGCAATTTACATTCTCGGGAACATCGTTTTCATCGGGGCGTTCATCGCAGGAAATTTCTTGGCAACGCCGATACCGATGCTTGATTCCGGCGATGTCGGAAACTACAGATTTCGCGAACAGCGAATCGGCATAAAGCATCTCGTTTATCGCGATGTTTCGGCGAATCGGAAAATATGGAACGAATTTGCAGAAGAAAATCCGCACTTCGTAATTCTCTCCGATTGGCGTATGCACGGGCTTGATTTGATGAACATTCCGGATTCCGCACAATGCGTATTTGTCGAACGAAACGAGGAATCAAGGGAAGTGTTTGATCTCTCAAACGTTGCACCGGAATGGAAGAATTTTACGATTGTCGTTCCGACGTGGGGGAGAGTGTCGTTGCTGGGCATTCACGAAATCGTTTTGCCCAAGGGAAACATCGGTGCGGAAACGCGGTTGAATGCGGGCGGGCTCATGTTTGCGTTCTCGCGGGATGAATCGGCGCCGGCGAAAAAGCTTCGGTTGAATGAAGCGTCGGCGAAATCCGGCGGCGATTATTTCGACATCGTTCCCGCGAAGTGAGCGCGGGAACGCGAAGATTTTTTACCAAGAAAAAATCCGTGTTGTTCCGTGTTTATCCGTGGTCTGAAACCGTTCCCGCGAGATTTTCGTCTCGCGGGATTTTTTTCTCTCGCGGAGACGTGGACGTCTCCGCCCCCAAGAAAATCGGTCGGCGGCGGCTTTCTAATTTAATTCAATTTTGCGTTTGCGGATGCGCTCAATTGCCGTGGCGCGGCGCGATGATTCGTCGTAGGAAATCAGGCAACCGTTGAGCTGCACATCGCCTGTCGCGATCTCGAAACGGCGCGGACGCCCGTCGAGAAAGCGTCCGAGCACCGCGTCCGCCGCGCGCCCGATGACGCCGTCGTGCGGGCCGCACATTCCGACATCGGTCTGAAAAGCCGTTCCCGCGGGAAGAATCTGTTCGTCGGCGGTCGCGACATGCGTATGCGAGCCGACGACGGCGGCGGCGCGCCCGTCGAGGAAGCGTCCGAGCGCGATTTTTTCGGAAGTCGCCTCGCCGTGAATTTCGACGAATGCGGCGTCGAACGTTCCCGCGAGGCTTGTAAGCATCGCGTCTGCGCGGCGAAACGGGCATTCGGTTTTCGTGTGGAGAAAAGTTTGTCCGAGCACGGTGAAAACGAGAAGTCGAAATCCGTCGGGCGCGACGAGAATCAGCCGATCTGCGCCGGGATTTTCTCCCGGAAGATTTGCGGGGCGGCAAATTTTTTCGAGTCGCGGGAGCTCGGTCTCGAATCCGCGCTGATCCCAAACGTGATCGCCGAGCGTGATTGCGTCCGTTCCCGCCTCGATAAATTCGCGTGCGATTGAAGCGTTGATTCCGGAGCCTGCGGCGGCGTTTTCACCGTTGACGATGATGAAGTCCGCGCGCGTTTCCGCGCGAAGCTCGGGCAGTTTTTCGTAGAGAAATTTTCTGCCGGGAGCGCCGACGACATCGCCGAGGAAAAGGATTTTTTTCATGAGGAAAATTTTTCGAAAAAAAGTTTTTTTGCGTTCCCGCGCGTTCACTCCCACGCGTGAAGATTGAGCAATTTTTTATCGGGCGCGGATTCGTTTTCAGAAAAATAAATTGCGAGCCGCAACGCGGGAAGAACGAATTTTTCCTCGGCGAGGAAATCGCGTTTGCGAATTTCCGAAAGCAGGGATTCCGCCGAGCGCCCGGCGAGCTGAAAAAGGTCGGTGTAGCCGGCGTCGAGCAGGTAGCGTGCGACGCGCACGGGAAAGTGCGGCACGCGCATGAAAGGGCTTTTCAGCGCTTCGATATCTGCTTTTTTCTTGGGTTCGCGCATGGTGAAAGCTCCGAGTTTTCGGGAAGAATTTTTTCGAACGACGCGAATTCGCGCGCGGAAAGCAAATCGGAAATTTCTCCGAGCGAAACGTCGAAAAGATGAAATTCCTGCTTTGCGTTTTTTGCGACGACGGTCAGCCGCCAACCGCCGTTCAGTTTCAAAAGTTTGATCGTGCGGGAACGGGAACGCGCGTTCGCGCGAATCACGCCGCGGGAAACGCGGCAGATTCGGTCGAGCCGTTCCACCAGTGTTTCCGCGGCGTCGATGACGCTGCTGTGCGTTCCCGCGCGCATTTTTCGCTCACGCGATTTCCCAATCGTAGGGATGATTCGAGAGCAATTTGCAACCTCGTTTGCAAACGACGACAACGTCCTCGATGCGGCAACCGCCGATTCCCGGATAGTAAAGTCCGGGCTCAATCGTCACGACCATGTTTTCCGCGAGCGGATCGGTCATCACGCTGCGCCCGCCGAGATTCGGCGCTTCGTGCACGTCGAGCCCGACGCCGTGTCCGAGCCCGTGGAAAAATCCCGTCGGCACGCCGTCCACGACGCCGGTTTTGTAGCCCGCATCGGCGAAGAAATCGACGGTTCCCTTGTAAACATCGTAGCCGGCGACGCCTGCGCGAACGCTGCGAATCGCCTTGTCGTGCGCTTCTTTTACGGTTTCGACGAGGCGTTTCTGATCGGGCGAAGCCTTGCCCTTGAGGTAAGTGCGCGTCATGTCGCCGAAATATCCGGTGGCGGCGATGCGCGGGAAAATATCGCAAACGATGAGCTGATTTGCGCGAATCGGGCCGAAGCCGGAGCAATGGCAATCCACGCCCTGCTCTCCGGACGCGGCGATAAGCCCTTCGACGTTGATTCCGCCCGCGTCGAGGCACGCGTGTTCGATTGCCGCGCGAAGCGTTTCCGAAGTAAGCGTTTTGCCCTGATAATTGACGAAACCTTTTTTGTCGATTTTCGATTCTTTGAGAATTTTTTCGACAGCCTTGAATCCTGCGCATGCCGCGCGATTGCCGGCGCGAATCATTTCGAGCTCCGCTTCCGTCTTGATCACGCGTTGCGGGAAAAACGGAGTGCCGCCGACGGAAAGTTTCACGCCGAGCTGATGCAATTTGACGAAAAGTCCGGCGGGAAAATCCGCGGGAACGCTCCACGAAGAAACCTTGTAGCGTTTTGCGAAATGCGCGATCAGTTCGGGCATGCCGGCGGCGGGCTTTTTTTCACGCAGTTTCGCGAGCTCTCCGGCGTAGTCCAGCACTTCGTCGAATCCGGATTCCTTGCGGAAACGCACGATTTCGAGCAACGTGATCGCCGCGATTTTTTTGCCGCGCGCCGTGAACGCGATGAACGCGTCGCCGCAACTGAACTTCGTGAACCAACGCATGTCCGAAGACGTGTGCGGGGACGCGTAAAGCAGAACGTCCTTTGTTTTTTTTGTTTTTTTGGATGAAACGTTTGCGGTAGCCATAATGCCGCGCAGTATAAACCCGAAAACGTTCCCGATGCAAGCGGTCAGGGGCGTTTCGCCTTGCCGGTAATCGCTTCCGGATCGAGGCGAAATATCGCAGTCCGCGCGAGCGAAGCGGAAATGTGTTCGTCCGCGACGTCCATGCGCTCCGGAAGATATTTTTGACAAAGCTCGCGCAACGCGGCGCGCTTTTCCGCCTCGTCCGTCACGGGAACGATTTTTCCGAACGCCATTGCGGATTCGTAAAAGCTCGTGAAAAACCGCGTGAAGACCGCGCGCACGTTTTGCACGGCGGAAAAATGGACGTGCGGCGCGTTTTTCAGAATTTCGAATTTTCTGCCGGCGCACGCCGAATGAATCCAAATCGCCCCGCGTGAGAAAACAAACGACACGGGAACGCCGTAAGGCTCGTTCCCGTCCGTGTCAATCAGCGCGAGCGTTCCGAATTCCGCCTCGCGGAGAATGCGCTCCGCCTCTTCCCGCGGCAACGCGCGGTCGCTTCGCCGAATCTGAAATTTCGCCTCGTTCATGCGAAAAAATTTTCGTCCGCGCGCGGCTTTTTTCAACGCTTTTTATTCGTCTTCGCGCGAAAAAAAAACGATGCGATGTTTTCCTTTGCGGCGGCGCGAAGCCGATCGCGGGAACGCCTACGCGAAGTAGGCGACTCCGGCGGCGAAAAGCGGCTGATTTTTGTTGCCGGGAATGTTTTTCCCGACGTTTGTGCCTCGGCGTTCCGAGTGCCCCATTTTTCCGAGCACGCGACCGTCCGGCGAGAGAATTCCCTCGATCGCCTGATACGAACCGTTCGGGTTGCAGGCAATGTCGTAACTGGGCGTTCCCGCGGCGTTGCAGTATTGGAAAGCGATTTGCCCGTTTGCGGCGAGGCGCGCAACGGTTTCCGGCGTGGCGGTGAAATTGCCTTCGCCGTGCGAGGCGGGAACGGTGAAAACATCGCCCACGTTCACGTTCGCGAGCCACGGCGATTTCACCGAAGCGACGCGCGTGTGCACGTAGCGCGAAATGTGGCGGCCGATGCGGTTGTGGAACAGCGTCGGGCAGCTCGCGTCCATGTCGCGGATTTCACCGAACGGCACGAGACCGAGTTTGATGAGCGCCTGAAAACCGTTGCAGATTCCGAGAATGAGTCCGTCGCGCTCCTTGATGAGAGCGTTCGTCGCGTCTTTCACGGCGGGATTGCGGAAAACGGCGGCGATGAATTTTCCGGAGCCGTCAGGTTCGTCGCCGGCGGAAAATCCGCCCGGAATCATGAGAATTTGCGTCTTGGAAATTTTTTCCGCGAGCGCGCGCAGAGATTCATCGACGGCGGCGGCGGAAAGATTTCTCACGACGAAGATTTCCGGTTCTGCGCCGGCTTCGCGGAACGCGCGCGCGGTATCGTATTCGCAGTTCGAGCCGGGGAAAACGGGAATGAGCACGCGCGGTTTTGCGACGGAAATTTTCGCATGCGCGGGAACGCCGGAACGGTCGGAAAACGAGAAAACCTGCGGCGCGGGAGCGGTATCCGCGGGAGCGGCACGCGTCGGGAACACGGTTTCGAGCGCGTATTCCCACGCATTGCGCATGTCGGCGAGCGGGAGCGAACCGCCGTCCCACGTTGCTTCGGGCGCTTCCTGCGTTTCGCCGAGCACGATGTGTTCAAGCCCGTCGAGCGTTTCCGTTGCGGCGACTTCGAGAATCCACGCGCCGTGTTCGACGGTGAAAAACGCCGCGTCCGGCGCCTGCGCGAGGCGGAAACCGATTTCGTTGCCGAGCGCCATTTCCGTCAGCGCCGCCGCTTTTCCGCCTTCGCGAATCGTGCGTGCGGCGAGGATTTTTCCGTCGAGGATGAGCGCGTGAATTTTCGCGAGTTTCGCGCGCAAATCCGCCCAATCGGGCATCTGATCCGCCGTAAGCTTTGCGGGAACGGCGACGATTTTCGAACCGATTTTTTTGAATTCCGGAGAAATTACGTGCGAAGCCTTCGCGGGAACGATTGCGAAAGAAACAAGCGTCGGCGGCACATCAAGATTTCTGAACGAACCGGACATCGAGTCCTTGCCGCCGATTGCGCCGTTGCCGAGTTCGAGTTGTGCCGTGAACGCGCCGAGCAACGCGGCGAGCGGTTTGCCCCAACGCGCGGGATCGCGCCCGAGCTTTTCGAAATATTCCTGCAACGTCAGCCGCGCCCGCGCGGGATCGCCGCCGGCGGCAACGAGACGCGCAACGGAATCGACGACGGCAAACGCCGCGCCGTGCGCCGGAGACCAGCTCGAAAGCGTCGGATCGAAGCCGAAACTCATCAGCGTGCAGTCGTCCGTCTCGCCGTTGAGCACGGGAATTTTCGCCGCCATCGCCTCGATCGGCGTCGTCTGCGTTTTTCCGCCGAAAGGATGCAGCACCGTTCCCGCGCCGATGGACGCGTCGAAGCGCTCGACGAGCCCGCGTTGCCCGCAGCAACGAAGATCGCCGAGCAGATTGAGCCACGTCGCTTTCGCGTTCCCGCCGACCATCGGCTTGGGCGCAAAAGGATTGGCGAGCGGATCGGGAGCGCGGACATGCGCGTCCGCCTCCTGCGTTGCGCCGTTCGTATCGAGAAATGCGCGGCGCAAATCGACGATCGTCGCGCCCTGCCAGAACATGCGCAAACGCCCGGTGTCCGTGACGTCCGCGACGTGCGTGGATTCGAGATTTTCGCGATCCGCGGCGGCGCGGAATTTTTCAAGATCTTCGGGAGCGATGACGACCGCCATGCGCTCCTGCGATTCGGAAATTGCAAGCTCGGTGCCGTTCAGTCCTTCGTATTTGCGCGGCACGAGATCGAGCCGAATATCGAGCGACGGCGCGAGTTCGCCGATTGCGACGGAAACGCCGCCCGCGCCGAAATCGTTGCAACGCTTGATGAGCGCGGAAACTTCGGGATCGCGGAAAAGGCGCTGCAATTTGCGCTCCGTCGGCGCATCGCCCTTTTGCACTTCGGCGCTGTTTTCGAGCGCTTTTTCCGTGTGTTCCTTGGAAGAACCGGTTGCGCCGCCGATCCCGTCGCGCCCCGTGCGTCCGCCGACGAGCACGATGATGTCGCCGGGAACGGGCGTGCCGCGCACGACGTGTTTTTTCGGACCTGCGGCGACGACGGCGCCGATTTCGAGGCGTTTCGCAACGTAGCCCGGATGATAAACTTCGTGCACCATTCCCGTGGCGAGCCCGATTTGGTTGCCGTAAGAAGAATAGCCCTGCGCCGCGCCGCGCACGATTTTGCGTTGCGGAAGTTTGCCCGGAAGCGTCTTGGAAAACGGCGTCCGCGGATCCGCCGCGCCCGTCACGCGCATTGCCTGATAAACGTAGCTGCGCCCGGAAAGCGGGTCGCGAATTGCGCCGCCGAGGCAAGTTGCGGCGCCGCCGAAAGGTTCGATTTCCGTCGGATGATTGTGCGTTTCGTTTTTGAACATCACGAGCCAATCTTCCGTTTTTCCGTCGATTTCGACGGGAACGACGATGGAAGCGGCGTTGATTTCCTCGGAAACTTCAAGGTCGTCGAGTTTGCCTTGGCGCTTCAATTCGCGCATGGCGAGCAACGCGACGTCCATGAGGCAAATCGTCTTGTCCGCGCGTCCGAGCGATTCGCGCAGTTCGCAGTATTTTTTCCACGCTTTTTCGACGGGAACGAGCAACGGCGACGCGTCGAACGAAACCTTATTCAACCGCGTGAGAAAAGTGGTGTGGCGGCAGTGGTCGGACCAATACGTGTCGAGCACGCGAATTTCCGTGAGCGTGGGCTCGCGGTGTTCGTCTTCGGCGTAATATTTTTGAACGAATGCGATATCGGCATCGCTCATGGCAAGCCCGAGTTCGTTGCGCAACGCGGAAAGCTCCGCGGCGGTTTTTTTCGTAAAACCGTCGAGCACGGGAATCGGTTGCGGCGCGGGAACGACCGGTTTCAGCGTCGCGGGAACGTCGAGCGAAGCTTCGCGCGAATCGACGGGATTGATGAGGTAGGCTTTGACGCGCGCGAGCTCTTCGTCGGAAATTTCGCCGCCGAGCACATACACTCGCGCGGAAGCGATGAGCGGGCGCTCGCCGAGCGTGAGCATTTGCACGCATTGCGCGGCGGAATCCGCGCGTTGATCGAATTGCCCGGGCAAATATTCGACGGCGAAAACGCGCTCGCCCTCGGCGACCGGAAGCGAATCTTCGAAAACATCGTCGGTCTGCGGCTCGGCGAACACGGTCGGAAGCGTTTTACGAAAATCCGCTTCCGAAAGCCCGTCCACATCGTAGCGCTGTGCGATTCTCAGCGAGGCGAGTCCGGGCAAGCCGAGAGATTCGCGGAGGTCCTGAAGGACGTGGAGTGTCTGTTCACGAAATGCGGATTTTTTTTCGACGAAGATGCGCTTCATAACGGATGGAATTAAAAGCTCGGAATTTTCTCCGAAACGTTCCCGCGAAGCAAGACTAACTGATAACTGATAGTTGATAACTGATAACTACCAACTATCCGTTATCCGCTATCCGTTATCCGTTATCCGCTATCCGTTATCCGTTATCAGTTATCCGTTATCAGTTATCCGTTATCAGTTATCCGTTATCAGTTATCCGTTATCAGTTATCCGTTATCAGTTATCCGTTATCAGTTATCCGTTATCAGTTATCCCCCATCGGTTTGAGCACGGTGAACTCCTCGATGATTTCCCGCGCGTCTTCGGGAATCGCGTCGATTTCTTCCTGCGTTGCGCAGTTGCCGCGGAAGAGAACTTCGTCGTCGCCGGCGCGGGAAACGGTGATTTGGCGCCCTTTTTCGTCGCCGACGATGATTACGGAATTTCCGTTCCCGAAGAACACCTGCGAAAACGTCTGCCGTGTTTTTCCGTGAGCGGCGCGGCGGGCGTCGTCGTATTGTTTGCGCAAATCCGTGAGCATGCGGCGGGAATCGGGCAATTTTGCGTGCATGCGCGAAACGACGCGGCGAAATTCGTTCGGGATGTCGAGCTCGTCGCGAATGAGAATTCCGTTGGGCGTAAGGCTGACGCAACCGCCGAGATCGGCGCCGTCGGCGAGGGAAATTTCGCGTCCGTTGATGTAGATGCGCACGTCGTCCTTAGCGCGAGTATCGGGCTTCGGAGCTTTCGGCGGCACGGGAATTCGGCGTTCGCCGATGACGGCGGTTTTCTCGATTTTTTCGCCGTTGCGGAACAGCACGATTTTAACTTCCGTTCCCGGCTTGTAGGAACGCACGAGCGCCGAAAACTGATTCGGGAAAAAGAGTTTTTGTCCGTCGAGCAAAACGAGGACATCGCCGGGCATGATTCCGGCGCAATCGGCGGGAGAATTTTTCGGCACATACACGACCTGCACGCCGGGGCGAGCATTTTCGCGGGAAGTCGCGGCGGGAAGCGTGTCGATCGCCACGCCCAAAAAGGAATAACGCACGCAGGCTTCATCGTCGGCGGGCGGCGGCGGGACTTCTTCGAGCTCCGACGGCGGCGCGGGCGGAAGATCTTTTTGCGGCGCTTCGGCAAGCGCGGGAACGCCGCACAGCGGGAGCGCTCCCGCGACAATCAGAGATTTCAACAACACATTTTTTTTCTTCTTTCCGTTCTTCATAGCTTTTTTTGTCTGCTCCCTGTTCGAATAGTTTTTTATTTCAAAAAAAATCGTTCCCGCGGCGTTAATACACTGCCATTTCCATGCTGATGACCTCTTCGTGCGGACGCAACTCGATGTAGGCGGAATCGCCGGAATCGTCCTCCCAGCGATATTCGTCCGTGTAGGAATAACGGACGCGGCGGGCGACGGTGCCGTCGGTGTTTGCGACGCAATCGACGGGCTTCGCGGAATTCACGCGGCGCTCCATGTCCACAAGGCGAAACGTGCCGCCGTTCCCGCCGCGAGTTTCCTCGGCGAAATCTTCAGAAGAAGCGACGGCGAGAAGCGGAACGTCCGCAGCGGCGACGACGTTCTCGGAATCCGCAAGTTGTTTCGGCGTTTCGGGCAAAGCGGAATAGCCCCAAATGCCCAAGCCGACGGCGCAAACCGCCAGTGCCGCAGACGCCGCGACGCGGCGCAACGGAAAACGAATCGCGTTCCCGCGCGCGGGCATCGGGAGCGCGTTGTTCGCCGCAGACATTGCGGCTTCGACGTTCCCGAAAAAACGCTCCGACGGAGCAATCGGGCGCAAGCTTTCAAGCGCTCTTTCCACATCGGAATAATCTTCCTGTTCGTTTTTCGGCATATGTTAAACAAATGATATTTCTGTTGATTCAATCCCCGCGCCGATTGCCTCAGCGCTTGACCGTTTTTCTCAAAGCCGCGAGTGCGTATCGGTATCGCGATGCGACCGTGTTCTGAGAAATTCCGAGCTGCTCGGCGATTTCTTCGAACGTCAGCATGCCCCAAATTTTCATGACAACCACCTCTCGCTGTTCGGCGGGAAGAGATCGGACTGCCTTTTCGAGATCTTGTGCGACCTCGCCCTCTCCGGGTTCAAAAAACGTCACTTTGTCCTCGAGTTCGTAGGCCTGCGTCTCGCGATTGATTCGGCGCTTTCGGGAACGCCCGTAATCAATCGCCGCCCGCCTGACGGACGTGAGGATGAGCGCGTTCGGATTTCCGGGCAGATGCCGCTGATTTTTCCAATAACGCACGAATGCGTCCTGCAAAATATCCTCGGCTTCCGCCAAAGAATTCGTCCACTGCCGCGCGCACAAAAGCAGACGACGTCCGTGCTCCTTGAGCCAGTCGCGCCACTCGTCCTGCTCTGTTTTGTCGCCGGTCGCGTGCACTCTAATCTTCGTTGAATTACAGAAGAAGCGTTCCCGTGTTCAGTTTTTGTTCAGATTTTTTTGTTTTTCTCAAAATAAAAACTGCCCGGGGCGATTAACATTTCCCGCGAAAAAAGGCGTTCCCGCGCGGGAACGCCCTTTCGGAGAGCCGATCAGGCGGCGGATTCCGCCGCTTTTTCCTCTTCGGTGGCGCCGAGCGTCTCGCCGACGGTCGGGTGCACCTTTTCCATGATTTTTGCCTGAATCTCGTTCAGCACCGCCGGATTTTTTTTCAAATAATCCTTTGCGGCTTCGCGCCCTTGCCCGATGAGATTGCCGTTGTAGGAAATCCACGCGCCCTTCTTTTCGAGAATCTTGTGCTCGACGCCGAGGTCGATCACCGATCCCGTGCGCGAAATGCCTTCGTTGTACATGATGTCGAACTCGCATTCCGTGAACGGCGAGGCGACTTTGTTTTTCACGACTTTGATTTTCGTGCGGTTGCCGATAACTTTGCCCGACGGTTCCTTGATCTGCCCGATGCGGCGAATGTCCATGCGCACCGATGCGAAAAATTTCAGCGCGCGCCCGCCCGGCGTCGTTTCCGGAGAACCGAACATCACGCCGATTTTTTCGCGAATCTGATTCGTAAAAATGCACAGGCAATTCGATTTCGCGATCGCCGCCGTGAGCCGGCGCATCGCCTGCGACATCATTCGCGCCTGCAATCCGACCGTCGTGTCGCCCATCTGCCCGTCAAGTTCCTGCTTGGAAACAAGCGCCGCCACGGAGTCCAGCACGACGACGTCCACCGCGCCCGAACGAATCAGCGTTTCGACGATGTTCAGCGCGTCTTCGCCGCTTTCCGGTTGCGAAACGAGCAAATTTTCCAAATCCACGCCGACGACTTTCGCGTAGCGCGGATCGAGCGCGTGCTCGACGTCGATAATCGCCGCCGTGCCGCCGTCGCGTTGCGCCTGCGCGATGACGCTGAGGCAAAGCGTTGTTTTGCCGGACGATTCCGGACCGTAGATTTCGACGATGCGCCCGCGCGGGAGCCCGCCGACGCCGAGCGCGAGGTCGATTGCGACCGATCCCGTGGAGATCGTCGTCACGTCCATTTTCGTAGCGTCGCCCATGCGCATGAGCGTGCCTTCGCCGTAGGTTTTATTGATGGCGGAAAGCGCGAGTTCGAGGGCTTTTTTCGTATCGGAGACGGTTTGTTTGGAAGGAGTTTCTTTTGCCATAGTTTGAAAATTTTCGAGGATTTCAAGAATGCCGTTTTCCCGACTTCCCGCAACCAAAATTTCGGCGTTCCCGCGACGGCGTTGCGCAAAGCGCTCGCCAAATTCGTTTTTTCTTTCTAATCTTCCCCGCACTATGAAAGCCTACATTCTTATGGGTTCCGAATCCGACATGCCGCACGCGGAAAAAATCGCCGCGGGGCTCAAGGACGAGGGCGTCGATTTCGAATATTTCGTGCGCAGCGCGCACAAGGATCCCGTGGGCGTCTTCAATTTCGTGAAGGCGCACGACGACGAGGCGAAAGTCCTCTTCATCACGATTGCGGGGCGTTCCAACGCGCTCTCCGGCGTCGTCGCCGCGAATTCGAAAAAGCCCGTGCTCGCGTGCCCGCCGTTCAAGGACAAGCTCGATTTTCTCGTGAACATCAATTCGACGTTGCAGATGCCGTCGAAAACGCCCGTGCTCACCGTGCTCGAACCGTCGAACTGTGCGCTCGCCGCCGCGCGCATTCTGAAAAACTGAGGAGAGGAGAAAAAAATTCTCCGCCGCAGAAAGGTGTCGTTCGTGAATTCAGTTTCGCAGAACGTTCCCGCCGCCGAACCGCTGACGCGGGAACGCGCCGAACGCGAACTCGAACTCGCCGGGCAAATGAATCCCGGCGCGTGGGTCGCGCACTCGCGGTTTTGCGCAATCGCCTGCGAAAAAATCGCCGAGCGCCTGCCGAACCTCGACGCGGGAACGGCCTACATTTTCGGACTCATGCACGACATCGGGCGCCGCGAGGGCGTTTTTCAGGAAAAACACCTGCTCGACGGCTATCGCTATTGTTCCCGCCGCGGTTGGTCGCACGTCGCGAAAATCTGCATCACGCACGCGTTCATGATTCCCGATGTGACGATGGGCGTCGGCAAACTCGACGTTCCCGCCGAAGATATCGAATTTCTCGGAAATTTTCTCAAAAACGCCGAATACGACGACTACGATCGTCTCGTGCAACTTTGCGACGGGCTCGCGCTCCCGAGCGGTTTTTGCTTTCTCGAAACGCGCATTCTCGACGTTGCGTTGCGCTACGGCGTTCCCGCGTGTTCGCTCGCGCGATGGCGCAAACTTTTCGAAATCAAAGCAAATTTCGAAAAAATTATCGGCAGTTCAATCTACGCCCTGCTCCCGGGAGAAAAATTCCCGCTGTAATTTTTTTTCGTTTTTCCCGATGAAACAGATTCGTCTCAAACAAACGGCGCGGACACCGCGCGTAATCTTCGGGCATCCGTGGGTTTTCGCCGGAGAAATCGAAACGCCTCCGCGCATCGGCGACGGCGATGCCGCCGAGCTGCTCGACGCGCGCGGACGCTCGCTCGGAAGCGGAATCTGGAACGGACGCTCGCAAATCGTTTGGCGAAAATTTTCTTCGGAAAAACGCG
The DNA here is from genome assembly GCA_963620895.1 of Bacteroidaceae bacterium. Taxonomy (GTDB): domain Bacteria; phylum Verrucomicrobiota; class Verrucomicrobiia; order Opitutales; family UBA953; genus Spyradosoma. The sequence continues at coordinate 6,361 of CAVFCB010000022.1, read as the reverse complement.
AATGGGACGAAAATTTTCTCGCGGAAGCGCTCGCGCGCGCCGTCGCCAAACGCGTTCCCGCGCCCGCTTCGCGCCGGCTCGTGTGGTCCGAGGCGGACGGCATTCCGGGACTCGTCGTCGATCGCTTTGAAGACGCGCTCGTCGTGCAGGCGCTGACGGCGGGAACGGACAGGATGTTGCCCTTCATCGCGAATTGGCTCGACGAAAATCTTTCGCCCTCGGAAATTATTTTCCGCAACGATGCGCCCTCGCGTCGCTTCGAAGGACTGAGCAGCTCCATTTCGTTTTTCAAAAACAAAACGCACACGCCGCGTTGGTTTTCAATCGACGGCGTGCGCTATTTCCTCGATCTCGCGAACGGACAAAAGACCGGATTTTACCTCGACCAGCGGGAACAGCACGCGAACGCGGCAAAATACGCTCGCGGGAAAAACGTGCTCGACGCCTGCTGCAATCAGGGCGGATTTTCATTTCAATGCGCCCGCGCGGGAGCGGCAAAAACGCTCGGAATCGACGTTTCCGCGCCCGCGATCGACGCCTGCCGGCGCAATGCGGAAGAAAACGGTTTCGCAAACTGCGAATTCGAAACGGCGAATCTTTTCGACTGGTTCGGCGAAAATCGGGAACGCCGCTTCGACCTCATCGTCCTTGACCCGCCGCCGTTCGCGCGCACGAAAGATGCGCTCGCGGGAGCGTTGCGCGGCTACAAGGAGCTGAATTTGCGCGCGCTGAAAATGCTTACGCCCGGCGGCGTGCTCGCCACCTATTCCTGCTCGCAGCGCGTCGGCATCGAAAAATTCATCGACGTGCTTTCGTCGGCGGCGCACGATGCCCGCCGCAACGTTGTTCTGAAAGAAATCACGGGACAGCCCGAAGACCATCCCGCGATGTTGAATTTTCCTGAAAGCCGCTACCTCAAAGGGCTGATTCTTCGCGCGGAATAAACGCGCGGGAACGCCTTACTCGGAGCGAAGCGCGGAGAGAAGCGGCGATTTTTCCACGCCCGCGACACGCGAGCCGGGAGCCGTCGTCACGTTGAACGAAATTCCGTGCTTGGTGAAGTTCAGATTGAACTTGCGGACAACCTGATTCACGCCGGGAGCGACCTCTTCCTTGCGTTCTTTCATCGAAACGATGAGCGCGTCAATCTGCTCCGGCGTCGAATCCGGGAGCGCAAGCAACTTTTCGCGCGCCGCGGCAACGGATTCGTCGCCCTCGACAATCGCGTTCCAAAGCAGAATCGCAACGTTCATCGCTCCGCGAATCGCCGTGTGGTTGTTGCCCGCCTGCGCAAGCACGGGACGGGAAAAATCGATGATCATGTTCGCAATGTTCGGACGGGAAGGATCCGCCGCGGGAGCGGGAATCGCCTCCGCGCGCTCATTCAGCAAAACTTCGTAGTGGTAGCCGACCTCGCGGATTTTGTTCGAGCCGAAAGCGCCGACGGTTTTCTTGCGGTTAAAAGGTGTGGACATTGTGTTTTCCTTTTGAAAAAAAAATTGAACGGGAACGACGAATTTCAAAAAAAATCAACCCGGAGGCCACGCGAGTTTGCGCCCGCCGAGCAAATGCACGTGCAGGTGCGGAACCGTTTCGCCCGCGTCCGCGCCGCAATTGATGACCGTGCGGAAACCGCCGGAAAGCCCGCGCTCCGCCGCAATTTTTCCCGCAACGACGAGCAGGTGTCCGAGCGTTCCCGCATCGGAATCCGTCGCCGCCGAAAGCCGCGCAATCACGCGCTTGGGAATGACGAGCACGTGCGTCGGCGCCTGCGGGTTGATGTCCTCGATTGCGAAGCAAATTTCGTCCTCGTAAACCATTTTGGACGGAATTTCGCGATCCGCGATTTTCTGAAAAAGCGTCTTCATTTTCGGGCGTCGATGTTGCTTTCTTTTGCGCAGGAACGCAATTTGAATTTTGCGCACGCGTTCCCGCGGGAACGGCTTGCTTTTTGTCCGCAAATTTTCGCGAATTCACGCAAAGGTTTTTTAGGACTTTCAGGTTTCGGCGATCGGCTGTCGGCGAAAAGCTAAGCGCCGAACGCCGAACGCTGTTTTTCGCCGCAGGGGAAAAAACAAAGCGCGTTCCCGTCCGCGGAGCGGGCGAATTGACGCTAACCGCGGGACAAACGCGGGAACGCGCGACCTTTTCGGAAAGGAAAAGAAGTTTAGCGCCCGGCGTCCTGATGCGCGTAGAGCTTCAATCTTTTTTAACTGCAAAAAAATCCGCTCTTGTTTTTCAGCGAAATCTCAATAGCATATTCCCGAAAATGAAAGTCGCGATGCAGAATCACAAGGGGTCTATACCCCCCCCCCATTTGCTCTGAGCTGAACTCACAGCCCGAACATTCGGGAAAAATTTTGAAGGCGGGAACGCCGTCCGTCGCAGGATTCGACAAAATCATTATCGGCGCGGGACTTTACGGGCTGTATTCCGCCCTCAAATGCGCGGAAACCCGCGCGGGCGAACGCGTGCTTGTCTTGGAATACGACGAAAGCGCATTCAAGCGGGCGACTTATATCAATCAGGCGCGAGTCCACATGGGCTACCATTACCCGCGGTCGTTTTCAACGGCGGTGAAATCGGCGGGCTATTTCAATCGCTTCAATCATGACTACGGTTTTTCGATTTTAGATAAATTCGATCAGGTCTATGCGACGAGCGCGGAGTTTTCTTGGAGTGATGCGGATGAATTTCGGAAATTCTGCCGCGCGGCAAAAATCCGCTGTGACGAAATTCCGACGACGAAATATTTTCGCGAAGCCTGTTGCGACGGAGCTTTTCTGACCGAGGAATACACCTACGACGCGCAAATCCTCAAAGCGTATTTCCTCGAAAAGTTGCGGGAACACGCAAATGTCGAAATCCGCTACGGCGTGCGCATTCGCGACATCGTCCGCAACGGCGACGTCTATGAAATCGAGACCGAAGACGGTGTCCGTTCCCGCGCGCCGTTTGTCCTCAACGCCACATATGCGTCCGTTAACCAGATTTTGTCAAAACTCGGATTTGAGCTTTTCAAAATCAAATACGAGCTTTGCGAAATCATTCTCTGCGATGTAAACGAGAAGCTCAAAAATATCGGGCTGACGGTGATGGACGGCCCGTTTTTTTCAATCATGCCGTTCGGGAAAACGGGACTGCATTCGTTGACCTCGGTAACGTTCACGCCGCATGTCGCTTGCCGAGAACCGCTTCCGAAATTTTCCTGTCAAAAATTAAGCAACGGCTTTTGTTCCCGCGAACAACTCGGCAACTGCAATGATTGCCCCGCGCGTCCGGAATCCGCATGGATTTACATGAGCAAGCTCGCCCGAAAATACATGCGGGACGATTTGGAATTTTCATTCGTGCGCTCGCTTTTCTCGATGAAGCCGATCCTGCTCGCATCCGAAATAGACGACAGCCGACCGACCCTCATCAAAACGTTTTCAACCTCCCCGACGTTTGTCAGCGTGCTTTCCGGGAAAATCAATACCGTTTACGACCTCGACGAAATTTTGAAAAATGGATAAGTCCAACAAAGAAAAAAACTTCATCTCGGCGGTGATTTATTGCTGCGATGATGCGGCGACCATCGGCAATTTCATCTCAATGCTTTGCCGAACGCTTGGGGAAAACTTTCTCAAGTACGAAATCGTCGTTGTTGACGATGCTTCACGCGACGGGAGCGAAAACGCCGTCCGCGCGAGCGTAAAAGCCCTTGAAGATGCGGGAACGCCGCCGCCGACGGCCAGCCTTCTCTCGATGAGTTTTCGACAAGGCTTGGAGGCATCGATGAACGCCGGGGTAAATCTCGCCATCGGCGATTTCGTTTTTGAATTTGATTCCGTCGCCGCAGATTTCGACGCTTCCGTGCTGATGGACGTCTATCGCCGCGCGCTGAGCGGATACGATATCGTAAGCGCCGGACGCGAAGGCGCGACACGTTGGAGCTCCCGCCTCTTCTACAAAATTTTTAACCGCTACGCGAATCTCCAATATGAAGTCGGAGCGGAAACCTTTCGCATACTTTCCCGCCGCGCCATCAACCGTATCCAATCCGTTACGCGGACAATTCCGTTTCGCAAGGCGGCATACGCGAATTGCGGACTTGCAATGACGCGGGAACGTTACGTTCCCGTCGCAAAACCTCTGCGGAAACGCTACGCGGACAGGCACAGCGTCGCGGCGGATTCCCTAATCCTTTTCACCGACGTCGCTTTCCGAGGAACGGTTACACTGGCGTGTCTCATGCTCGTGCTTTCCCTCGCGTATGGGCTTTACGCGCTCTTCTACAAACTCGCCGGAAATCCCGTCGAGGGCTGGACAACGACGATTATGTTCCTCGCCTCCGGATTCTGCGGGCTTTTCTTCATCCTCGCCGTCGTTATCAAATACCTGCAAACCCTCGTGAACATCAGCTTCAGGAAAAAAGGCTTCCTGTTCAAATCCGTAGAAAAAATCCAATAACAATGAAACTGTCGATTGTCGTTCCCGCCGAAATTTAACTTCAAAAAAACAAATACCATGCTGAAAATTCTCAATATCGTCATACCTATCCTGAACGAAGAAGCCCGCTTGGAAAAGGGCGTGCGATGTGCAGTCGCATTTCTGCGCGAGCAAAAGATTCCTCACATTATTACGCTCGCTGATAACGGGAGCATTGATTCGACTCCGGAAATCGCGAAATCGTTGTGTGAAGAACTTTCTTCGTCGGGAGAAAATTTTTGTTCCCGTGTAGAATATCTTCGTGTTGCGCAACGTGGCGTGGGATTAGCCTTGCGAACGGCGATCGCGCACAATGCCTCGCGGGAACGCCCGTGTGATTTCATCGGCTATATGGACATTGATTTGTCTACGGATCTGATTCATCTGAAAAGAGTGTATAACGAATTGTGCGATGGCGCAAAAATCGTTGTCGGTTCACGACTTCTGAAAGGCTCGAAGGTCGTCGGTCGTAGCCTGCGGCGGGAAATCCTTTCTCGCGGACTAAATGCGCTGTTGAAGATAACGCTTGCAGCCAAATTCAGCGATGCGATGTGCGGATTCAAGTTTTACCAAGCGAAGACGGCAGAACACCTAATGACGCTCTGTAGCGAAGACAACGGCTGGTTCTATTGTGCTCAAATGCTTGTTCGCGCCCAATATGACGGAATAAAAATTACGGAAATTCCCGTGCATTGGGTCGATGAGCCAACGGGTTCCAACGTAAAAGTTTTTAGCCTTTCTAAAAATTACCTGCGGGAAATATGGCGGTTGCGGAGGACACTTCCCCGATGAGTCGCCGTCCTGCAATAATGTTCGGTCGCGGCTATTTCGCCCGAATCATCGAAAAATACCTCGGAACGGAATTCGAGCTCATCGCGCAGTTCGGCAAAGACGCCCCGCAGAAATGCGTTGCCGCGGCACTTGAAAAAGCGGATGTCGCGTTTGTCATTACTCCGATGAAATCGCACTACGCGCTTTGCAGGCAGGCATTAGAAAATGGCTGCCACGTTTTTGTAGAAAAACCGACAACCGAAACATTACAGGAATTTCGCGACCTCGCCGCGCTCGCCACAATGCGGGAATGCGTAATTTTTACGGATTACATTTATACCTTTTCGGAATCCGTTAATAACGCGCTAAAAATTCTGAAAAACAATGCAACTGCGCCGAAATCCCTATCCGGATCAATCACCCAATACGGAAAATTCTACGAAGGCGAAACAGTATTGGAGGTTTTGGGCGTGCATTGGCTTAGCGTTTTCGCGCAGATGTGCTCCCCGGAATACCGTATATTCAACGATCTCAAAGTAGTTCGTTGTCATTTCAACGATCCTCAAAAATACAGTGCTCATCTTTATTTGGAAGCCGAACGCAACGATGAATGCGTTCCGATAGAGCTTTTTTGTTCTCTTATTTCGAGGGAAAGAACGCGGCTATTGGAAATCCGCACGGATCCGTATCTGCTCGAAATAAATCTTCAAGCTGATGCATCGTTGCGGCAAATACCACAATGCCCGGAAACGATGTCAGAAAAAACGATGCAGTTCGATGAACGCAATAATCTTGTCCATTCGATTGATCGGTTTAAGTTGGCGCTGAGCGGTTCGGTCGACAATTCCTCGCATTTGTCGCTTTGCGCACGTGTCGCAGAGCTCGTTTCAACGGCACGCGCGATTGCCGAATGCCCCTGATGGCAAATTCGATGGCGGTCGAAAACGTGTTTCGCGTGATGGAATATGCCGCCTCGGTTTTCGGCGATCGGCGGTCGGAGAAAAACGCTAAGCGCTGAACGCCGACCGCTGTTTTCGCCGCAGGGGAAAAAACAAAGCGCGTTCCCGTCCGCGAAGCGGGCGAACTGACGCTAACCGTGGGGCGAGCGCGGGAACGCGCG
>CAVFCB010000021.1:0-21047 GCA_963620895.1 Bacteroidaceae bacterium | reverse complement strand
TTCGAGTCCTGCACCGGCTACCACTTTTAAGACCCGCGGAAACGCGGGTCTTTTGTTTTTACATCGCGCCGGCAATTACGGCGGCGAGCATCCACACAACGATGCAGAGGCAGTAAAAGAGTTTGACGATTGTTGCCGCGAGCGTGCCGAGAAGCGTTCCCCAGCCGGCTCGCGTGCTTTTTTGCCAATCGTTCCCGCCGAGCAGTTCGCCGACGACTGCGCCGACGAGCGGCCCCACGAGCAATCCGAGCAACGCACCGAAAATTCCGCCGAGCGGCGAAAACAAAATCGGTCCCGCGATTGCGCCCACGAGGGCTCCGAGCCCGCCGCGCCAAGTCGCACCGAATTTTTTCGCGCCCCACCAACTTGAAAAAAAGTCGAAAACCAGCGTTCCCGCGGCAAACACGCCGGAGATGGCGAGCGACCACGTGCCGATGAACGGGAGCGCCTGTTCGGGCGGCGCTTCGGAGAAAACGAAATAGACGAGCGGTCCCGTCCACGCGATGAGCGGTCCCGGCAGTCCGGGAACGAACACGAAAACGCACCCGAGCAGAATCAGGACAAAAGCGATGATGATGAGCGCGATTTCCATTTTTCCGGAAGCAAACAAAAAAATCATTCCGCCGCAAGCGAAGCGGCATTGAGCAACTCGATCGCGCGAAGCGTCTGCGCCTCGTGCGCGTTCCCGCCGCCGGCGGCGACGGTAAACGTCTCGCGCAGAAAAGCGTCGAGCGCGGCAACGGCGTTTTTCAGCGCCGCAGACGCATTTTTTTCGCGTGCGCGGGAACGCAGAATCGCGATTTTTTCAAAATCTTCCAGTCCGTCGCGCAAATGTTCGAGCCGCATCGAGGAGCGATTTCCGGGATAAACCAAGAAGCAATCGCCCGCCGGCCAATTTCCGAACGCGGTCGTGGCGAACGGATTTTCGTTCCACGAATTGTAAGCCCAGCGCAAAACGCCGTCGAAACCGTTTGCCGCCGCGTAAAGTCCGAGCCAATGCGCTTCGGCGGGAGCGCTGTGCGTGAACGTGTTCGGACGCGCAGGTTGCACGCAGACGTAAAACGTCGTCTTTTTCCCCTCGGCGCGGCGCTTTTCGGCGAGCGCGGGAACGTCGCCTCCGGAATGCCCGAACACGGGCGAAATGTCGTACACGAAATCGCTCATCCGCGTCGGATGGTCGTTCGCGGAAACGATTTTCAGCTCGGGAGCGAATTTTTCGACGACTTTTCGCGCGGCGTCGAGTTGCGCATCGGGACGTTCGTCGAGCGCGATGCAGGTGCGATCAAGCAGTTTTTTTTCGGAAAGATGTTTTCTGAAATCGGAAAGAAACGCGCCCCAAACTTCCTCGAATTGCGGCGAAGCGACGTCGAGCGCGAGCTGTTTTTCCGTTCCCGCGGCTTCGTCGAAATAACGCAGGCGCATCGACCACGGAAGCATCGAATAGCAGGAAATCTGCGCGTCGATTCCGATTTCTTTCATCATGAAATCCGTCCATGCGTCGAACGCGGAATAATCGAAGCGCCATTTGCCGGCGGCGGTGCGACGCCATTTCACCATCGATTCCCAGTCGTCGTAAGTCTGATGACTCCACGGCTCCTCGATCACGGAACAGGTGATGACTTTTTGCCCGAGATCGCGCAGGCGTTCCATCGCGCCGCGTGCCGCGTCGAAATGTTTTCGCGTCCACGGCTTTACGCCCGCCCAACGCGCGAACGCCTGCGGATGCTGCCACAAATCCAAATGCACGGCGCGTTCCCGCGGCGGCGGAAGCTTCGCGGCGAGCACGCGAATGCTCACGGGAAAAACTTTTTTGCCCGCAGCGTCCGCGCGAAATTCGCCGACGTATTCGCCCGGCGCCGCTTCTGCGGGAACGGCGACGGAAACGAGCAACTCGCGAAGCGTTCCCGCGGGAACGGAAGTCGGCGCACCCGGCGCATCCACGATATCCGCAAACTGCGCGCCGCCCTGCCCGACCGCCCAACGCACGGGCGAAACCGTTGCAACGATTTTTGCGCCGGCGGCATTTTTCAGCGAAAAACGTTTTGCGTAGGCGAGCGGCTTTGTTGCGTTCCCGCCGCCCCAAACGCCGAAGCGAAAATTCACGGTTTCTCCGCGCCACGCGGGAACGCTTTTTTCGCGGGAAAAATCGGTCGCGGGAACGGAGTCGCGCGAAAAACGGGCGAACGGAGCGATTTCCGCGCAAACGTTTTTTTCTCCCGCCGACACGGAACGCACGGCGGCGGGCGGAACTTCGTAATTTTCTGCGGACGGCGTTCCCGCAAACATCGCGGGAACGGCAGAAAGGGCAAAAGCAAGGGCAACGATTTTTTTCATTTTTTCTGTTCGGAATCCGAAAACAACGGCGTCGTCCGCTGTTCCCGAACGGCGAGCATCAAAAGCCTTCGGTCGGAGGATTCGGCGCGATGAGGCTTGCGGGGAAGACGGAAAACTCCGCGCTGATGTCGGGATTTTCGCGCGGCGCGGAAACGGCGGAAAGCTCTTCCGTTCCGTGGTCGGCGCTCGCGAAAATGACAAATATCGCAAAAGTCCAAAGCGCGAAAACGATTTGGAGAATCCACGACAAAAACAGCATTCTCGCACTGATCAGAAAAAATGTTTTCTTTTCTTCTTCCATCTCAAAAAACCAAAAAACGTTTCGTGTCGGCGGCGAAAAAAATCAGAATTCGGGCAAAACGATTTCGCCTTTCGATTGCGATGAGGACTCGGCGGCGCCGTTCCCGTTTGCGTCCACATCGCCCATGGAAATGAGCGCGAGCATGCCTTCGACGTAGCCGGAATTCGGCAAAAGCGCGGAAACGCGAACGAGCAATTTCGCCGCTTCTTCCACGCCCTGCGGGAACGAGCGAAGCGCTTCCGCACAGAAAAGCAGACTTTGCACGTTGAACGGACGCATCTCATTGGCGCGCCGAAGATCTTCCCGCGCGACATCAAATTCGTTTTCCATCATTTCCGCCGCGGCGCGAAGTTGGTAGAACTGCGGCACCGCTTTCGAGCAGGACATTGCGCGATCCGCCGCTTCCCGAAGGCAAGCGCCGTAAGCCGCAGTGTTCATCGGATCTCGCTGACAATCGAAGATAAATTTTTCCGCGAGCGCCGCCCACGCGTCCCCGTGTCCGGGATTTTTTCGGAGAGCGGAGCGCAAGTGCGTTTCCGCAACGTCAAGCGCGTGAAAATCCGGCGAGCTCTCGATTGTCCGCCCCGTCATCGGATTCAGGAAAAACGGGCGCAACGCCTTTTCGCCCTGCTGAAATTCCGACTCCGCGCGAAAATACGGCAGGAACACCGCGAACAACAGCACGGGAACGAGAAACGCAATCGGCAACAGCACGTGACGGCGCGAACCGCTGTAGATGATTCTTCGCCGCCATTCGATACTCGTCAGGAAACCGGCGATCCCGCCGAAAATTCCGCAAGCGATCGAAACGCCCGGAATGTTCTGCGGATAATCGATTGCGAAAAGCACGCCGACGCCGAGCAATCCGCTGAGCGTCGAAGCAAGCGCAATTCGTTCTTCCGGGAGCGCGCCCAAGTCCCAAATCCCCATTTTGCGGCGCAACGCCGCACGTTCGGTGTCCGCTTGCCACGGCAAGGCGCGGCAGGCGCGAACGCCCAAGAAAAGCAAAAACGCCAACGGACCGAAAAGCGCCAGCATCCCGACGATCCCGTGCTCCGCAAGCGTGTTCAGCACGAGACTTCCCGCCGTGCGCGGATCCGTCTGCCACTGCGGCGGACGATATTTTTCAAATTCGTCGCCGAAGCGATCCGAACCGACGCCGAACACGGGCGAGGAAGCGAACATTTCCATCGCCGCGTGCGGGAGCACATAACGCGTTCCCGCGAGACGCTCTTCGTCCGAAAAAGTTTTTTCCATCACTTCCGGCACGGGAACGGTGCGCAGGCAACCCACGTTCAAATCCGTCGTCCACAGCGAAAACACGCCGACGATCGCCACCACCGCGAGGGAAATCCAACGCGAGCTCCGGCGGCGCACCATCAGGAAAATGGCAAACGCGCATCCGACGAAGAATCCCAGATAAACTCCGAAATGCCGCGTGAACGCGATGCCCAACAAAAACAGCGCCGCCACATAAACGCCGAACAGCCGCGCCCAAATTTTGAAGCGCGGGCTCGTGACCAACGACGCCGCCGGGAAAAAGGAAAGCAGCAACATCGCGCCGATGCCCACGCGATACTCAAAGCCGCCGAAAATCAGGCGCACGGAATCGCCGAGCCCGTTCCCGCTCGTTTGCGTGACGACGTCCTGCATGTCCGGACGCAAAAACGCGAACAGCCCCGAAGCCAGCGTCAGCATCGCCACCAACGAAATCAGCCACCAACGCGTGCGTTTCGTGCGCGAAACGTGAATCGCCGCGAAAAACGCCATCAACGGCAACATGTTCACGCAAACCGCATATTCCGCGCGCCACGGCGTTTGCGACAGCCAATACGCATCAATCACCAACAGCGCAAGCCACGGGAAAAAATACATCGTGATCCCGCTGGTGCGAAATCCGTGTCCGATTCTCGCCCAGAACACGAGAAACTGCGCGCCGACCGTCAGCACCAACAATCCGAATGTCCAGATGAGATACTGCGCGTCCACTCCGCCGAGAGCGAAAAACGACTGCGCAAGCGCTACGCCGAGCAACGCGATAATCATTGCCGACATGTAGCGCAGGAAGTTTTCCGACCACGAAGAAAACTCCAGCATAAAAAAGCGTCGTTGCACGTCCGAATCCATACGCTCGATACTACTCGTTTCTTCTCCGTTGTGAAACAACAAAGAGGCGATTTTTTTCGGAAAATCCGCGTTGCGCGGGAACGGAAAAAATCAGGCGCCGCGAGCGGGCGACCGCGCTATTTTTCGTTTTTGAGAATTTTGATGAACGCGTCCTGCGGGATCGAGACTTTGCCGATTTCCTTCATGCGCTTTTTGCCTTCCTTCTGCTTGTCGAGAAGTTTGCGTTTGCGCGTGATGTCGCCGCCGTAGCATTTTGCGAGAACGTCCTTGCCGACGGAACCGAGCGTTTCGCGGGCGATGATCTTCCCGCCGACTGCCGCCTGAATCGCGATTTTGAAAAGTTGCCGCGGGAGCAGTTCTTTCAGGCGTTCGCAAAGCCTGCGCCCTTGAGATTCCGCTTTCGATGCATGCACGATTGTGGAAAACGCGTCCACGGGATCGCCGTTCACGAGAATGTCGAGCTTCACGAGCTCGCTTTCCGCGTATTCGCCGACTTCGTAATCCATCGAGCCGTAGCCGCGCGTAATGGATTTCAGTCGGTCGTTGAAATCGACGAGAATTTCGTTCAGCGGGAGCGTGCACGAGAGCATGACGCGCTGGTCGTCGATTGTATCGATGTGATCGCACACGCCGCGTTTTTCCTGCACGAGCGTAAGCATATCTCCGATGCTGGAACCGGGAACGTGAATGTGCGCGCGCACGGTCGGCTCCTCCGTCTTTTCGATTTCCGCCGCCGGCGGCATGAGCGACGGATTGTCGATGAGCGAAAGTTTTCCGCCGTTGGAATAAACTTTGTAAATGACGCTCGGATACGTCGAAATGATGTCCAAATCGTATTCGCGGCGCAGGCGCTCCTGAATGATTTCCATATGGAGCAAGCCGAGAAATCCGCAACGGAATCCGAAGCCGAGCGCGGCGGAGCTTTCCGCCGTGTAAGTCAGCGCGGCATCGTTGATCGCGAGTTTCGCGAGTCCCGTTTTGAGTTTTTCGTATTCGCTCGTGTCGAGCGGATAAATTCCGCTGAACACCATCGGACGCACTTCCTTGAAGCCGGGAACGGGTTCTTTTGCCGGCGTTCCCGCAAACGTAATCGTGTCGCCGATTTTCACCTCGGAAACATCGCGAATATTCGTCACGACGTAGCCGACCATGCCGGGTTCGAGCGCGTCCGCCGGCTTCATTTTCGGAGAAAAAATTCCGACTTCCTTGATTTGGCTTTTCGCGCCCGTCGCCATAAGCACAATGGTATCGCCGGCGCGAAACGTTCCCGAAAACACGCGAACGTAAGTGATGACGCCCTTGTAAGCGTCGAATTTCGAATCGAAAATCAATGCGCGCGGCGCCGGATAATCCGCCCAACGCGGCGCGGGAACGTGCGTGACGACGGCTTCGAGAATGTCGTCGATGCCGATCCCGCTTTTCCCCGAAGCGAGAATCGCGTCGTCCGCGGGAATGGCGAGCACGTCTTCGACCTGCCGCTTCGCTTCTTCCGGGTGCGCGCTGGGCAAATCGACTTTGTTGATTACGGGAATGATCGCCAAATTTTGCTGAAGCGCGAGCGTTGCGTTTGCGACCGTTTGCGCCTCCACGCCTTGCGATGCGTCGATGAGCAGGCACGCGCCCTCGCACGAGGCGAGCGAACGCGAAACTTCATACGAAAAATCCACGTGCCCGGGCGTATCGATGAGATTGAGCAAATACGTGTTCCCGTCGCGCGCCGTGTAATGCATGGAAACGGGATGGCTCTTGATCGTGATGCCTTTTTCGCGTTCAAGATCCATCGCGTCGAGCAACTGATCCTTCATTTGGCGCTGTTCGACCGTTTTCGTGTGTTCGAGGAGGCGATCGGAGAGCGTCGTCTTCCCGTGGTCAACGTGCGCGATGATGCAAAAATTGCGAATATGGCGAATGTCCGGCATTGAGCGTTCCCGTAAAATTAAAAATGCGAACGCACATTAAAACCTATTTTTCGCCCGCCCGCAACTCCGGGGAAAAATGCGGAGATTTCGGAAAGAAAAAAATCGTCCGCGAACGAACGCAGATTTTCCCTCGGCGCAACGCGCTCATTCGCGGAAGAGCGCGACATCGGACCACTCGCCCATGACGCGCCCGTCAACGCGGACGTTCCCGCCCCACGCCGCACGCGCTTTCGCCTCGAACACGCGCTTCACCGTCGTTTGCTCGCTTGCGAGAATTCCGCTGAGCGCGAGCATGCCGCCGCGATTCACCGCCGCGAGCAAGTTGTCCGCGTAAATGCAAAGCACATCGCTGATGATGTTCGCGAGCACGATGTCCGACGCTCCCGCCTTTTCCAGACCGGTTTCCAACCCGTCGTGAGAAAACGTGACGGCGCTTTCCGGGAGCGCGTTTTTTGCGCGATTTTCAATGGAAACTTCCACCGCTTCGGGATCGCGATCGAAACCGAAAACTTTTTTGCAACCGAGTTGCGCCGCGGAAATCGCGAGAATTCCGGAGCCGCAGCCGGCGTCGATTACGGACGTTCCCGCGACTGCCTCGGAGCCGGCGCCGCCGCGCGCCTCGAGAAAATCGACAAGCCGTTGCCCGCAGAGCCGCGTCGTCGGATGATCGCCCGTGCCGAACGCGAGTCCCGCGTCAAAATACACGACTGCCGCGCCGGCGGGAACGGCGTATTCCGCGCGCCGCCATTCGGGCACCCAATGCAGGCGTCCGTAGCTCCACGGATGCAGATTCGCCTTGTAAGCTTCTTTCCAATCGCGATCTTCGAGCGTGCCGATGCTCGGACGCTCCGGCAACGCGCGAAACGCCTTGCGAAGATCCGCCCACGCGTCGAGCGCTTCCGCCTCGCTGTCGAAATAGCCCATCAGCCAATGCGGCGCACCGACTTTTTCATGAAAAATCAGCCACGGCGAACGCACGAGTTCGCAAAAAAAATCTTCGAGCGGCTGAGCCAAAGAGCTGTCGATTTCGCAACGTGTTTCAATCATTTCGGGAAAGGCGCCGCAGCGCACGTTTTGACGGTTGAGAATTGATTTTTTTCAGTTTTTCGGCGTGATTTCGCCGAGAGAAAGGCGCCGAATGACATCCGGCAAAATTTTGTGCTCCGCGTCGTGAATCTTCTGCGCGAAGCTTTCGAGCGTATCGCCCGGTTCGCGGCGCACGACCGCTTGGTCGATAATCGCGCCGCGATCGAGTTCGGAATTTACAAAATGCACCGTGCATCCGCTCACGGCAACGCCGTAGCGCCACGCCTGACCGATCCCGTCAAGCCCTTGAAACGACGGCAACAGCGACGGATGAAGATTGATGATGCGGTTCGGGAACGCGTCGAGCAACGGAGCTTTCAGCACGCGCATGAATCCCGCGAGCACGATCCACTCCGCGCCGGCATCGCGAATCGCCTGCGCCCACGCGCTTTCGCGTTCGGGAGAAAATTTCGTTTTGAACGGTCCCGGATCGAGCTGATACGCGGGAACGCCGTAGGTTTTCCCGTGTTCGAGAATTTTTGCTCCGGGGATATCGCAAAAAATCGCGACCGGCTCGGCGGCGCCGAGCGTTCCCGCGCGATAGGCTTTAAGAATCGCCTCCGCGTTGCTTCCTGTCCCCGAACCGAGTATCGCAAATTTCATGAGCGCGGAGCATACGCCGCTTTCTGCGGGAACGCGAGCGGAAAGCAAAAAAACAGTCGCCGACCTGCGGCGAATTTTTCATGATTCGAAGCACTGTCAGTCGCGGCAATGCTCGCGCGGCTGATCGAGGCGAAATCAGAGCAGTAATAAAAAAACCGCCAACGGCTGGCACCGTTGACGGTTAGAAAGGAATCCCTAAATGGAAACCATAACACTGGTTCTTATTTTGATTCTCCTTATCTTGGAGTCAATTAAAAAATAAGGTAAAAGCCCCCGCTGAAATGCGGGGGCTTCCCGCAAAAAAGGAGCGCATTTTTCAATTTTCATTCCGCAATATCCACATCTCCGCGAAATTCGTATCCGCGGCAAGAATCTGAAACCGCTGTCCCGTGCAGTCGAGCGCTTCAAGCGCGCCGTCGGAACGCACGGCGAGCACTTCGACCACCGAGCCCGCGGGAATTTCCATCTTGCCCATAATTTCCTTGGAATCATCGTCCCAAAGCGTGATTTTTCGGGCGCGAGTCAATCGCACGAACTTCGGCCACGTCCCGCGCTTTCGGGAAATTTCTTCAAAACGCGAAACGGGAAACGGCGGGAAAAATTCGCCGGCGACAGGCTCCGCGACGCGGCGCACGCCCGATGCTCCGCTAACGGGAACGGCGGGCGTTTCGTCGTCGGAAGAAAATGAACCGTCCGAAGGCGTTTCCGCGCGGCTCGGCGAAACCGCCGCCGTGTGCGCCGAAACAACCGTTTCCGCGGGAACGGCGACTTCGTGCTTCGCGCCTTCCGGGCGCACATACGCGCCATCGACGACTTCCGCGCGGAAAAGCGACTTCGCCTCCGCAAGCACGTGTTCAAAAGGTTCGCCCTGCGCAAGAAACAAAATAAATCCGCACGCAATCGCGGAAACCGCAAGCCCGCTGATCGCGAACCCGCGCGGCGCCGCAAAAATTCCCGCAAACGAAAACAGCAAGCCGAGAAACCAAAAGCCGACGCCGATCACGGGCACCCAGAAACACAGCAACCCGATCACCGCAAGCGCAAAGCCGATCCCGCCGGCGGAAACCTCCGACCGTTGTTGCGCGGGAACGCCCGTCTCCTTCTTTTCCTCGTTCTTTTCAGCCATGGACGGAAAATTACACTTTTCCCCGTTCCCGCGCAAACGCTTTGTCGCCCCGAAACAGCTTTTCAATTTTTCCCGCAAAGATTAAGCTCGTGCACCATGACGACGACGGAATCGACGCATCGCAAAAAAATCATCATCGGCACGCGCGGCAGCCCGCTCGCGCTCGCGCAGGCGGAACTCGCGCGCGCCGCGCTTGCGGAAACCGTTCCCGAGGCGGAGTGCGAGCTGAAAATCTTCGTCACGCAAGGCGACAAAAAACTCGCGTGGTCGCTCGAAAAAACCGGCGGCAAAGGGCTTTTCACGTCCGAGCTCGAAAACGCCCTCGTCGCAGGCGAAATCGACCTCGCCGTGCACAGCGGAAAAGATTTGCCGACCGCCCTCGCCGCGGGAACGACGCTCGCGGGTTGCCTGCCGCGCGCCGATGCGCACGACGTGCTCATCTTGCGCGAAAATCTTCCCGACGGCGTTCCCGCGCGGATCGCGACCGGTTCCCCGCGTCGCCGCGCACAAGCGAAAATCGCGCTCTTTCCTTTCGCCGAATTTCGCGAACTGCGCGGAAATCTTATGACGCGATTGCAAAAAATCGCCGACGGCGGCGAAGCCGATGCGACTTTCCTCGCCGCGGCAGGACTCGCGCGGCTCGAAATCGACGAATTTCCCGGACTCGAATTTCGTCCGCTTCCGTTCGACGTAATGGTGCCGGCGGCGGCGCAGGCGGCGATCGCGTTGCAGACGCGTTCCCGCGATGCGGAATTTTTTGCGCGCGCCTGCGATGCGGAAACGACGCTCGCCGTCAGCATCGAACGCGCCTTTCTCGCCGCGCTCGGCGAAGGTTGCCACAGCGCGTTCGCCGTTCACTTTTTTGAAAATCGGCTTCTGCTCTTCCGCGAAGGCATCGGACACCGCGAAGTCGATTTCCCCGCGCCCGCGCCGGAAGACGTTCCCGCCGCCGTCGCCGCGCTGATTTCAAAAATTTTCTGACACGCGCGCAAAAAAAACGTTCCCGCGAAATTTTCACGGGAACGTTTGCTGAGAAAAAACGAAGTTTTTCAGAACGTGAACTGGTAGCCGACGGAGACGCGCACCCACGACTGATCTTCAATTTTAACTTCACTCTTCTCCGGATTCGCCGTCGAAGCACGGTAGCCGACGCCGAACGTCATTCCGTGGTGTTCAGTGAAGGAGATTGTTGCTCCTACATCAACGCCGTAGAGGAATCCGACATCCGTGTCGCTTTCTTTTTTGTCCGAATGCGCGGTGCTTGTCCACTCTTCCATTTCCACTTCGGCATAGAGAGCATTCACGCCGACGCGGGGACCGACGAAGAACGAAAACGAATCGCTGACCGGTGCGCGGAGATTCACGCCGACTTCCGCTTCATACGTGAAAAGCGTGACTTCACCGCGCGCTTTGTAGTAGGAAGAAGAATAATATTCCGTGCGCTCGCAATCGCTGCTTCCGCCGCCGATGCTCAAAGCTGCGACAAAGTCGATGTACGGCGTCAGATTCCGAGTATATTCGACTGTCAGACCTCCGATATCGACTCTGGGGATTTCCGAATCCTTTATGGCTTTTTCCTGTGCTCCGCCGTAGAACAGCTTCGCGGAGACGGACTGCAGGAGGCTTTCGGACTTCGGTGCCGTGTTGAAATCGTATTCGGACGTCGCTTGGGCGAACGCACCTGCGGGAACGAGGAGCGTCGCGGCGAGCGCGGCGAGTTTAAGGCTCGCGGGAACGCGGGCGACCATCGTGTTTTTCATGTTTTTCATTATTTTGAGTTTTTTTCTGGTTTGAAACGGATTTCGGACGTGTTCCGTCCTATTTCCGAGCCGCGATTTTGCCAAAAAAAGCGCTCTGTGCAAGCGCTTTTTGCGGGAACGCGGTTTTTTTTCGCGAGCTTTGCCCTGCGGCAAAATTTCAAACTCCGAGCATTCCGGTGATGTTGCCGGCGGCGTCGAGATCGATCACCTCGGCGCAAGGCACGCGCGGGAGCGCAGGCATGCGCATGATTTCGCCGGTAAGCGCGACGAGGAATCCCGCGCCGGCGGCGATTTCGAAATCTCGCACGGCAACGGTGAATCCTTTCGGGCGACCGAGTTTCGCGGGATCGTCGGAAATCGAATTTTGCGTTTTCGCCATGCAAATCATGAGACCGGACGCGCCGGCGTGTTCGAGCATTTCGAGTTTTTTCCGAGCTTTCGGCGCAATGGAAACGCCGTCCGCGCCGTAAATTTCGCGTGCGATAATGTTAAGTTTTTCTTCGACGGGAAGATCGAGCGAATAAAGCGGAGAAAATTCCGGCGAAGGTTCGTCGCAGGCTTCGACGACGAGTTTTGCAAGCTCGACCGCGCCCGCGCCGCCGTTCCCGAACACATCGGCAACGGCGCATTTTACGCCGCTCGCGGCGCAGAAATTTTTCACCGCCGCAAATTCTTCCTCGGAATCCGTCGGGAAACGATTGATCGCGACGACGATCGGGCGTTTGAATTTTTTCGCGGAATCGATGTGCGCGGCAAGGTTTTCAAGTCCGCGTTCGACTGCGGGAACGTCCGTCTCGGTAAGTTCCGAAAGTCCGCGTCCGCCGTGCATTTTGAGCGCACGAATCGTGGCGACGATGACGACGGCGTCGGGCGCAAATCCCGCAGTGCGGCATTTGATGTCGAAAAATTTTTCTCCGCCGAGGTCAAACGCGAATCCGGCTTCGGTGATGGCGTAATCGGCGAAACTCATCGCCGCTTTCGTCGCGATGACGGAATTGCAACCTTGCGCGATGTTGGCAAACGGACCGCCGTGGATGAACGCGGGAACGCCCTCGATGCTTTGCACGAGATTCGGTTTGAGAGCTTCTTTCAAAATCGCCATGAGCGAGCCGGTAACGCCGATTTCGGAAGCGAAGACGGGCTTGTTTTCCGAGTCGAAGCCGACGACCATTTTGTTCAGGCGCGCACGAAGATCGTCGTAGCTCTGCGCAAGGCAGAGAATCGCCATAATTTCGGAAGCGACGGTGATGTCGAAACCGGTTTCGCGCGGCACGCCGTTCCCGCCGCAACCGACGATGATGTTGCGCAGAGCGCGGTCGTTCATATCGAGCACGCGTTTCCACGTGACGCGGCGCGGATCAATGCGCGTGTTGCGAAAATACAGGCGGTTGTCGATCGCATCGGCGAGAAGATTGTGCGCGGACGTGATGGCGTGAAAATCGCCGGTGAATTGAAGATTGATTTCCGTGGACGGGATCACGACGCTCTTCCCGCCGCCGGTCGCGCCGCCCTTGCGCCCGAAAACCGGACCCATCGACGGCTGGCGCAACGCGAGCGCCGTTTTTTTGCCGATTTTTTTAAGTCCCTGCGCGAGCCCGATGGACGTCGTCGTCTTGCCCTCGCCTGCGGGCGTCGGCGTAATTGCGGAAACGAGCACGAGTTTTCCTCGGCGTTGCGGATTTTTCAGCGCTTCGAGCGAGATTTTCGCTTTGTCGCGCCCGTAAGGTTCGACGAAGCGTTCGTCGATTCCGAGTTGTTCCGAGATTTCAAAAATAGGAATGTTCTTCATTGCGGTTTTTCGAGAAAATTTTTGAGAAAAAGTTTTTTGCGGGAACGCCGAAGCGCGCGTCATTGCTCGTCGGCGCCGGCATCGAGCGGTTCCGCGGCGGGAACGGGAACGGGTTTGTAAAAAGACGCCGTGCGCCCGACGTGTCCGACGCAAAGCGCGCCCGCGCCGAGTTCGATTTCGGCGATTTGCGCTTTCATTTCCGCGCGCCCTTCGGCGAAACGAATTTTCACGAGCGGTTCTTTTCGGAACAGCGCCGCGAGCGTGTTGAGCGTTTCCGCAGTCACGCCGTTTTTGCCGACGGAAAGCTTCGCTTCAAGAAGTTGCGCCTTGCCGCGAAGCTTTTTCTTTTCGGCTCCGCTGAGAGAAAATTTGCTGTCTGCGTCGTCTTCCATAAAAATGAGCTGCGAGTTTAACAACGCGTTCCCGCAGGCGCAAATCGTTTTCCGCGGGAACGTTCCCGCGAAGGCTTCACGCCTCGGCGCCCGGCGACGGCGGGGAAAATTCGGGCTTGGAAACGGATTCGAGGAAGCGCGGCAGATTTTTTTCCGCGCCGAAAAGCACGAGCACGTCGTCTGCCTTGAATTCGACGTCGAGTTTCGGCACGCCGAGCGTAGCGCGATCGTCGTCGTCCAAATCGCCGCCCGAGCGCGGCAAAATTTTTCCGAGAATCGGATGTTTGACGAGGCGTTTCACCGTCACGAGCAAAATTCGATATTTGCGGAAGCTGAGCGCGACCTGCTCCAAAGTTTTCCCGATGAGTCCGGCGGGAACGGTCGCCTCGATGATGACGTGCCCGTCGCCGAGATCGTAGCCGTCCACGACGCCGCTGATCATCATCGAATGCGCGAGCCCGCGCGCGGCAAATTCTTCGGGAACGACGAGCCGATCGACTTTCAGCAGTTTCAGCAGGCGCTCGTGCATGGGCGAAAGCACGCGGCAAATGATTTTTTTCGCGCCGAGTTCCTGCATGCGCAACGTCAGCATCATCGACGCTTCAAAATTGTCGCCGATTGCAATGACGACGGCGTCCATGTCCTTGACGGGGAACTGCGCAAACGGCACGGGATCGGTGAAATCCAGCTCGACGGCGACATCCACGACGTCTTTGACCGAAGCGACGTTTTCCTCGCGCGGGTCAATCGCCAGCACTTCCGCGCCCAAGCTCGCCAAGTGCGTGCAAAGATGCCGCCCGAAAATTCCAAGACCGATGACGCAATACTTCATGCCTCCAATATAGACGATTTCCCCGCGCGGGCAAGCGCAACGGGAACGGGTGAACGCCCGCGGGCAAATCGGAGATTCGGCGAAGTCTTTTTTTTCGCCTTCGGCAAAAAAATTCAATTTGCGGGAACGCGCGAAAGCCGCATAATTCCTGATTTCGGCAATGGCAACCTCACGCACATCTGAACGTCCGTTGAAACCGACGGATCTCCGGGGCATTCTCAAATATGTCCCGATGTTTCGCGAGCACATCTTTATTGTTGCGCTCGACGGGAGCATCGTCGAACACGAGAATTTTCAAAATCTCGTCACGGACATTGCGGTTTTGCGCAGCCTGAACATCAACGTCGTCATTGTTCACGGGATCGGCAAACAGCTTCGCGACATGGCGGCGCGGCAACGCGTAAAACTTTCCGATGTTTACGGCGAAGGCGTGACGGATGCGGACACGATGGAGCTTGCCTGCGAAGCCGCCGGGATCGTCACGCAAAGCATCATCGAAGGACTGACGCATGCGAATCTGAAATGCGCGGTAACGAACGCGATTCGCGCGACGCAAGTCGGCGTGCTCGGCGGCGCGGATCAGTTGCTGACGGGCAAGGTCGAAAAAATCGACACGCCGTTGCTGAAATCGTTGCTCGCGCAGGGAGTCATTCCGTTGGTCGGACCGATTTTGTGCGATCGCGACGGCAATTCGCTCCGCGCGAACAGCGATTCCGTTGCCGCGGAGCTTGCGGTGGAGTTGGGCGCGTCCAAGCTCATTTACCTTACGCCGTTCCCGGGGCTTGTGCTCGACGGCAAACTGCAGGTCAATCTCTCGCTTTCCGCGCTTGAAAAAGCGCTTCAGAAAAAGAATGTCGAAATCGAAGCGCGGTTGCGCGGGAAAGCGCAATTCGCCGTTCGCGCGCTGAACAACGGCACGCAACGCGCGCACATTCTCGACGGACGCACGAACGGCGGCCTGCTCGCGGAAATTTTCGACAAAGTCGGCACGGGTTCGATGATTCACGCGAACGATTACGACTGCATTCGCCCGGCGAAGAAAAAGGACGCGCAATTCATTTACAGCATCACGAAAAATGCCGTAAAAAACAAAAGTCTGGTCAAGCGTTCCCGCCAGCTCATCGAATCGCACACCGAAGATTATTTCGTCTATGAAATCGACGAAAGCATCATCGGTTGCGCGTGCCTGCGCCGCTTTGAAGACGCGCCGGGAACGGCGGAGCTGTGCAGCGTCTATGTCCAACCGTTTTATCAGGATCGCGGCGTCGGGAAAAAACTTGTCGCCTACGCCGAACATCAGGCGCGGGAACGCGGAATCAAAACGCTCATCACGCTGACGACGCAGACCTACGGTTTTTTCCGGAGCGTGTGCGGATTCGAAGACGCCGACCCGGAAATGCTTCCGCCCTCGCGCCGCGCCGAGCTCGCCGAAAACGGGCGCAACTCGAAAGCGCTTTTCAAAAAATTAAAAGCGAAAGCTTAACGACCGAAAAAAAAAGCGTTCCCGCACACGGGAACGCTTTTTTTGAAGCTTAGCCTTTCAAGCGGCTTCGCTCACATCATGTTTTTCGGACCGTTGACGTGCGCGTTGACTTTGAGGCGCAGCGCGTTCAGGTGGATGAAGCCGGACGCATCGTCCTGATCGTAGGCGTTGGTCGGATCGGCTTCCATCGTCGCGATATTCGGGTTGTAGAGCGAGTTCGGCGACTTGCGGCCGGCGACGTAGCAGCAACCTTTGTAAAGCTTGACGCGAACGACGCCGTTCACGTTCTTTTGCGTTTCCGTGACGAGCGCCTGCAGCGCGAGGCGTTCCGGCGCATACCAGAAACCGTTGTACACGAGCTCGGCGTATTTCGGAATGAGACCGTCGCGCAGGTGCATCGTGTCGCGATCCATCGTAATGGATTCCATCTGGCGATGCGCGAAAAAGAGAATCGCTCCGCCCGGCGTTTCATAAACGCCGCGGGATTTCATGCCGACGAAGCGGTTTTCGACCATATCGACGCGGCCGATACCGTGTTTGCCGCCGAGCTTGTTGAGCGTCTGCATAACTTGGAGCGGCGTCATTTTTTTGCCGTCGATTGCAACGCAGTTGCCTTTTTCAAATTCGAGTTCGATGTATTCGGGAACGTCGGGAGCGTCTTCGGGAGCGACGGAAAGCTTGAACATTGCCTTGTTTTCCGGGCAAAACGCGTCGAACCACGGATCTTCCATGATTCCCGCTTCGTAGGAAATGTGAAGCAGGTTGCGATCCATCGAGTAAGGTTTTTTCATGCTGGCTTCGACGGGCAAGCCCTGCGCGACGCAGTAATCGATCATTTCCTTACGTCCCGGGAACTGCGCGCGGAAAGAATCGTCGCGCCACGGAGCAATGACTTTGAGATCGGGCGCGAGCGCGGCGGCGGCGAGCTCGAAGCGCACTTGGTCATTGCCCTTTCCGGTGGCGCCGTGTGCGATGGCGTCGCAACCTTCGGCTTTGGCGATTTCGACCATGCGTTTCGCGATGAGCGGACGCGCGATCGAGGTGCCGAGATAATATTGCCCTTCGTAAATCGCTCCCGCCTGCATCATCGGGAAAATGAAGTCGCGGGCAAACTCTTCCTGCAAATCTTCGATGTAGATTTTGGAAGCGCCGGTTTTTTTGCTTTTTTCTTCGAGCCCGGAGAGCTCTTCTTCCTGACCGACGTTCGCGCAAAACGCGATCATTTCGGCGTTGTATTTGTTCTTGATCCAGGAAAGGAGCACCGAGGTGTCCAATCCGCCGGAATATGCGAGAAGAATCTTCATTGCAGTGATTTTTGGGTTGTTATTTTTTACGAAAAACGTGCCCGCAATGATGCGCCGCGTTCCCGCGAAAATCAACGCGGAACTTTTCTTTTTGCGCGAACATTGCATCACTCGCGCCCGAACAACAAAAAATCCCGCGGGAGCGGGAAAAAGTGGTGCGTCTGGAGGGAGTCGAACCCTCGTCTCAACCTTGGGAAGGTCACATAATAGCCGTTATACGACAGACGCGAAAAACTGGCGGGAACGGTATCAAATCCGCATTGCGTGCGCAATTCTATTTTTGTTTTTTCGAAGTTGCGGTGCGATTCGGAGGCGAATTGAGGCGTGATCGCGGCGGCGGGAACGCTCGCTTTTTTCTTGCGGGGAGCCGGGCGCGGAATCACTATTTTCCGCGCTCTGCAGTGTTCGACCCTCCGTTAAAACGCTCTTTTCCTATGAGAAAATTAAGGGATTCACGAAATCTGCGGGAACGCCGCGCCGCTTCGAGCGGATGGCGGGAACGCGAAACCGAGAAGCCCACCTTGCCTTAAACGGTGCAAGAGATTTATCAGGAGACGGCACAGGCGGAGCTTTTTCTTTTTCCGAAAAACGGGGAAAAAGATTCGGCGCCGCCCGAATGCCGTTCCCGCTATTGTTTTTCGGCGTCGAGAACGAGCACCTGCAACGGCGCGAGCTCGAGAACGATGTCCTTTGTCGCGGGAACGGTGCGAGTTTTGAAAAGTTCCGCTTCGTCCGCGTAAGCGGCGGAAAGCTTGTATTTTGCGGACGTTTCGGACTTCGGCAACTCGAACGCCTCGGCGAGCGAAAACTTGATTTTCTTCGTTTCCGCAGAGGAATTGCGCAGGTAGAGCGTGCCGTCGCCGCGCCGCCACGCCGCGAAGAGATAAGCTTCTTTCGCCGTCGGCTCGCCTTTCACCCAATGAATGTCCACGAGCGTCTTCGCGTGTTTTTTCGCCCACTTCACGGATTCCGCGAGCTGATCCCAGAACGGCGTTCCCGCGACCATTTTGAAGTCCACGTAAATTTCCTGCAAATTCGGGCCGAGCGCAAAATACGAGCGAATCTCGCGCTTCATATCCGTTCCCGCTTCCGCGCAATCCTTGCCCTGAAACTGCGTTCCGAGGACGATCCCGTGGTGCATTGCGGAGTTGAGCGGGTAGAGTTCGCATTTTTTCGCGAAGCAGTTGATCGCTTCCTGATCGCGAAACGTCAGCCACTGGTCGCGCTTGTCGCCCACGTCTTTACAATACCAGAAAACGTCGGCGGTTCCGTTGCGCCACGTGCAGTCGATATGATTCAGCCAGAACGGCGACGGCCATGTGCCGACGGTGACGTTCAGGAAAAGTTTCGGGTTCGCCTTACGAAGTTCGCCGGCGATTTCGCAAAGGCGCATGAAGTGCATCGATGCGCCCTCGCCCGCCTTGTCCCACTTGAAGTAATTGACGCCGTCCTTTTTCACGAGATCGGTGCATTTTCCGAGAAACCACTTGTAGTAAAGCGGATCGGCGAGGTCGAACGCCTCGGCGTCGGGCGAAAGTCCGCCGATTTTTTTCGCGCTTGCGATACGTTTGTCGGTATCGAAATAACCGCCGAGCGGAGAAATCCAAATGCCGAAGTTGGATTTGTATTTTTTCGCCGTTTTCGTGAGATTTTTGAAGCCGTTCGGGAACTTTGCGGGCGTGGGCGACCACAGCTCGCCCGTCACGGGATAATCCCAACCGTCGTCGAGCACTACGGAATCGAGCATCACGCCGCGTGCGCCGAGCTCCTTCCCGTAAGCTTCGAAGCTTTCGAGAATTTTTGCTTCGGTCGGGTTCAGTCCGTAATCATACCAGCAATTGTAATGAAGAAACTGCTGCGAGGGCGCGGCGCGTTCCCGCTCAAGGTAGTAGTTAAACGCGCGCCGGCGCTGTTCTTTCGGGAAAAAACCGAGCATCGACGAAAATTTCAGCTCGGACTTCGGCGCGAGCGTCAAATTCACGGGAAGAGCGAGCGCGAGCGTTTTGTCGTCGATTTTTTCGAGTTTAAAATTCGGAGATTCGACCCCGCCGAGCACATCGTCGGCAAATGCAACGGGCGCTCCCGCGACCTTGCCGACGGTCTTCACGGCGTTTGCATCGTCGAGCGCGAATGTGCCGAAGCGCAGCGACGTAAGTTTCAGCGGTTTCGTTCCCGCGTTCACGAGCTTGAACGTCTGCGAAACGTAGGGCGATTTTTCGCGCAGCGTTGCCGACCATTCGACTTTCAGCGCGTGCGTCTTGTCCTCAAAAACGCGGGAAATCACCTTGCCCTGCTCCTTCAACGCGTCCGCGTGGCGCACGGCTTTTTTCGGAGCTTTGAAATCCGAAACGGAGAGCGCGCCCTCGGAAAATTTCGCCCACTCGCCGTCAATCTGCACGGAAACGAGCTCTTGCGCCCGCAGTTTTTTCAGCGACGATTTCGGGAAGAAAAACGTGCCGGACGCCGCGTTGAAACCCACGAGCGCGTTTTTGATTTCGCTCGGTTTTCCCGCGAGTTTTCCGAAATTTTCGGCGGAAGTCCAATCGACGGGAACGTCGCCGAGAGCGGAAATTTCGCTCGCGGGCGCCGTCAGCGACGCCAGCGCGAGCACACTCAAAGTCAGAATTGAAGATTTCATGGAAGAGAGATAACGGAGGATTTTTTTTTGCAAACTTTACGCCTTGTTCCCGAATGTGCGGCGAAGAATTTCGACGCATTCGTTCAGTTCGGCAACGCTCGCGTTCAGCGGCGGCAGGAGGCGAATCACGTTGTTTCCTGCGCCGACGCAGAGCAGTCCCGCCTCGCGCAATTTCGCGATCCACGGCGCGGGAACGTCGCGGAATTTCAGTCCGCTCATAAAACCGACGCCGCGCACTTCGACGAGGATTTCCGGGAATTCCCGCACGAGCTCCGCGAGCCGTTCCCGCCACGCGGGAGCGCACTCGGCAACGTGCTCGACGAGTTTTTCCTTTTCGAGCGTTTCGAATACCGCGAGCGCCGCCGCACACGCCATCGGATTACCGCCGAACGTCGTGCCGTGCGACCCGGGATGAAAAAGTTCGGCGAGCTCGTCGCGCATCCACACGGCGCCGATCGGAAAACCGCCGCCGAGTCCTTTTGCCATCGAAAAACAATCCGGCACAACGCCCGAATGCTCAAAACCGAAGAGCTTGCCCGTGCGCCCGATCCCGCACTGGATTTCGTCGCACATGAGAAGCACGCCGCGCTCGTCGCAAAGCGCACGAAGTTCGCGCATGAATTCCGGCGTCGCCGGCGTAAGCCCGCTTTCGCCCTGCACGGGTTCGAGCAACACGGCGGCAGTCGCGTCATCAATTGCGGCGCGGAAGCTTTCGATGTCGTTGAGCTTGGCAACGACGATTCCCGGCATCAGCGGACGAAACCCGTTCTGGATTTTTTCCTGCGGCGTTGCCGCCATCGTGCCGAAAAGCCGCCCGTGAAAAGCGTTTTCGCAAACGACGACTTTGAAAATTTTTCCTTCTTCTCCGCCCGCGCGGGAACGCCCGAAAAGCCGGGAAACCTTGAGCTGGCATTCGTTCGCCTCGGCGCCGCTGTTGCAGAAAAACACTTTGCCGCCGCCCATGTGGCGCGTAATGCGCTCGGCGACGAGCGGCGCGTTTTCGTTCACGAAAAGATTGCTGCAATGCGCAAGCTTGCCCGCCTGCGCGCACACGCGTTCCACCCAGTGCGGATGCGCGTGCCCGAGCGCGAGCACGGCGATTCCCGACGAAAAATCGAGGTATTCCCTGCCGTCCTCGTCCCACACGCGGGAACCGCTCCCGCGAACGATTGCGACGGGCGGCAGCCCGTAGTTGCCGAGCATATTTTTTTTCCAAACATCGATGGAGTGCGACATAGCACGTTTCATCAAACTCCGTTCCCGCGCGCTTGGCAAAAAGATAATGCGGCAACGCGCCGCGTTCGGAGCGCATCGGGAAACATTTTCCGTTCCCGCTTTTCCGTTTGCGCAGAG